>CADEED010000026.1:16804-39540 GCA_902826225.1 uncultured Pseudomonadota bacterium | reverse complement strand
TGATGACGTCCGCGCCGTTGATGACGTCGGACGGCAGCACGTCGAACGCGAAGTCGCGGCCGGCGCCGTCGGTGGCGAGGATGCGGTCGTTGAAGGTAGTTAGCGTGTACTCGGGGCCGAGGCCGCGCACGCTGACCTTCTGGCCCTCGCCGCCCGCGGTGCGCGAGATGGCGACGCCGGTGATGTGACTCAGAGAGTCCGCGACGTTGTCGTCGGGGAACTTGCCGAGTTCGAGCGCAGTGAGGGAATCCTGCACGGTGCCGGCACCGCGCTTGAGTTCCACCGAGCGGCCGAGGCTGGCTCGCACTCCCGTGACGGTGATCGTCTCGAGGCTCTGGCCGCCATCCGCGACCTGCGCATGAACGACGCTCGCGGCCGGCGCCAACAAGGCGAGCGCGACACCACGAGCGATGAGTGAACGGGTCAGTTGCGAGCTAGTCATTGTTGTCTCCCGAAACTAAACGAAACCTAGCCTAGTACAAGTTTCCTTTCGCATCAATAGCGAAATTAAACGAAATTGTGCATGCTTATTCGCAAGGAGTTCCGATGACCGTCACCCGCGATACCAGCCAACGCCGTCTGCAGATCAGCGAACTCGTCCGCCAGCACGGCAGCGTGCAGGTCACGTCGCTCGCGAAACGCTTCAACGTCAGCATGCAGACGGTGCGCAAGGACTTGAGATTCCTGACGGAACGCGGCGTGATGGCGCGCGCGTACGGCGGCGCGATCGACAGCAAGGTCGTCGGCGGCCAGTCGGCCGAAACCCCCTACGAAGCCAAGCGCACCGCGCGCCTCGACGAGAAGCGCCGGATCGGCCAGCGCGCCGCGGCGCTCGTGAATCCGGGCGACACGATCGTCATCGACTCCGGCACCACCGGCATCCAGCTCGCGGAGGCGTTGCCCAATGTCGAGGTGACCGTGGTCACCAACGATTTCGGGGTGCTCTCCTCGCTCGCCCCCAAGAGCAACATCAACATCGTGATGCTCGGCGGCGAGCTGCGCCGCAAGAGCATGTCTTTCTACGGCGGCCTCACGGTCGAGGCGCTGGCCGCGCTGCACGTGGACAAGCTGTTCCTGGGCGTGGACGGGTTCGACCTCGAACGCGGCATCACCACTCACTTCGAGCCCGAGGCGTTGCTCAATCGCAAGATGGTCGAGAATGCCGGCATGGTCATCGCGATCACCGACAGTTCGAAATTCGGCAAGGTGTGCCTGCACCGCATCATCTCTGTGGCCGACCTCGACATGCTGATCACCGACCGCGACGCGCCCGAGGACGTCGTGCAGGCGATACAAGCGCTCGGCGTGGACGTTCAAAGCGCCTGACGCTCAGGGCAGTCCGTAGGTCTTCTTCGCGTTCGCGAAGAAGATCTTGTCGATCACGTCGCGCGGCAGCGCGAGCCCCTTCACGTCCGCCTTGATGATCTCGACGCGCTGCGTCTCGTCGGTGGCGAGATAGCGCCAATCCCGCATCCAGACGTCGTGGGCGGACGCCTTGAATTCGGCGACGTCATCGCCCGGATTCAGCGTGAGGTCCGTGCCGTACAGCACGCGATCCTGGTGCTTGACGAAGAAGTTCCGCACCTTGTCGTAATCGCGCACGGACTGGTACTGCACCTGGCTCATGCGCGCCGCGGTCTCGACGTTCGCGTTCGGATACCGGTCGAGAAAGGCCGCGATGCGGTCGACGTCGTACTCGAGGCTCGCGAGGTGCGCGCCGACGAACCGCAGCTGCGGATGCGCGGCGACGAAGTTGTCGCGTGCCTTGATCTGGTCCTCGTAGCCCGGCTGATCCGGGTGCAGGAACATGTGGTACTGCGGGTGGTTCTTGAAATACTCGCGGTCGTTGTCGGTGGTCATCTGGTCGAGCGGCAGCCAGCAGTTGTGCGGCTCGCCGAGATGACCGATGAGCGTGAGATTCAGCTTCTGGATCTCGTCGCCGACGGGAGCGAGCCCGGGGTCGTCGAGCATGATGAGCTTGCCCTTCGCGTCCTTCTCGACCATGCCGATGTTCTTCCACACCTTCACCGCCACCGCGCCCTGCTGCTGGTCGGCGGCGAGCGACGCCTTCACCTTGTCGGCCCAGCCCGCCTTGTCGAAGCCCTGCATGGAGAACGTGGTCGTCCAGTGCACGCGTTCGGGATCGGCCTTGATCTGCGCCAGGGCGGCGGCGTGCTGATCCGGCAGCTTCACGAAGTCCGGGTAGTCGACGTTGATCGTCATGAGTTCGAAGTTGTCCGCGCGCGCCTGCTCGATGAGCGCGGGCGCGGTCACGTTGATGTGCACGTGAGTGTCGAATTTGCGCACCGTGGCGAAGTCGGCCATCGAGTAGTTCGCTGGCGCGGGCGGCGGCGTTTCGGCCGGAGGCGGCGGTGTTTCCCGCCTGGCGCACGCACTAGCTAGGCTCAGCAGGCAGGCGACGGCACCAGCAAGGACCCCGCGATTAATCTGATTCATATGACCACGCTCCGAAACGAAACTTAATGGCAACATATCGCAACAAAACAGTTGCATCAACCCGCTCGGCTGACTCAGAATGCCCCGCACCTTTCCGGGATGGTTGCTCTCATGGATCACGCACGCCGAAACGCACTGAAACTGGTCTCCGGGAGCTTCGTGCTGGCGGCCTGTGGTGTACCCGCTTTCGGCGCCGAAGTCGGGGAAAAGGTCGTGGGCGACCCGCGCACGGGCGACAAGACCGCCTCGGACGGGACGCTCGCCCTCTCCTTCGACGGACTCCTGCGCAGCCGCGTGTCGCTGGGCGGCAAGCCGCTCACGACCTTCCAGTCGAGCGAGGCGTTGCTGCTGGAGTCGCGCGCCATCGATGCCTTTGCGTTCAGCGGCCACGCGATTTCGGACCTGCAGACGCCGCGGCACGGCGCCGCGCGCCGGCACACCCTCTCCGGCAGGTCGAAGGACGGCGTGGAGAAGAAGGTCGAGGTCACCTTCTTCCAGCACCTGCCGGGCTTCGCCGTGCTGCAGGTCCACTACACGAACATGGGCGACAAGCCGCTCGAGGTCGCCGGGTGGCGCAATGGCGCGCACGAGCTCGCGGATGTCGGTGGCCTGTGGAGTTTCTCCGGCGCCACTCACGAAGACCGGCGTGACTGGATCCAGCCGGTGAAGGCCGGGTTCGACCAGCGCAACACGCTCAGCATGGCCGCGTCCGACTACGGCGGCGGCATCCCGATGGCCAATGTGTGGCGCCGCGATGCCGGCTTCGCCGTGGGCCACGTCGAACCGGTGCCGCGCCTGCTCGATCTGCCGGTCGCTCGTACGGCCAGGGGCGCACGCGTCGCCATCGAATCCACGCAGGCCGCGACCCTCGCGCCGGGCGCCACGTTGTCCACGGACCGCACGTTCGTGGCCGTCCACACGCGCGATTACTACGCGCCCCTCGCGCAGTATCGCCAGTTCATGAGCGGTGAAGGCGTCGCGGGGCCGCAGGTGCCCGAATCGGCGTTCGCGCCCATCTGGTGTGCCTGGGGCTACGAGCGCGAGTTCACGATGCAGCAGGTGATCGGCACGTTGCCGAAGGCGCGCGAACTCGGCTTCGAGTGGGCCGTGCTCGACGACGGCTGGCAGAACAACGAGGGCGACTGGCACCTCGACAAGAAAAAATTTCCGCGCGGCGACCAGGACATGCGTGACTTCGTGAAGGCGATCCGTGCGCAGGGCCTGAAGCCGCGCCTGTGGCTCGCGCCGCTCGCCGCCGATCCGGGCAGCGACGTATTGCGCAACCACACCGACATGCTGATCCTCGATCGGTACGGCGCGTTCCAGGTGGTGACCTGGTGGAACTCGCTCACGCAGTGCCCCGCCTATCAGCCCACGATCGACTACTACGTCGCGCTCACGAAGAAGATCATCGGCGACTGGGGTTTCGAGGGCCTCAAGCTCGACGGGCAGCACCTGAATTCCGTGGCGCCCTGCTACAACAAGGCGCATGACCACAAGCACCCGAGCGAGTCCGTCGAGAAGATGGGCGACTTCTGGCTGGCGATCCACAAGGCCGCGCGCGAGGCGAATCCGAACGCCGTCGTGGAGCTCTGCCCCTGCGGCACGGTATTCAACTTCCACAACCTGCCGGCGACGGATCAGTATCCGACGTCCGATCCGCTCACGTCCTGGCAGGTGCGCCACAAGGGCAAGAGCTACAAGGCCATCATGGGCAACACGAGCAGCCTCGCCGGCGACCACGTCGAGCTCTCGGACAACCGTGACGACTTCGCATCGAGCGTCGGCATCGGCGCCGTGATCTCCACGAAGTTCACGTGGCCGAAGGACACGGACAAGCCGATGGACAAACTACCGCCCGGCGGCTTCGTGCTCACGCCGGAGAAGGAAAAGGTCTGGCGCAAGTGGGCGGCGCTCTACAAGCAGCACATGCTGCCGAAGGGCGAGTACCGCGGCGAGCTGTACGACCTCGGCTTCGACCAGCCGGAAGGCCACGCGATCTCGAAGGACGGCTCGATGTATTACGCGTTCTACGCGCCGTCCTGGAATGGCAGGGTCGAGTTGCGCGGCCTGGGCAAGGGCAAGTACCGCGTGCGCGACATCTTCAACGAGACGGATCTCGGCACCGTCGACGCGACGACGAACACGCTGACCGCAAGGTTCGAACGCTTCCTGCTCGTTCAGGCCACGCCGGTGAGTGCATGACGAACGGCTCGCGCAACTGGGTCGGCTACGCGCTCGTCACCGTGGTGCTGTGGGGCATCTGGGGCGCGCTGGCGGGCCTGTCGTCGCAGCACGGCTTCCCCGACACGCTCGTGTACTGCGTGTGGTCCACCACGATGATCCCGACGGCGGTGTTCATCCTCGCGAAGACCGGATGGAAGCTCGACGCGACGCCGCGTGCGATCGGCTACGGCATGACGATCGGCCTGCTCGGCGCCGGCGGGCAGATGCTGCTGTTCAAGGCGCTCACGATCGGCCCGGCCTACTTCATCTTCCCGATCATCTCGCTGTCCCCGATCGTGACGATCGCGCTGTCGTTCGCGCTGCTGCGCGAGCGCACTGGCAAGCTCGGCGCGCTCGGCATCGTGCTCGCCCTCGTGGCGCTGCCGCTGTTCGACCTGTCGTTCAGCGCGGGCCCGGCCGGCGGCCTCGGCTGGTTCGCGCTGGCGCTGCTCATCATGGTCGCCTGGGGCGTGCAGGCGTACTTCATGAAGCTCGCCAACAACACGGTGAGCGCGGAGAGCATCTTCTTCTACATGATGGTCGGCGGCCTCGTGCTCGCGCCGATCGCATGGGCCATGACGGACTTCAGCCAGCCGATCAACACCGGCTGGGATGGCCCGTGGATGACCTTCGGCATCCAGTTGCTGAACGCCGTCGGCGCGCTGACCATCGTCTACGCGTTCCGCTACGGCAAGGCGATGATCGTGGCGCCGCTCACGAACGCGGGGGCGCCGCTGATCACGGCGGTGCTCGCGATGGCCTTCGCGGGCGCGGAGCCCGGGCCGATCAAGATCGTCGGTCTCGTCCTCGCGCTCATCGCCTCGCTGCTGCTCGTGCTCGAGCCCGAGAGACCGGCTGTGGTGGAGGCCCGCCGGTGAATCCCCTCCTCGATCTCGTCGCGCGACACAAGCAGGGACACGCCATCGGCGTCACGTCCATCTGCAGCGCGCACCCGATCGTCATCGAGGCATCGCTGCGCCATGCGAAGGCGCACGACGACTCGCTGGTCCTGTTCGAGGCCACCTGCAACCAGGTGAACCAGGACGGCGGCTACACCGGCATGAGGCCGGCGGGTTTCGTGAGTTTCCTGCGCGGCATCGCGCAGCGCGTCGGCTTCGATCCGGCGCGCATCGTTTTGGGCGGCGACCATCTCGGCCCGAATCCGTGGACCGGCATGCCCCCCATGTCGGCCATGGCCAAGGCCGAACAGATGGTCGTCGCCTACGTTGCCGCCGGCTTCCGCAAGATCCATCTCGACTGCTCCATGTCCTGCGCGGGCGATCCGACGCCGCTGCCGGAGGCGGACATCGTGAAGCGCGCCGTGCGCCTCGCACGCGCCGCGGAGACCGCTCACGGCCAGGTGGGCGGCGAACCACCGGTTTACGTGATCGGCACGGAAGTGCCGGTGCCCGGCGGCGCCACCGAATCCATCGCGGGTCTCGCCGTGACGACGCCGGAAGCGGCGCTGGCCACCATCGAGGCACACCGGCAGGCATTCGAAGCCGCGGGTCTGGCCGATGCCTGGAAGCGCGTCATCGCCTCCGTCGTGCAGCCGGGCGTGGAGTTCGATCACCATCACGTCATCGATTACGGCCCCCGGAAGGCGCAGGCGCTCAGCCATGCCATCACGGCCGTGCCGAACATGGTCTACGAGGCGCATTCCACCGATTACCAGACGCGTGGGGCCCTGCGTTCGCTGGTCAAGGACCACTTCGCAATCCTCAAGGTGGGCCCGGGCCTCACGTTCGCGATGCGCGAGGCGCTGTGGGCGCTCGACGCCATGGACCAGGAGCTGACGCACGAGAACGAGCAGGCGCACCTGCGCGACACCGTGCTCGAACGCATGCGAGAGCAGCCGCAGCACTGGGAGAAGTACTACCACGCCAATGGCAAGCCGCTCACCTTCGACTTGCAGTACTCGCTGAGCGACCGCGTGCGATATTACTGGCCGGACCCGGCCATCGAAGACGCGCGCATCAAACTATTCGAAAACCTCGGCGGCAACTTGCCGCCGATCTCGCTGATCAGCCAGCATCTACCCACCGCGCTGCCCGCTGTCCGCGCGGGGGCCGCCTCGCGCGAGCCCCTGTCCCTTGCCATGGCGCACGTGAGCGCCGTACTCGACGACTACCATCATGCCTGCCATTCCCACTGAAAAACTCGAACACCTGGGCGTCCCCGCGACCGAGCTCTCAGCGTCCGGAGCGCTGTGGACCGCGCGCGAGATCGAACAGCAGCCGCACATGCTGCAGCGGACCCACCAACTGCTCGCGACCCTGCACGCGGACCTGCGGAAGTTCGCCGCGCCGCTGGCGAACGATCCGCGCGCGCGCATCATCCTCACGGGCGCCGGCACGTCGGCGTATGTCGGCGGGTGCCTCGCGGCATTCCTCGACCGCGAGCTGCCGGCACGCGTCGACGCCGTTCCCACCACGGACATCGTGAGCTCGCCGGATCTCTACCTGCGTCCGGACCAGCCCCTCCTGCTCGTTTCCTTCGGCCGCTCGGGCAACAGCCCCGAGAGCCTGCAGGCGGTGAAGCTGGCCGAGTCGCTCGTGAAGGACGTGCGCCACCTGCTGGTCACCTGCAATCGCGACGGCGCGCTCAACAAGACCAAGGTCCGTCAGGCCATGACGCTGCTCCTGCCCGAAGAGACGCACGACGTGAGCTTCGCGATGACGTCGAGCTTCAGCTGCATGATGTACGCCACGCTGCTGGCTCTTTCGCCGCCCGGCGCGTTCGACGGACGCATCGGCGCCATCGCACAGGCAATGCGCCGCGTGATCCAGGACACGCGTGCGACCATGCAGGAATTGGCACTCAGCCAGTATCAGCGAGTGGTCTACCTCGGCAGCGGCCCGTTCCAGAGCCTCGCGCGCGAGGCCACGCTGAAGCTCGGCGAACTCACGAACGGCACCGTCGTCACCTGCTTCGACTCACCGCTCGGCTTCCGTCACGGCCCGAAGACGTTCGTCAACGAGCGCACGCTGGTCGTCGTCTACGTCTCGAACGACCCGCTGACTCGGATGTACGATCACGACCTCATCGACGAACTGCGGCGCGACGGCCGCGCGGCGCGCGTGGTCGAGGTGACGGCCAAGGCGCGTACCGACCAGTCGGGGGACACCCTGCTCGTGCCCGGCATGGCCGACGCGGCCGATGTCGAACTGCTCTGGCCGTACATCGCGGTCGCGCAGCTCTACGCCTTCCACGAATCGCGCACGCTCGGTTTCTCCCCGGACAACCCGAACAAGGAAGGCATGGTGAACCGCGTCGTGCAGGGCGTGCGCCTCCACTCGCTGCCGCAATGAGCGGTGAACTGTTCCTCGGCGTCGACGGCGGGGGAACGAAGACGCGATTCGCGCTGATCGACGCAGGCCTGCAGCTGGTGACCGAAGCGCAGTTCGGCACCACCTACCATCCGGAAGTCGGACTCGACGGCGTGAGAAACGTCCTCGAGCGCGGCGTCGCCAAGGTCCTGGCCGATGCCGGCGCGAAGGCGGCACAGATTTCCTGGGCGTTCTTCGGCTTTCCGGGCTTCGGCGAAGACCCGCAGGCGACGCCAGCGCTGAGCGCCATGCCCGCGCCGATCCTCCGGCACGACCGATACACCGTCGACAACGACATGGTCTGCGGCTGGGCCGGATCGCTGGGCGCGGCCGACGGCATCAACATCGTCGCGGGTACCGGGTCGATCGGCTATGGCCAGCGCGGCAAGGCGGCCGCGCGCGCCGGCGGCTGGAGCGAGTCCTTCGGCGACGAGGGCTCGGCCTACTGGATCGCGATGCAGGGCCTCAACGCGTACTCGCGCATGAGCGACGGCCGTCTGCCCGAGGGGCCGCTGCACTCGCTGGTCAACGAAACGCTGCACCTGCGCAATGATCTCGACTTGTGCGCGTACGTATACGGGTCGAATGCGAAAACGCGCGGCGAGCTCGCGCAGTTGTCGCAGCTCGTCTCGAAGGCGGCGTCAGCGGGAGACGCGGCGGCGCTCGACATCTTCCATCGCGCGGGCCTCGAGCTCGCGCAGATCGCGGACGCGCTGCGCCACCGGCTGGGCTTCGAGCCGGGCGAACCCGTCAAGGTGTCCTACTCCGGCGGTGCATTCGGCGCGGGCGAGCTGTTGCTGCAGCCGTTCGAAGCGGCGCTGAAATCCGCGAGCGCCGACTTCACGGTCGCACGCCCGCTGCACGAGCCGCACTACGGCGCCGCGCTCTATGCCGCGAAGCTCTGTCGGGCGGCCCGCGCCTGAGGCGCCCTCCCGACTACTCCGCGACCCAGACCTGCCCGTCGCCCTTCTTCTCGAACTTGCCGAGTCCCGGGAAGGGGAAGTGCACGGCGTAGACGCGCTGGCCCGACACCGCGGAATCCGCGATCAGCTTGATGCGGCTCGCCGTGGCCGTCGCGTTGTCACCGTCGAACGAAATCGTCCACTCGGGTTTCTGGACCGAGACGATGTAGTGATGCATCGAATCGCCGACGTAGAGCAGCGACTGCTCCCCCGACGTGATCAGGTACGCGGAATGGCCCGGCGTATGACCCCGCACTTCGACCGCCTTCACGATGCCGGGAACCAGCTCGGCGTTGGGCGAGAACGGAGTGACCTTCGGCTGGATCGCGGCGACGACCGGCGCCAGTTTCTCCTGCTTCGACAGGCTGTCCCATTCCGCCTTCGTCAGGTGGATCCTGGCGTTCGGAAAATTGAGCTTCCCGTCGGCGCTCACGAGGCCGCCGATGTGATCGCCATGGGAGTGCGAGATGAAGATGTCGGTGATCTTCGCCGGGTCGATGCCCGCTCCCGCCAGCGACCCGGCGAGTTTGCCGGAGCCGGGACCGAAGTTTCCGCCGGCGCCCGTGTCGAAGAGCAGCAGGCTTTCCCCCGCGCGCACGAGCAGAGGCTGGATGCTGAGATGGAGTTTGTCCGTCGGCACGCCGTTCGCGCCGAGCACGGCCGCGACGCCCTCGGGCTTGAGACCGACGCCGAACACCTGGTTGTCGTTCGGCAATTCGATGTCGCCGTCCTTGAGCGCGGTGGCGGAGAGCTCGCCGATCCTGAAATCGAACGCGGTCGCGGTGGCGGGCGCAGGCGCCGCGGGCGCGTCGGGCGCCTGCGCGGCCGCAGGTGCGTCCGCGGGCGATGGCGCGGTGGTTTCCTGGACGTCCGCGGTCTTCGAACACGCGGCGAGCACGAGCGCGGCGATCAGGGAGACGACGAGTGATGGCTTGTTCATCTGGGCTCTCCTTGGGGGTCGCCATCATACTACCGCCGCCGATGATCACGCCGCTCGCCACGGTTCCCGACCGTTCGTCACGGTGCGGCGACCGCTCGACATCGAATGGCCGATGCGCGACTTCGCACGGTTAGTCTGCGCGCCATGAACGCCATCCACGCCCTGCTCGCCGCCTCGACGACCGCCGGTCAACCGCTGCTCCTCGAGAACGTCACGCTCGTCTCCCCCGAGTTGCCGCAGCCTGCCGGCAACCGGCACGTGCTCGTGCGCGACGGCCGCATCGTCGCAGTCAGCAGCGCGCCGATCACGCCGCCGGCGGGAGCACGCCGCCTGGATGGCACGGGCAAGTTCCTGACGCCTGGAATCACGGATGCGCACGTCCACGTGTCGTACCCGATCGGCCTTGCTCCCGGGTCCACTGATCCACAGCTCAAGGCGATGGAACAGGCGTTCTTCGCCCAGCAGCCGCGCAGCTATCTCTACTTCGGCGTCACGCAGGTGCTCGACCTCCTCAACGTTCCGGAGGGCATCGCGCAGTTCACCGCGCAGAAGCAGCATCCGGACCTGCATCGCTGCGGCGCCGCGCCGATTGTCGACGGTTATCCACTCGTGTTCGTCGACAAGGCGATCCGCCACCAGGTGTTCGGCGACTACAGCTTCGAACCGGCGAACGCGCGCGAACACCCGCTGCCAGCCGGCGCGAAGCCCGAGGAGCACACGCCGGAGGCCGTGGTCGACCGCATCGCGAAGAGCGGTGCGATCTGCGTGAAGGTCGCCGTGGAAGACGGCTTCGGTCCCGCCACGGGCTGGCCGCTTCCGAGCGTCGACACGCTCAAGCGAGTCCATGCGGCGGCGAAGAAGCACGGCCTGTTCGTGGCCGCACATGCGAATGCGCTAGAGATGCAGCGCATCGCGATCGCGGGCGGCGCGGATATCATCGTGCACGGCATCTGGAACTGGGACTCGGCGGAAGGCAAGCCGGGTGTGCCCGCGGAGATCGCCGCGCACCTGCGCGAGATCCATGTACGCAAGATCGGCTACCAGGCGACGCTGCGCGTGTTGCCCGGCGTCACCGAGCTGCTCGATGCAAAACTGCTCGACGACCCCATGTACCCGAAAGTCGTGCCGGCGAGCATTCTCGCGTGGTATCGCACGGACGCCGCGCAATGGTTCAAGCGCGAGGTGTTCGGGCCGAACCCGGATGCGGCGGGGATTCTCGAGCAGCATCAGCACGCCGAGGCGCATTGGCACACCTCCGACCCCGGCAAACGCGCGCTGCGCTATCTCTACGAACTGGGCCAGCCGATGCTGTTGGGCAGCGATACGCCCTCGGCGCCGACCTACGGCAACCAGCCGGGCTACGACACGTACCGGGAGATCCAGCTCATGGCGCAGGCCGGGATTCCGCTGTCAGCCATCCTCGCGGCCGCGACGATCAACAACGCGCGGCAGATCGGGCTCGACCAGGACTACGGCACCGTCGAGAAAGGCAAGATCGCCAATCTGCTGCTGCTCGACGCGAATCCCTTGGCGGACGTCGCGGCGTGGTCGAAGATCGACAAGGTGATCCTGCGCGGCGAACCCATCGACCGGGAAACGCTCGCCGCGGACGCGAAGTAAAACGAGAAATCCCTCTGGCGTACTGGCTACTGCAATTCCTCGGCTGGGGCTTCTACTTCTACGCACAGGCGTCGGGTGAGGTGATCTTCGCCTCGCAGCCGTGGAGCAAGGCCGGCGCGCTGTGGGGGGGGATCTCGATCGCCGGCGTGGGCCTGACGCACGTCCTGCGGGTACTGGCCCGTCGCCACGGATGGCTCGCGATGCCGCCGGACGCCCTTCTCGGCCGGATGTTCGCCGGTGTCCTCGTCATTGCGACGCTCGCCTGGTGGCTCACGCTGGAACTCGCGCAGGTCGTCTACGACGCGCGGATCCCGCCGCTCTCCGGCGTGCTCTACGACAAGCTCTCGCCGGGCGGCCAGCTGCGCAACGTGTTCATCTTCCAGGTGCTCGTGCATGGTTGCTGGGTGGCCATCTATCTCGCGGTCACGATGCAGCGCCAGCGCTGGCGTACGCAGGTGTCGCTGCAGCAGGCCGAGCTGCGGCTGCTCAAGTCCCAGCTCAATCCGCATTTTCTCTTCAACGCGCTCAATGGCGTGCGCTCGCTGATCGCCGATGAACCCGACCGCGCGCGCGACGCGGTAACTCATCTCGCGAAGACCTTGCGCTACACGCTCGCTGTCGGCGACGAGGATCTCGTGTCGCTCGAACGCGAGCTGGAGATGGTGGAAGACTACCTGGCGCTGGAATCCTTGCGGTTGGCCGAGCGACTGCGCGTCGAACGCGACATCGCCGCCGCGGCGCGCACCGTGCGTCTGCCGGCGATGCTGCTGCAGACTCTGGTCGAGAACGCAATCAAGCACGGCATCGCGGAACTCAAGGAAGGCGGGACGTTGCGCGTCGGCGCGCGGATCGACGGCGATTTCCTCGTGCTGCAGGTGACAAATCCGCGGCCGCCCGGCGCGCCGGGATCCAATCCGGAGGGCGTTGGTCTGCGCAATGCCACGGAGCGCCTGCGGCTGTTGTTCGGCGATCGCGGGACGCTGCGTCTCGATGCGTCGAACGCTGCGTGTGTCGTCGCCGAAGTGCGGGTGCCCGCGTGAAGGCGCTGGTCGTCGACGATGAGCCGCTCGCGCGACGGGAGCTTCGCCGGCTGCTCGCAGCGTTTCCCTCTGTGGAGGTCATCGGGGAGGCCGGCAACATAGACGACGCAAAGGCGCGGATCGAGCAGCTCGCCCCCGACGTCGTATTCCTCGACATCCAGATGCCGGGCGGCACGGGCTTCGACCTGTTGACGCGTCTCGACCGGCTGCCGCGCATCGTGTTCACGACCGCTTACGACCAATACGCGGTCAAGGCCTTCGAGGTGAACGCGCTGGACTATCTATTGAAGCCCGTCGAGCCGGAGCGACTCGCGGCCGCGCTTCACAAGATCCAGGCAGCGGTCACCCACGGCTCACCGGCCGCGGATGCGCCGCTCGAGCAGTTGTTCATCAAGGACGGCCCGCGGTGCTGGTTCGTGCCGCTTCGCGAGGTCGGCGTGTTCACCTCGGAGGGCAACTACGTGCGGCTGCTCTGGGGCCGCGAACGGCCGCTGCTCGGGCGATCGCTCGCGGCGCTCGAAACCAAGCTCGATCCGCGCAGATTCTTCCGCGCCAATCGCGGCCAGATCGTCAACCTCGATTTCATCCAGGGCGTCGAAGCCGGCGAAGGTGGCCGCCTGCACGTGCAGCTGCGTGATGGTCTGGAGATCGAGGTGTCGCGCCGCCAGGCGCGCCTATTCAAGGCGCGCTCGACGGTTGACTGAATGCTACTGCCGGAAGAGCTGTCGCGCATTCTCGAAGCGGATTCTGGCCTTCTCTTCGTCCGTGAGATCCAGCTTCTCGAAGGCGCCGAGCGCGGTCGCCAGCGACATCTGCGGGAAGTCGGAACCCAGGATCACTCGATCGACGCCGACGTTGCGGATCGTCCAGACCAGTTCCGCTTCGATCGGCGAATCGGCCGCGATGTACGCCACCGCGGAGATGTCGAACCAGATGTTGTCGGACCAGAAACCCTTCGTCGTGCGCACGAGCGGAATGATGTTCCAGAACCGGAAGTTCAGCGCGCCCATGTGCGCGAACAGGAACTTCGTCTTCGGCACCGCGACCGCGAGGTTGAACAGCTTCTCGCTGTCGCCCGGAATGATGTTCGCGTTGTCCATCATGACGACGATGCCGAGCTCGCCGGCGAGCTTGCAGAGCGCGGGCACGCGCGGATCCGTCACGTCGAAATTCTGCGTGTGCGGGTGGATCTTGATGGCCGTGACGCCCCTGCCCGCGAGCCGCCCGAGCTCGGCGAGCGCGGCCTGGCCGTCGTACGGATGCACGGACGGGATCGGCATGAGCTGCGGATACTTCTTCGAGAGCTCGATCAACTCGTCGTTCTTCCGACGCGTCTCGTCCAGCTTTCCGAGCCGCGCCATGTGGATCGCGCCGAAGCGCGTGACCTTCAGGCCATCGGCATCCGCCTGCGCGAGGTACTCCTTGACGGATTTCTCGCCTTCCCAGATGTGCACGTGGTTGTCGAACAATTTCTGCTGGGCCGCGGCGATGGGCGCGAACGCCAGCAGGATCAGGCCGAGCTGGAATTTCATCGCGCGGACACTACCACGGGCAGACATCTTCTTCGCTGGCGCCGGGTGCCTGCGCCAGCCGCGCTCCGCATCCGGATGTTGCCCGATTGCAGGCACTGCTCACCCTCCTGGTGTTCGGCGCGGGGCTCTACGGCGCGGCCGAGCTCCTGGAACGCACGAGCTTCGGCTGAAACAACGCCTCCTGGCGCCGCACGAGCGAATTCCGCGAGTACTTTTCGCGCATCGCGCGCGTCACCGAATCAGCCATGCGCTTGCCGGCGGCTTCGCCGTCCAGGTCGCCGCTCGCGATCTGCGTGGCCTCGTCGAGTAGTTCGATGTCGCGGCCGCCCAACCAGCACCGCCACCAGTCCGGACCGCGGACGCACTCGGGCTGTTCGTCGATGAGCAGGCGCTGCAGCGTCGGCAGACGCAAGGTGCAGACGAGCTTGTCGTAGATGAAGCATTCGCCGGTCGCGAGCTGCAACCGGTGTTCGGCGCTGTCGATCGCCGTCACGACACTGCCGAGGCGGACCTCGCCGCTCATGAGCGAGACCACCTGCCGCCAGACATCGTCCCAGCTCGCGCTGGCCTCGATCGGCGTCGGATGGAGCTGCGGCGGCGCGCCCGACGTCACTTCGTACAACGCCTTGCGTTCGGCGCTCGCGAAGTCGCGCTGTTCGATCAGCGTCGCCATCTTGCCGAGGTGAAACGCCGCGGACACCCCGGCTTCCGTCGCACCGAGCACGATGGCGCGGCGACGGTGCGGGACGAAACCGGGAATCGGGCTGACGCAGCCGACGTTGAGCGACAGGATCATGGCCAAAGTGTCGCGCGCACCCGGCCGCCTGCTTGTAGGCCTGTCGGAATTACGGCTTCAGATCAATGGCATACACCTTGCCGTTCAGATCCGCCGCGTACACCAGTCCATCCGACACGACCGGCGAGGCGCCGAAGCCCCAGCCCTTCTTCGCTTCCACGAGTTCGGCCGACGGTGCGTCCTGATAGATCCAGCGCAGCGCGCCTGAGGCGCGGTCGAGAGCGAGCAATGAACTTGAGCGCGAGGTGCGAGGACTCGCCGCCCCACACGGGGTCGGCCGACGAGCCGCCCTCAAGGCACGACGGGCAGCACCACCGCGCTCGCGTTCGCGCCGCCGAAGAACACGCTCTGCGTCGCCTTCTTATAGTCCGCCGGTTTCGCGAACATGATGTTCTCGACGAAGACTTGCGGATTGCGGTCGTACAGCGGGAACAGGCTCGACTGCACCTGCACCATGATCCGGTGTCCCGGCAGGAACACGTGGTCCACATCGGGCAGCCGCCAGCGATACTTCTCCACCTTGCCCGCCTTCAGCGGCTCCGGTTTCGCGAAGCTCTTCAAGTAGCGGCCGCGGAAGATCTCGATCCCGACGGCGAGTTCGTAGCCCGCCATACCGGGCTTCGCGCCCTGCGACGCGGCTTCCGGCACGTCGTTCGGATACACGTCGATGAGCTTCACGACCCAGTCGCTGTCCGTTCCGGTCGTCGCGGCAAACAACTCGACCTCGGGCGCGCCCATGATGTGCACAGCCTTCGTGAGGACCTCACTCTTCCACGAAGCGACGTCGGGCCGTTCGGACACGAACCGCTGATCGCGGATCAGCCATGGCTTCCACTGGCTGGCGTCACCCATGTCGATCGGGCGCGGCAGGAACGGCACCGGCTTCGCCGGGTCGCTCACGTACTCCTCGCGGCCGCTCGCCTTCGGCTTGTCGAACGTCGCGACGCCGCCCGCCGCCAGGTAGATAGGCTTGCTCGTGCCCATCGGCCACTTCTGCGAGACGTTCCACTCGTTGGCGCCCGTGGCATACGTGAGCACCGGCGGCGTCTTCGGATCCGGCCCGCCCTTGAGGTAATGATCCAGGAAGGGCTTCACGTACTTCACGCGCCATTCGCGCGCGGTGTCACCCGTGAACGTAAGCGCGCCGAGGTCGAAGCCGTAGTGGTTCGCGCCGGAATGCCGCCAGGGTCCGATGTGCAGGAACACCTTGTCGTTGTTCGTGTCCTTGGGCTCGAGCGCCCGATACACCGCGGGCGCGCCATAGCTGTCTTCCTGGTCCCATTGCCCGACTTCGAGCAGCGTCGGCACCGTCAGCGGATGATCGGCCAGCCACTTGTCCACGGCCTGGAGCGACCAGAACTCCGTGTACGCCGGGTTCTCGAGGAACTTGCGCACGCCGGGCACCTGCTCGATCCCTAACTTCTTCGCCCAGTCACCCATCGAGCCCGCTTCGAGGTAGCGCGTGTAGTGGTCGCCGCCGCCGAGCGCGAAGTCGCCGTCACCTTTTCCCTTCTCCAGGCTGAGGCCCACGACATAGTCGAACGCGCTCACGCGGAAGGCGCCGTTGTGGAACCAGTCGTCGCCCATCCACCCGTCGACCATCGGGCTCTGCGGCACCGTGGCCTTGAGCGCCGCATGCGGGTTGATCTGCGCCATCAGCGTGGTGAACCCGAGGTAGCTCGAACCGATGACGCCGACCTTCCCGCTCGACTCCGGCGTGTTCTTCACGAGCCAGTCGATGGTGTCGTACGCGTCGGTGGACTCGTCGATCTTCGTGTCGTTCACCGGCCCGGCCAAGGGACGGTTCAGCACCCACTGCCCTTCGGAGCGGTGCAGCCCGCGGATGTCCTGGTAGACGCGGATGTAGCCGTCCTCGACGAACTCGGCATCCATGATCTCGAGGATGTCGACCGCGCGCTGGCTGGCCACGCGATGCGTGGACCCGTGCGCGTCGTAAGGCGTGCGCGAGAGCAGGATCGGCGCGTTGGCCGTGCCCTTCTTCATCACGACCACCGTGTAGAGCTTGACGCCGTCCCGCATCGGGACCATCGCTTCGCGACGGATGAAATCCGCCGAGGGCAGCGTCTGCTCGTACTTGTCGATGACGTCGGGCGTCATCGGGGTCACGCGCGCGGGTTCTTGTGCCAGCGCCACCGTGGCGGCGCCGGCGAGTATCAGCGAAGAGAGTTTTTTCATGGAGCGCAGCCTAACTCAGGGTTCGACGCGAATCAGCTCTGACAACAAACCGTGCGGCATGTCCTCGCGGATCATGAAGTGCGGCGCGTCCTTCGAGGCGTACACGGTGTACTGCTTCACGCCATCGCGTTTGCAGATGCTGTAGTCGAGGCGCGTGACCTCCGCGTCGCCCCAGGGCACCGTCATCCGCTCCGTTCCGCCGATCGTGCCGACCATGCGGCTGAGCGCGGTCGATGGATCGAAAACTTGCAGTACGAACTTTCCGCGAGTGGTCGCCGGACCTCGATGATCGCGTCACCCAGTGGTTTGCCGAAGCGGGAAAGGCGATAGGTGAAGCGCCCTTCTTTGAGACGGGCGGCGTCGAAAGCCGGACGCGCGTTCGCGTCGTCGGCGGATGGGCAGGTCGGTTCGTCGGCCCACAGAGACAAGGGCGACGCCAGAAGCAGACAGAGGAGGGTTTTTCGCATGGCGCGCAGGCTACGAGGTGCACACCGTCGTCGCAATTCGCGCGGGCGCACGCCACGCTCGCCTCACCGCCGTCAATTTTCTCGTCCCTGCCCGACGACATGACCGTCCGGAATCGGCTTTGGCTGACGTGACAGGCCGGGACCCGATGAGAAACTGCGCGCCATGAAAACCAGGATCTGGATGCCCCAGGTAGCCGCCGCCGCACTGCTCGCGGCGGTCGGCCAGCGCCACGACAATTCGGGTGACGAAACCCTGAGCGTGCCCAATTCGGACAACCCGACGTGTGGCGGAGAAGCCTCGTCGTCGACCCGCGAGCCGGCCGGAGCGCCCCACGCCGACTGATCCGCGGCCGATTGGACAAAATCACACTTCAGCTCAGGTTCATCACCACCTTGCGAAGCTCGAATCCGTAGAGTCGACGGAGGAGACCGACATGAAACGCAAGGACAACATCCCGAGCACCGACTACCGCACGGCGCTGCAGAACGCCGTGTCGTGGCTGGGCGATCGCTACCTGCTCGCCGAACCGGTGGCCCGGCTCGCCAGGCACGAGCCCTATTTCATCGAGCCGCGTCGCTGGCACCCGGCCGTGGTCGCGGGCGCGCTCGCCAAGACGCCGCGATAAGATCTGCGCGGACCCATGTCCGCGCTCCAGGAATTCGTCGAACGCCACCCCCGGCTCTGCGTCCTCACGGGCGCCGGCATCAGCACCAGCTCGGGTATCCCTGACTACCGCGACGCGCAAGGCGAGTGGAAGCGGGCCCGCCCCGTAGAATTCCGTCCGTTCATGACCTCGCCCGCAGTGCGCCAGCGCTACTGGTCGCGCAGCACCGTCGGCTGGCCCATCGTCGCGCAGGCGCATCCCACGATCGCACATCGAACGCTGGCGCAGCTCGAGGCGAACGGCGTCGTGCAACTCCTGATAACCCAGAACGTCGACGGCCTTCATACCGCGGCCGGGAGCCGGAACGTGATCGATCTGCACGGCCGGATCAGTCTCGTCCGTTGCACGCAATGCGGACACTCGCTGCCTCGCGCGGAGTTGCAGACGCGATTGACGGCCGAGAACCCCGGCTGGGCGGACATCCAGGCGCCCGCGGCGCCCGACGGCGACGTCGACCTCGAGACGCGCGACTTCAGCGAATTCGTCGTCCCCGACTGCCCCGAGTGTGGCGGCATCCTCAAGCCGGACGTGGTGTTCTTCGGCGAGAACGTCCCGCCCGACAGAGTCACGCGCGGCTTCGAAGGCGTGGCGAACGCGGACGCCTTGTTAGTCGTCGGCTCGTCGCTGATGGTTTACTCGGGATTCCGCTTCGCGGAAGCGGCGGCAAATGCCGGAAAGCCGATCGCCGCGGTCAATCTGGGCCGGACCCGCGCGGATCACCTGTTTGCGCTGTCGATCAACGCGCCCGCGGACGACGTTCTCGGCGCGCTGGACAATGAAGTTCGCGTGTAGGAGGCGCGGCTGCTACTGCGCAACGCCGCGCGAGCGGACGTACTCCGCTTTGCTCCGGACGACGAACGGTCCGTCACCCTTGGCGATCTCCGACGTCCCCAGGAAGTGCCCGTTCCCGAGTTCGGTGACGGTGAATCGCGTCCGCACCCGCTCGGCGCCCGAACCCTTGTCGGACGCGAACAGGAAGCCGGTCGCTGTGCGCTGTCCGCGTTCGGATTCGAACGAGCCATCCGGGCGGAACCCGTGATAGACGTACTCACGCGCCGCCGCGTCGTAGCTGTAGACGCTCAGTGATTCGCTCGGAACTCCGTCGACCTTGTCCCGCCCCTGGCAGACGACGTGGCGTCCACCTGCCGGCAACCATGCGCAGGTTTCCCGCCAGTTTTCGCTGCCCGCGCCCAGCACGGTCCACGAACCGACGTAGAGCTCGAGCTCCTGGGTCGGGTCGGCATCGGCCGTCACGGATCCGCTGGAAAGTATCAGACACGCGGCGAATTTCGATATTTTCGACATCCTCATCTCGTGCTGAGCGCCTTCCACCAGTCGGCGTACGGAGTGCCCGCCACCTTGTGGCGGTTCAGATCCGGCGAACCGTCGGTCCACCATACGGCGCCGCGCTCACCGAGCGCGACCTTCGCGGCGTCGACGGCCTTGCGGGCCGTCTGCAGCTCGGCTGTATCCCCGGATTTCATCGCGGCCTTGACCGCTCGCCGCGCATCCATCAACTCGTGGACGAGCGCATCCCGCTTCTCGAGGCTCAGATTGGGATTTGCCCGCCGCCAGAGCCGGCCGCGTACCACGAAGTACCGGCCGTCCGGTGTGACTCGCTCGTTCATGGAACGAGCTTATCTCTTTTGCCGTTTACTTCGGCAGCAGCGTGACCGGAATCTCCGTCACTGAGTCGACCGGCAGGCCGTTCCTCGCGGCCGCTTCGCGCACCGCGCTTTCGCTCGGGCCCGTGTAGACGCAGAACGTCCTGGTCTTCTCGGCGTTCACGTACGAGTGCTCCCAGGTGACGCCCAGCGAACCGTTGTTCGCATTGACCGTCTTCTTCACTTCCGGCGTGACGCCATCGAGCGCGCCTGCGGGAAACGTGCGCTGGATCAAATATCGCTGAACATTCATCGTCGTCGTCTCCATGGATTCGAGTGGGTGATGAGAGATTACGCAGCCGGGCGGGCGGCTTGAATGATCGGGCGTCCGGAACGCTTGATCGATCGTTCGGAACGTGTACAGCCCTCCTCTCCCACTTTGGAGAGAGGCGCGGACTCATCCACCGGACGTTGTTAGGCGAGCCGTGCCGGCGGAACAATGTCCTGCACCGGGAAACGATGGAGATCGGGATGAAACGCGACAAGAATCGACAGCTTCCGCCACACGACTACGGAGTCGCGCTGCAGGGCGCGGTGTCGTGGCTGGGGAATCGCTACCTGCTGGCCGAACCGGTGCAGAAGCGCGTGAAGGCATTCGTGCCGACGTTCAACGAGCCGCGGGGCTGGCACCCGTCAGCGCAGGGAGCTTCCCCGTCGTCACGGACGTGACCCGTTCTCGGGCCGAAGCGCCCAGAACACCGTGTTCTCATGACACCGATAGTGTCGCCCTCTGACAAACCCGTGACCCCGCCGGGAGATAGGCTCGCCCCATGAAACACGAAACACGCATCGTTCCCCATCTCTGGTACGTCAAGGACGCCGAGAAAGCCGCCCGCTTGTACGTGAAGCTCTTCCCGAAGTCGCGCATCGACAGGATCTGGACGCTCGCCGGCGGTACCACGCGCTGCGCGGAGTTCAGGTTGTTTGGTCAGCCGTTCTTCGCGATGAGCGCGGGCCCGCACGACGACTTCAACGACTCCATCTCGTTCGGCGTCACGTGCCGCACCCAGGCGGAACTCGACCGGTACTGGAATGTGATGCTCAAGAACGGCGGCAAAGCCGTCGCCTGCGGATGGATCCGCGACCCGTACGGCGTGCGCTGGCAGATCTACCCGGCCGTGCTCCTCGAGATGATGGCCGACCGGGACAAGAAGAAGGCCGCGCGCGTCGCCGCGGAGATGCAGCGCCAGGTGAAGTTCGACATCGCGAAGCTCAAGGCCGCCTTCAAGGGCGGCTGAGCTATTCGAGCGGAATGCGGCTCCCGTACTTCGCGAGCCACGCTTCGAAATCGAGCAGCCCCGGATTCAGCGAGCGGACGGTGTCGAGATTGCGCGCTGCCGCGAAGGGCTGCTCGAACTCGACGTAGTACTGGAACATGTTGCCCAGATCGTCCGCGCCCGGAAAGCCGAGGCCGCGGAACGTCGCGAAATCCACCGGGTAGTAGGCGATGTCCTTTCCCAACGCCTTCGACATGGCGGCCGCCATCTGCGCGCCGGAGACGAAGTCGCCCGCGATGCCCACGCGCTTCCCCACCCACTGCCTGCCCTGCCTGAAGACGCCATACGCGCACTTGCCGATGTCCTCGGCCGCGATTCCCGCGAGCTTTCCGTCGGCCATCGGCAGCGCGAGCGTGTACTTTCCGTCCGGGCCCTTCTTCGGGTTCATGCCGAAGTAGATGAAGTTCTCCCAGTAGAAGGTCGTCAGCAGGTAGGTAGTCGGGACGCCGGCCTGCACGAACTGCGCATCCGCCTCGCCCTTCGCGTCGAAGTGCGGAACCTTGTACTTGCCCTGCAGAGTCGGCATGCGGGGGTCCGACAGCGGCACCTGTTTGCGCGTGTCTTCGAGCGTCGACCACACGACGTGCTCGAGCTTCGCCGATTTCGCCGCCTGCGCCAGGTTGCGGATCTGGCTGGCTTCACGGCCCGGGTCCATGTGTTCCCAGAAGTTCGTCACGCAGAACGCCCCGAAGCAGCCGGCGAACGCCTGCGCGATCGAGGCTTCGTCGTCGAGATTCGCCTCCACCACCTCCGCGCCGAGTTTGCGGAGCTCCGCGGCCTTGTCGCCCGTGGTCTTGCGAGTGAGCGCACGGACTTTGAATCCGCCGGCGGGGTCCGCAAGAATGGCGCGGACGAGACCGCCTCCCTGGGCGCCCGTTGCACCGACCACTGCGATGAGCTTCGACATTTTCAGCCTCCGTTTTCACGCAGTGTAGCTACAATCCGAGGCCTGCGACCGGCCCCCCCCTCGCGGCTCGCCCGCGCCAAGAAGTTCGTGCGGTGGATGAGGCCGATCGATACATTCCTCGCGTAGTCGCCGAAGCCGTCGTGGTGCACCCGCGGGACGCCGTGCTCGAACTCAGCGCATTTCTGCGTTCCTCGCCCGCTGCATGTATTCTTCGCGCATCCAGGATCAGGGGCGCCTCATGAACAAGAAATCGACCGCCGTTTGGACTGCCATCGCGCTGATTCCCGTCACTGCTGCGGCGCAGGAACAGCCGGAAGGCACGCTCGACGAAGTCATCGTCACCGCCGAGCGCCGGACCGAGAACATCCTCGACGTCCCGAGTTCGATCTCGACGGTGAATGCGGCCACGCTCGACGTGCTCGCCACGAACGGCCAGGACGTCCGCGTGCTCGCGGGCCGCGTGCCCAGCCTCAACGTCGAATCGTCGTTCGGGCGCGCCTTTCCGCGCTTCTACATCCGCGGCTACGGCAATGGCGACTTCCGCCTGAACGCGTCGCAGCCCGTCTCGCTCGTCTACGACGACGTCGTGCAGGAAAACCCGATTCTCAAGGGCTTCCCCATCTTCGATCTCGAACAGATCGAAGTGCTGCGCGGCCCG
>CADEED010000026.1:0-16794 GCA_902826225.1 uncultured Pseudomonadota bacterium | reverse complement strand
CGCTCGTGGGCCCGCTCTGCGGGAGGAACCTGCCTGACGGCGTCGGTAGGTCTGCCTCGCGACGGCCGCAGCCCGGCTTCGCCGGCTACGTTGTCGTATCCTCTGCCACGTTCAACACGACAAACGTCGACGGCGCCATCAACATTCCATTCGGCAACGGCTGGGCGGCGCGCTTCTCGGCGCTCTACCAGCATCGCGACGACTTCGTCGGCAACCAGCACGAAGGCGCCATCGACGCCGGGGGCGGTGACGACTACGAGGGCTACGACGACCGCGCGGCGCGCCTGCAGCTCGCTTACGACAGCGAGAACTTCGACGCGCTGCTGAACGCCCATGTGCGCAACCTCGACGGCACGGCGCGCGTGTTCCGCGCGAACATCATCGAATCCGGCACCAACGATCTCGTCGACGGCTTCGACCCCGACGAAACGTTCTTCGATGGCCAGAACCGCCAGGAACTGAACATCAAGGGCGGCAGCATCCGCCTGAGCTGGGACTTCGGCGATCTCGCGCTCCATTCGATCACCGGCTACGAATCGATGGATGCGTACAGCCGCGGCGACATCGACGGCGGCTTCGGTTGCGGCTTCTGCGCGCTGCCGAACGGCCCGGGCTTCATTCCCTTCCCGAGCGAAACCGCGGACGCCATCCCGACGCTCGACCAGTTCACGCAGGAAATCCGCCTCGAATCGCAGGTGGATGGTCCGTTCAACTGGCAGGCCGGCGTCTACTACTTCGACGAGGACTACGACACCGAGTTCTTCTCGTACGACAGCCTGGGCGGCGGGGTGCAGAACCAGTACCTGCGCGGCAACCAGACGAACACCGCGTGGGCCCTGTTCGGTTCCGTGAATTTCGACGTCTCGCCGGCATTCGAGGTGCGCGCGGGCGTGCGCTACACGCACGACGAGAAGGATTTCGCGAACGGCGTGCCGCAGGGCTTCACGTTCCCCGACCCGACCGGTCCGCAGAGCGCCAGCCTGAGCGACAGCAAGGTGAGCTGGGACCTGAGCGGCACGTGGTCCGTGAACGAAGACCTGAACCTGTACGCGCGCGCCGCGACCGGTTTCCGCGGCGCGAGCATCCAGGCCGCGGGCGCGTTCGGCAATCAATCCGTGGCCGAGCCCGAGACCAACACCGCGCTCGAGGTCGGCGTGAAAGCGGATCTGTGGGACAAGCGCGCGAAACTCGCTTTCAATCTCTTCCGCTACGAGGTGGAGGATCAGCAGCTCACCGCCGTCGGCGGCGCGGGCAACGCGGTGCGCCTGCTGAACGCGGACAAGACCACGGGCCAGGGCGCGGAGCTCGACTTCCAGGCGTACCTCACACCCAAACTACTGTTCACGGCGGGCGCGAGCTACAACGACACCGAGATCGACGACGCCGACGTCGCGGTCGGCACCTGCTTCGCGTGCACGGTGACCGACCCGACCTTCACGGTGGGCACCGCCACGTTCGCCGAGATCGACGGAAATCCGCTGCCGCAGGCGCCGGAGTGGATCGCCAACATCACGCTCCGTTACGGCATCCCCGTGGGCAGCGGCGAGTTCTTCGCGTACACCGACTGGGCGTACCGCAGCGAGGTGAACTTCTTCCTCTACGAATCCATCGAGTTCACCGGCAAGGAACTGCTCGAAGGCGGGCTGCGCGTGGGTTATGCCTGGAACGACGGGAAGTTCGAAGGCGCCCTTTTCGGCCGCAACATCACGGACGAAGAAGTGGCCGTAGGCGCGATCGATTTCAACAACCTGACGGGCTTCCTCAACGAGCCGCGGATTTTTGGCATCTCGTTCAAGGCGACGTTCTGACCAGCAGGCGTGCGGCGTGCGCGATCAGGTCCTCGTTCCGCCCGAGGACGTCGCGCCGCGTGAGGTAGTGCCGCTCGTCGGGCTCGACGCCGAGATCCTCGAGCGGCATGCCGGCGCTCGCCTGCGAGCGCAGAGTGCGTCGGACCGCCACGCGCAGGTCGCAGCCTGCGGGCAGCGGATCCATGCGGCGATCATCGTCGGGGAACAGGCTCTGTAGCAGCGAGTAGGACCACACGTTGGCGCCGCCGGCGCCCGTATTCTCATCGACACCCAGGATCAGCCCGATCTCGTGATCGGCGAACCCCGCGGCGAAGATGTCCGTCGCGCTGTAGGCCAGCGCATCGGTGATGAGCACGACCGGCCCCCGGTACTTCCGGCCGATCGAGTTCGCCTTGTCGGGCGGCGTGATCGGAAACCCTTCGGAGTGGACCGCGCCGGTCACGAGCGAAACCGACATCGACTCGATCCAAGGCTTGAGATTCAGGCTGGCCGAGACCGGCGACGGCGCATTGCGCCGGACCAGCTCGAGCATGCGCTGCGAGTTCAGGAATTGCGCGCGCTCCGGTTCGATCCGGCGATCGGTGAATATCTGCAGCAGCTGCTCGGCGGCCCAGATCAGTCCGCCGCCGTTGTTGCGGACGTCGAGGATGAGTCCGCGCTTCGGCATCAACTTGAGGAGCCGCACGACCTCGGCCACGAACGCGTCGGAGTCCGGCACGGAGAACGAGAAGATGCGCAGGTAACCGACCTGGCCGCTGGGCGTGGACACGATTCGCGCGCTCATCGCGCCGGGCAGCCCCGTGCGCAGCTCCGTGTCCGCGCCGCGGCGCGTCGCCGGCGCGCGCCGGCGCCCCGTTCTGGCCGTGGCGAAGAGATCGCGACGCACGGCGTTCACGGCTTCCATCTGCACGTCGAGACCGATCGAGGCGAGCGCGGCGATGTCCGGCGCGCGGCGCCGGCGCCCGGGCTTGCGCGCCGGGGCACGCCCCGCCTGCCCGGTCAGTGGCGGCATCTTGAACGACACCGTCCCGTTCGACGACCGGATCTGCCACGGCAGGCGGATCTCGCGGATGCGGCCGTCGAGTGCGCGATACGTCATCAGCACCCACTCTTCTTCGGGCGGCAGCACGCGCACGAGCGGGCGGATCGTCATGCCGGCGAGCCCCCGGGCGAAACGCGCGGCGAGGTTGCTGCCCGCCTGGCGATTCGCATTCTGGTGGATCGCCGTCTCGATCGGCATGCCGTTCCAGTAGAGCAGCTCGACGCCCGGCACGAACGTCGGATGCACCAGCGACGGCGACACCTTCGTCACCAGGTAGGCGGGACGCGGGTCCAGGCACCGCTCGAGCAGGAACGGCAGGAACGCGGTGAGATCGTCGTACGGTGGCGGGAGCATGTACGCGGTATGCAGATCGCGCAGCTCGTTGAAGATCTCCATGAGCCGCTGATGGAATGACAGCCCCGCGAGCGCGGGCGAGCCCGGATTTTCCTCCAGCGCGAACTGCAGCAACCGCAGCTGCTGCAGCGGATCGACGGCGTGCGCCGCGCGCTTGAGCGGCAGATGGACGTAAACCTGCTCCAGCATGCGCCGCGCCTGGCGCACGAGCTGGATCCGGTCCGCGTGCGTCAGGAGGTCGGGCAAGGCGCGCAGTTCTGCGAGCGAACGCGGCAGTGACGCTTCGATCTGGTCGGGTGAATCCGCCACGGGCGGCAGCCGCAGCGTCGTGCCGCTGGGCCCGGCCGGCACCGGCGCACCGTGCGCCCTGGCGACGTCGGCCGCGAACTTCTCGGGCAGATTGATCTGCAGCCCGAGACGGTCGAAATATTTCGCGTCGTCGACGAGCGTGAACGCATCCAGCTCCATGCTGACGAGATTCGCGGCGAGCGAGCCGTTGAAGGCGAGCGCATCCGCGCCGAACGGGGAAGCGTCGGCTTCCAGTTCGCCCGGCGCGAGCGGCCGCAGCGTGTCCGCGCCGAAGGCGGCGTGGTCGTGCGCATCGTTCTCGAGTTCCAGCGTCCAGCGGCGGACGGGAGCCGCGGCGTCCGCGGCACCGGTGACCCCCAGCAGCGAGGCCGCGAGCGCAGGGTCCGCGAGTCCGGAGGCGAGTTCGGGCAGATCGTGCAAGGCGGTCTTCAGCCGCTGCTCGGCCACCGACAACGACACCGGCGCGACGAGCGGATCGGCCGTTTCCTGCACGAAGTTGAACTTCATCGGCTTGCCGCCCACCTTGCGCGATTCGAGCGCCGGCAACGGCGCCGGCAGCAAGGCTGCGGTGGCGGAGTCCATGAGCGCCGCCGCGCCGAAACGCGGCACGCCGTTGATCATGACGAGCTGGATGTCGTCTTCCAGCGCCTTCAGCAGGCTCTCGTACGCATCGCCGGTCTTGCCCTTGATGACGACGAAGTCCGCGCGCTTGTCGGGTTCGATCGAACCGAGCGCCGCATCCCACTTGAGCATGCGCGCGGGATTGATCGTCGCCATCGCGACGAGCTCGCGCGCCGAGAAGATTCCTCCTTCACGTTCGCTGAACACCTTCGCGACCTTGAGCTCCGACAGCAGGTTCTTGCTGCCCGACGGCGACCAGTCCGAGCCGATCGCGATGGTGACGCCAGCCGCCTTGGCGCTCTTGATCTGCGCGGTCTTGCCGTAGAGCAGCAGGTTGCTGAGCGGCGACCACACCATGCTGCCGCCGTTCGCGCCCATCACCTCCCAGTCTTCGGCGATGAGTCCGGCGCTGTGTATGCCGATGAACTCCGGCGTGATCGCGAACTTTCCGTTGGGCAGCTTGAGATTCAGGAAATGCTTGCGTGCCTGGGGACCGAATCCTTCCGCGAGGTGCAGCAGCAGCGAAGCATCCTTCGCGGACGCCAACCTCCTGGCGAAAGCGGCCGCGCTCTCGACGTCCGCGATGCGCGTGAGCGCTTCCGGCAGTTCGGGGTCGTCGGTGTTCTCGACGTTTCGCACGATGCCGCGATACCGATGCGCGATGCCCGCATCTGCGACCAGCGTGAGACCCTGCGACGTCGTGACCCCGCCGACGAGGCACTTCGCCTCGACATAGCGCACGAGTGCTTCGATCGTGCCGCCGATGCCGGCGAGCACCGTCATCGGCTGGCTGATGAGCCGCTTCTTGTCGGGATGATCGGCCCAGCGACCGCGGTGCTCGAACAGGCGCGGCACGTTCCAGAGCGGGATGGCGTTGTAGCTCAGGTGGTTGTGGAGCTCGATCAGCCCGGGAAAGAGCGTGCCGCCGGTGTTGATGACGGGAGCGCCGTCGAAGCCGGCGGGCGGCGCGGCGCCCTTCTCGCGCACCGCGCGGATCAATCCGCCGGATAGATAGATGCGGCCGTTGTCGATGACGCGGAACTGCGCGTTCATCGTGACGACGCGTCCTTCGAGGATGAAGGCGGGACCCGACAGCGGATCGATCGGGGTCTTTTTCTTCTTCGCCATCGCGTGCTCCTGGAGGCCGTCTACGGGGCGAGATCGGCGGCTGCCTGCTCCGCCGGTGTCAGGGGGCGCGGCGCCAGCGCATCCACCCAGGCCGGGATCATGATCTTGAAGTAGTCGGGCGAGAGCGACGACCCGCGCCTGGGCTGCAGCGCGCGATCGCCGGAGCTGCCTTTCCAGCGCAGCGTCGCGTATGGCAGATCCGCGCGCGACACCTGGCCGCGGGCGCCGGAGTAGTTCGCCGCGGGTGCCCGGTCGGTCGGATAGGAGATGGCAACCAGGTCCTGGTGAGCCCGCTTCCAGTCGGTGACGGCACCGGTCTGCGAGGCGCGCTTCATCGACACCACCGGCAGGTTGCGTGCGTTGACGTGCGCTACGAGCCGCTGCGCACCACTGCCGATCGCGAGGATGGCGCGCGCGGAGGTACAGCGATCGAGCGCGGCGCGGTAGATCGCGCGCGTCTGCGGATGGTCGATGGCCGCATTCAACGGCGCCGCGGTCGCGCCGGCGGTGTTCACCGGCAGGACGCGCAGGATGAGATACCGACGGGTCAGGCCCGCGGCCTCGAGAAAGGATTGCAGCCGTTGACCGTCTTCGCCGGTCATGGCGCGCGCCGTCAGCAAGTCGTCGTGCGAGTCGCGATCGGCGAGCACGACGACGGACGCCTGCGCCGGCCGGCCGCGCAGGATCGGGCCGAAACCGAACGACGGATGACAGGGCAGTCCCAAGGCCGCGAAGTCAGGCCAGTCGAGGCCGGCCTCTCCGCCCATGAGCAGCCGGGCCCAGGCCGCGGGCGGACCCGCGTCGAAAGCCGAGTGGTCGTGACGCGGCGGCTCGTAGGGCAGATCGTCGGCATGCGCCGCGTAGCCCGCGGCCGAACCGCCCGCCGCGCCCGGGTACACCAGGTTGTGCCCCTGGTTGTTGTACTTGCCATCGTCGGAGAAGATCTGGATGCCGCGTTGTTCGTCGCGGCGATTGCTGGCGGTGCCGTCGTGTCCGATGCGCCAGGTCGAACCGAATGGCAGGTCGCGAAATGGAATCGGCGCCGCGCGATAGACGTAGGCGGCATCGAGGTCGCGCGTCACGCCGGGGTCGACGGGCAGCCATTGCGCTCGCGTGCGCGCCCAGTCGCGGATCTTCTTTGCCGCCGCGCGGAAGCTCTGCACGACCGCCGCGGCGGACCCCGATGCGCCCGCGCCCGGATGCATGACATGCACGTTGAGGAAGTTCGCGTGCGGCGCACCGCCGCGCATCGCGAGCCAGGTCTGCACCGACGCGCGCGCGGCCTCACCGACCGAAATCACGAGGTCGAACCCGTTGTTGCGCCCCGCGAGGTACTCGAACACCGAGTGCCGGTGCTTGACGATCGGCGAGTCCGTCGACTGCGCGAGCCACTTCAGTGGCCCCGTGTACTGGCCGAAGATCGGATAGAAGAACGTGTTGAGGAACAGGTACGACTCGGTGATGCCGAGGAATCGCAGGAAAGCCTGCATTCGCGCGCCGGATCCACCGACGAATGCACGATGCGCGAGCGCCTCGTCCTGGCCGCCCTCCTGCCCGATCACGAGCACCTTGACCGCGTTCTGTCCGAGCCGTCCCCGGTAGAAGACCGGGCCGTGATGCCAGCGGAACAGCTCGCGGTTGGCGACCGCGAGTCCGAGCCCGCGATAATTGGGAACGCCCGCGAACAACTCGCTCCAGTCGCTGTTGCCCGGCGGACCCGCGTCGAATTCCCAGGGAGTTCCGCGGTTCGTCCAGTATTCGTTCCACATGACGCCGGATCTTGCGCGTGCATCGTCAATCGACACCGTGCCGGAAAGACGTCACCGGCAGGAATGTGACGAAATGCCGCTCTGTCTAACCACCTGCCGCTCGGCTTTCCGGTTGCTGCAACGCCCTCGCACGCAGTCTCGGGCTCGATGCGAATGCGACCCGCATCGCCGCTCCCGACTCCCGCGACCGGGCGCGGACACCGACCGGCCCGCCGCGCGGGCCTGAAAGTGTGCGTCAGGACTCGCCTGACGCCCCGAAAGAGAGCATGATCCCGCCGTACTGCACACCCGGGTCTCTCATGCCAGTACTCATCGTCCTCACCTTGCTCGCGGTCGCGAGCATCGTGTATGTCTACCGCTTCCGCGGCGAAGCCCGCTACGCGAGCCTCGGGGAGTATTTCCGCAAGGGCTGGCCGATCTTCACCCCGCTCAACTGCGCGCTGTACGCGACGACGAAGAGCCGCGGCGCGCACCCCGTCCTCGACCCCGCCGAGTTCCCCGAGCTCGACCTGCTGAAGCAGAACTGGCAGGTCATCCGGGACGAGGGCATGGCGCTCGTCAAGCAGAACTACTTCGACTCCACCAAGCGGCCGGGCACCGGCGGCTACTACGACGTCGGGTTCCGCACCTTCTTCAAGTACGGCTGGAGCCGCTTCTACGTGAACTGGTACGGCTACACGCACCACTCCGCGCGGCGCCTGTGCCCGAGGACCGTCGAGCTGCTCAAGCAGGTGCCGGACATCAACGGCGCGATGTTCGCCTATCTACCGGCCGGCGGGAAGCTGACGCGCCACGCGGACCCGGTGGCCGTCTCGCTGCGCTATCACCTCGGTCTCGCGACGCCGAACGACGACGCCTGTTACATCAACGTCGACGGCAAGAAGCTGAGCTGGCGCGACGGGCAGGTCATCATGTTCGACGAAACCTACCTGCACTTCGTCAACAACGACACCAACGCCGACCGCCTGATCCTGATGTGCGACGTGAAGCGGCCGCTGAACATCTTCGGCGTCATGTTCAATTTCTTCTATCAAGGCATGACGCGCGGCACCGTGGTGCCGAACACGCTGGAAGACAATCGCGGCCTGGCGAATCGCATTTTCGCCGGCGTCGCGCCGATCCTCGCGCGCAGCAAGGCGCTGAAGGCGACGAACCGGCCGATGTACATGGTTCTCAAGTGGAGCGTGAACGTGTCGCTGCTGGCGCTGCTGATGGGGATCTTCGGAGGCGCCATCCTCCTGATTCACCAGGCCGTCACCTAGACGCGAGCTGCACCTGGTCGTGCGCCTGCCGGATGGCGCCCGCGAGCTCCAGCACCGCCGACGCGTAGAACGTCGAGCGGTTGTAACGCGTGATCACTTCGAAGTTCGTGAATCCCGCGACGAACTTCGAGGGGCTTCCCGGCGTGGGTAGTTCGAAGATCGAACACGGCCCCGATGGCGGTTCCGCCCCCGAGAAGATGACGCCCTTTCCCTGCACGTCCGCGATGTCGTGCACGCGCTCGAGACCGCTCACGAGGTCCGTTTCGCTGCCGGGCAGCAGGCGCACCTTCGCGGTCGCCGTTTCGCCCGGCACCCAGCCGAACGACTTGATGTAGCTCGCGATGCTGCCGATGGCGTCGGCGGGGCTGCCGCGCAGGTCGATCCGGCCGTCACCGTCGAAGTCCACCGCGTACTTGCGATAGCTCGACGGCATGAACTGCGGCAATCCCACCGCGCCGGCGTACGAGCTCTTGATGCTGAGCGGGTCGACGCCCTTCTCGATCGCGAGCAGGAGCAGTTCCTTCAGCTCGTCACGGAAGAAATCCTGGCGGCGGACGCCGTCGAAGGCGATCGTGACCAGCGCGTCGATCGCGCGGAACGAGCCCGTGTTCTGGCCGAAGCGCGTCTCCACGCCGAGGATGCCGAGGATGACTTCCGGCGGCACGCCGAACTGCTGCTCCGCGCGCCGCAAATCCGCGGCGTGAGCCGCCCAGAACTGCGTACCCATCGAGATCAGGGCCGGAGTGACGAACTTCTCGCGGTAACGGGCGTAGGAGCGCGCCGGTGAGGGCGCCGAACTCGGCACCGGACCGACCAGGCGGACCGCCGCGGGCGTGTACTGAACGGCGCCGAAAACCCGCTCGAGGACCGCCGGCTCGATGCCGTGCTCCGCGGCGAACGCGTCGATGAATTCACGGACGTCCGCGCGCGAGAGGTAGCCCGGGCTGGCGAGCGCGGGCTGCGTCGCGCAAAGGCTCAGGGCGAGCAGGAGTTTCCACGCGGATTTCACCCGGTGAACTTAAGTCGATGCGCGCCTCCAGTCGGTGACCGTTTTCACATCCGCTCATTCCAGGCTTTCGGCCAGCGTGAGCAATGCGGTCTGGGGGCTCTTTTCGATCGAATCGCCATGCGACACGATGATGCGCCGGAGATTCGCGTGCCTGGCCCAGCGACGGAACAGACGCGCCACTTCGTTCTTGTGCTTGCCGAGCATCAGCTTCACCGGGCCGGGGACGTGCGGCTCGTCGCCGGCGAAGCCCATTCTGCGGAGCAGCCAGCCGCCGAGGCCACTCTCGCCGTGGATGTCGCCGATCAGGTCGTTGACGATCACCGTCATGCCGTCGCCGCCGTCGACTTCCAGGGCGGAGTCGCCGGCCACTTCGATGTAGCGCACGCCGGGATCCCCGAAGTCGGGCGTGCTGGTGTCGATGCGCACGACTTCACCGATCTTCGCGATGCCGGCGCGCGGCGCCACGACCCTGATCTTCGGGTATCGCGTCGCATAGCCCGGCGCATCGAGCCGGTGACGCTCGCTCGGCACCACGAGGAAGGCTGGCCGGCCGAAGGCCTCGAGCCTGGCCATGTCGGGTTCTCGCAGGGCGATCGCGCTGAAGATGACGAGGTCGCCGGACGCGAGGCGCACGGCCGTCATGCGCCGTGGCAGCTCCAGCAACGGCATCCTCAGATTTCCAACGACGGACATGATGCGCTCGTCGATGGGGGTCAGCTCGCCGTGCGGGAGCACGGTCCACTCCTTGTACGGCGCGGTCATTCGAGTCTTGCGCGCGGATTCATTGCGACCGCACGCGCCCGCGGGAACGCGCGGGCGTAACCGCCTGGAATGAAGAACGCGTGAGTCACGGCGAGCAGTCTGGGAAGTGACGCGCGGGGTGGATGTCGGACCTGCCGCGGACTGCTGTCGGACGCCGCCTAACAACCTTGGGGAGATGGTCGTGGATTTCCAGGAGCAGCCACGCATTGGCGCATGCCGCGAAGTGCGCGGGCGTATACTGTTCGGATATACAGCCCGCGCCCCACTCTTCTATATGGGCCCGCGCATGCGTCAGCGATCCTGCGGTGCGCCGAGCAGATCGACGCGCATCGGCTTGTTGTCCGGGTGGATGCGGAAACGTCCGTACAGCAGCGGACGCAGGACATCCGTCGAGCGACGCGCCCAGCTACCCCAGGAGAGCGGTGTCTCGCCGCGCGCGTCCTGGCGCTCGCGATCGGCGCCAGCCTCCAGCAGCAGTGCGATCGTCTGCGGAGAACAGAATGCCGCTGCGCGGTGCAGCGGCGTCTCGCCCCGCGTGCGGCAATCTCGCATGAACGACCCGGTCTCGACGTCCGGGATCGTGGCTGCGTTCGGATCGGCGCCGGCGCGCAGCAGGACCCCCGTGACGAGATCGTAGCGCTCGCGATCGCTGCTGCACATGGCGGAATGCAGCGGCGTCTCGCCCGTCTCCGGGTCGACGTACTTCGCGGTCGCGCCACTCTCGAGCAGGAACTCGCAGAGCTGCCAGTGCCCGTGGAACGCCGCGGCGTTGAGGCCGAGATCCGCGCCGAGCGTCGACAGCGACACGCCCTGCGCCACCAGCAGGCGACAGGCCGTGACATCCCCGTAGTAGGTGGACCACGTGAGCAGCTCCGCGCCGCGCTCGCGCAGGACGCCGGCGCCGTCCGGGCCGGTGGTCAATGGATGGATGAGGTCCGTGCGGCCGGCTGCGATGCGGCCCAGGAGCGCTGGGAGGTCCATGCGCCGCGAGCTTACTCGGCTGTGCGTCAGCTCGTCTTCAGGGCGCGCGAGACGAAGAACCCGGTGGGCAGGCCCACGAGCACCGTATGCCAGAACGCGTGGATGTGGAACTGTTCGAGGGGGTAGATGCCGCGGCCGATCGCCGAGAGCGGCAGGATGATGTAGTTCATCGTGAGCAGCACCGCGACGCCGTGGATCACCGCGAGCAGCGCCCAGTGCCGCGGCAGGAACTTCACGTTCCTGACGACGAAGTACAGGATGAACGCCGCGCCGATGCAGATGAAGAAGTGCAGCGCGACTCCGAGCGCGACCATCTCAAGCCCCGCTTCGCGGGCGGCCGGGCCCACCAACCCGCTGGCGACGCCTTTCCACGGCTGAACCCACGGACCGCCATTCATGACGGTCTTCACGGTCGGGTAGATGAAGTCGGCGAGACCGGCGAGAGATCCGCCTAACAGGACGTTGCGCCAGACAGATGGATTCACGAAAGCCTCCGCGAGACAAGCGGAGACTACATCTGCGTTCGACCGGCGCGAAGAGTTAGGCGCCAATCGTCCCGAAGCCGGGACCTCAGGGGCGCTGCAGGAAAACCTTCTCGGCCTTCTTCGCGCGCTTGGCCGCGCGCTTCTCGTCGAAGGACTTCGTGGCCTTCTTCTTCGAGTCCTTCTTCTGTTCCATGCCCTTGCTCATGACCATGCTCCTGTTTGCAGCTTGCCCAGCAGGGCGTTCAATTCCAGCGGCGGCACGGGCTTCGACAGGCAACCTATGAACCCGGCCGCGCGCGTGAGCTCGGCGTCGCCGAACCTCGGCAGCTCCGCGATGGCGAGCAACGGTACCTGCCGCACGGACTTGGATAGGTGGGCGCGAAACCGGTTCGCGAGCTGGTAGCCCGTCATGTCGGGCAGCTCGAGATCGAGTAACGCGACCGCCGGCGAAAAATCGACGGCGGCCACGAGTGCGCGTTGCGCCGAATACGCGGTGAGCATCGAGGAGTAACCGAGCTCGTACAACGTGCGCTTGAGGGAATCCCCCGAGCGCATGTCCTCGTTCACGATGAGGATCCGGAAGTTGGCCGGCGCGAGCCCCGACACCTGCTCCGGGAAATCTTCCGACGGACGCTGGTATCGGAGCGAAAGCTGACTTCGGATCTGCATCGGCATCTCCTCGTCGAGTCGATCAGTAGCGCGAACCGCCGCCGGCGCTGCGCGGCTTGTCCTGCGCCTCGTTGATCTTCAACGAGCGGCCGTCCATTTCCTTGCCGTTGAGCGCCTGCATGGCACGCGAGGCATCGGCGTTGTTCATTTCGACGAAACCGAATCCGCGCGGGCGGCCGGTGTCGCGATCGTTGATCAGCGAAACCTTCTCCACCGTGCCATGAGCAGCAAAAAGGGTTTTAACGGCATCTTCGGTGGCTGAGAAAGGAAGGTTTCCGACATAAAGTTTGGTCATGAAAAATCTCGAGTAAAAAAAAAGAGTTGTCACCGGCGCGCCTGAGGCGACGTCGGTTGTTCGGGAGGCTTCTGAGATGGCGCTCTGGCCGTTATGAAGGCGCCGGGAGGGCGCAAGGCCAAGGAGTCAAGGCGAAAGGATCACGAGCGAGCGGCACCGTACCACACCCGACGCGCCCGGATTCGGCTTTCGGGCGGGCATTCGGGCGAATCGGCGTACCGGACGCCCGGCTGCGCCGATTCCGGTGCGCGTGTGTCGGGCCACTCGTTAAGTCGCGTGCGGGGCGAGCCAACGAATTTCGATCGGCGCGAATGATTGCTCGCGCTCCCGACGTCTTACCCCACGCGAGAGCAACCTCCACTCACCTGAGACCACAAGCTTGTTCACCGACAGTTTGATCGTCGCCGACGAGCGACAGACTTACCTCGACGCGCGGGACCACGCCCGCCCCCCGGCGGAATTTCGCATCGTTTCCTGCGGCAGAGATCACGCGCGCCGCGCGGAGGCCGAGGAATTCGTCCGCCGACGCTATCTACGTCGCCATGGTGCGCACATCGCATCCTTCATGCCGACGCTGCTGTTGCTGATCGATGCCGGCGGCGGACTCGCCGCGGTGGCGGGATTCCGCTACGCGTTGCAGGAGCCTCTGTTCCTCGAAAGGTATCTGACAGTTCCCATCGAGCAGGCCATCGCCTCGAAGACCGGCACACACGTGCCGCGCAAGTCGATCGTGGAGGTCGGCAATTTCGCCGCACTCGATCCGCGCCGCGCGAGCGCACTCATGTCGTTCATGCCGGCTCATTTCGTCGAGCATGGCGCACGCTGGATCGCGTTCACGGCCACGACATCGATACGCGGAATCCTCTCCGCGTTGGGCGGGCACTGCATGGATGTCGGCGCCGCCGACGGTGCCCGCGTCGGCGGTGGCGCCGATGACTGGGGTCGCTATTACTCGAGCGATCCGCGTGTGATGGCCGGCTATCTGCCATCGGCACGATCCATTCCGGCGTTGTGGAGAGACCACCATGGAGATTGATGCGCTGCTCGGCGATACGCCGCGACGCGCATCCGGGCGCATGGCGCTGACCGATGGCCGTCGCTCGATCACCTACGGCCAGCTCGGTTCGATCGTGCGGTCCGAGGCAGCTCTGCTGCGCGAAACCGGCGGCCTGCGCTTCGGCCTGCTCGCGGAAAACGGCTGCGACTGGGCGGTCGCCGACCTCGCGGTACATCACCTGAATCGCGTGAATGTCCCGTTACCCGCGTACTTCACTCCGGCGCAGATGCGGCATGCGATGGATGATGCCGGCGTCGACACCCTGATCACCGACCGTCGCGACGAGGTGATGGACAGGTGGCCGGAGTTCTCGCTCGCGGGCACGCTTTTCAATGGCCTGTCCGTTCTGCGACGCGCGGTGGATCCGTCACAGCGGCGCGCCATCCCTGTCGGCACCACGAAGATCACCTATACCTCGGGCAGTACGGCGGATCCGAAGGGCGTGTGCCTGCCCGGCGCAGCCCTCGACCGGGCCAGCCTGGCGATGGTGCGTGCCACCGAGCCGATCGGGATTCGCCGGCATCTCTGTCTGCTGCCATTGCCGACATTGCTCGAGAATCTCGCGGGCATCCACGCTTCGCTGCGCTCCGGGGCCACCTGCGTCGTCCCGTCGAGCATCGACACCGGCATGAGCTACGGCGCGCTGGATCCACAGCGCCTGCTCCGCTCGCTCTCGTTGCATCGGCCGGAGAGCCTGGTGCTGGTGCCCGAATTGTTGCGGCTCATCGTGCGTGCCGCGCAAGGCGGATACGCGGTGCCGGATTCCCTCAAGTTCATCGCCGTCGGCGGAGCGCCCGTCGCACTCAGCCTTCTCGAGGAAGCGGCGGCGCTCGGTCTGCCCGTCTTCGAAGGCTACGGTCTCAGCGAATGCGGTTCTGTCGTCTGTCTGAACACGCCGCAGGCGAAGCGACTGGGGAGCGTGGGCCGCGCGCTGCCCCACGTCCGCGTGTCGGCCGACAAGGCGGGCGAACTGCGCGTCTCCGGCTGGATCATGTCCGGCTATCTCGGCGACGAACTCGTCGATGGCCCACGGGAGATCGCGACCGGGGATCTCGGGGAGATCGACGCCGACGGATACGTCTACATTCGCGGCCGCCTGCGCAACATCTTCATCACCAGCTTCGGGCGCAATGTGTCGCCGGAGTGGATAGAGCGCGAGCTGGCGCACGAGCCGGTCATTCGCCACGCCCTCGCGATCGGCGAGGGGCGCCCCGATGTGCGCGCGCTGATCTGTCCCGTGAAGCCCGACCTCGAACAGCCCACGATCGTGCGGGCGGTCGAACACGCGAACGAGCGGCTGCCCGACTACGCGCGGGTGCGCCACGTCGTGCGCATGCCCGAAACGCCCACCCTGTCGAACGGCCTGCTGACCGCCAACGGCCGTCTGCGGCGTGAGCGCATCCTCGAAAAGTTCGGCGCACTTCTGGATCGCGCTGCATGAACACAACGGAGAACTTCGTGTCGAATTTCGCTGAACTGACTGCGCGCACCGCCCCCGACCGCGCGCAATTGCAGACGATTCCCATCATCGGCCGCGCCCTGCGCGGCGAGGTGACCCGCGAGCTGTACCTGGCGTTTCTCACGCAGGCGTATCACCACGTGCGGCACACCGTGCCGCTGCTGATGGCCGTGGGCGCACGGTTGCCCGCGCGCCAGCTCTGGCTGCAGAAGGAGCTCGCCCACTACGTCGAAGAAGAGCTGGGTCACGACGAGTGGATACTCTCCGATCTCGCGGCCGCCGGCGGAAACGCGGCCGCGGTCCGCGACGGAGAACCCTCGTCCGATACCGACGCCATGGTCGCGTACGCCTACGACACGGTGATGCGTCGCAATCCCGTCGCGTTCTTCGGCATGGTCTACGTGCTCGAAGGGACGAGCGTGGCCCTCGCGCTCAACGCGGCCGACGCGATCCAGCGCACGCTCGGCCTGCCCAACAAGGCGTTCACGTACCTGCGCAGTCACGGCTCGCTCGACCAGCAGCACATCGGTGACCTCGCGGCGATCGTCGATCGCTTCGACCGTTCCACCGACCTGCCGGCCGTCGTGACCTGTGCGCGCGTCATGTTCCGGCTGTACGGCAACGTGTTCCGGTCGCTCGATCCCGCGGGGATTGCCGGCGAACTGCTGCTCAGGGGCGCCGCATGAAGCTCGAGGACATGCGGGTGATGCTGACCGGCGCCACCGGCGGAATCGGGCGCGTCGTCGCGCGGCGCCTGATCGAGGAAGGAGCCCATGTGCTGCTCGTCGCTCGCGACGAGCAGGCGCTCGGCGCACTGGCCGAGTCCCTGTCGTTCGCCGCAGAGCGTGTCGGCATCCACGCCGCCGACATCACGCAGCGTGCGGCGCGCACGGCGCTCTGTGAGGCTGCGCGGCGGTGGCACGGCGGCGTCAACGTGCTCATCAACAATGCCGGGACGAATCCGTTCTCGATGTACGAGGACCTCACCGCGGAGCAGGTCGACGAATGCCTCGCGGTCAACGTGCAGGCGCCCATGCAGTTGTGCAGGGATCTCCTGCCGTCGCTGCGCGCCCGCGAGGCGGCTGCGATCGTCAACGTCGGCTCCGTCTGCGGCTCCATCGGCTTGCCGGGCTTCGTCGCCTACTCGGCCACCAAGTTCGCGATTCGCGGCTTCTCGGAAGCGCTGCGGCGGGAGCTCGCCGACAGCCACGTCATGGTCAAGTACCTGGCGCCGCGCGCGACCCGGACCGCGATGAACTGCGCCGCCGTCGAAGAGATGAACGCACGTCTCAAGGTCACCATGGATCCGCCGGAGCGCGTCGCGCGCGAGCTCGTCAGCCTGTTCGCACGCCGCCGGTTTTCGGCCGTCGTCGGGTGGCCCGAGAAAGCCTTCGTCAAGGTGAATGCCCTGCTCCCCGGCATCGTCGACCGCGCGGTGCGCGGGCAATTGTCAATCGTTCGCGCATTCGCACGCCGCTTGCGCCCCCAGGAGATCCTTTCAAGATGAACATCAAACCGTCGCTCAGAAACTGGCTCGAGTCACTGGCGTTTGCCGTCGCGCTCATGCCCTTCGCGGTCCCCGCGCTCGCGCAGGAAGACCCGTTCACCGCCGAACTCACGTACATCCAACAGGGATGGGAGCGGGCAAACTACCAGTCCCCGAGTGACGAAGAAAAGCGGCGCCAGCTCGAAGCCCTGTCGGCGCGCAGCGAGACGTTCGCCCGCCAGTATCCCCGGCGCGCCGAGCCACTCGTGTGGGAAGGCATCGTGTTGAGCACCTACGC
>CADEED010000025.1 GCA_902826225.1 uncultured Pseudomonadota bacterium | reverse complement strand
TGCCGAAGAAGTTCTCGCGCGTGTACGCGCCGCCCTTGGCCTTGAAGTTCTGGTATTCGCCGTCGACGCACTCTTCCATGACCTTGCGCAGCAGGCCGTTCGTGTCCCGCGCGAGCAGCGGATCCCAGCGCGAACCCCAGATGACCTTGATGACGTTCCAGCCAGCGCCCATGAACGCGGCCTCGAGCTCCTGGATGATCTTGCCGTTGCCGCGGACCGGTCCGTCGAGACGCTGGAGGTTGCAGTTGACGACGAACACGAGATTGTCGAGCTTCTCGCGCACGGGCAGCGTGAGCGCGCCCATGCTCTCGGGCTCGTCCATCTCGCCGTCGCCCAGGAACGCCCAGACCTTGCGATCGGAAACCGGCGACAGGCCGCGGTTCTCCATGTAGCGCTGAAAGCGCGCCTGGTAGATGGCCATCATCGGGCCGAGTCCCATCGACACCGTCGGGAACTGCCAGAAGTTAGGCATGAGCCATGGGTGCGGATAGGACGACAGGCCGTCGCCCGACGCTTCCTGGCGGAAATGCCTGAGCTGGTTCTCGGTGAGACGACCCTCGAGGAACGCGCGAGCGTAGATGCCGGGCGACGCGTGGCCTTGCACGAACACCATGTCGCCCGGATGCTCGGGCGACGGTGCACGCCAGAAATGATTGAAGCCGACTTCGTACAGCGTGGCCGACGACGCGTACGTCGAGAGGTGTCCGCCGTACTCGCTCGACACCTTGTTGGCGTTCAACACCATGGCGAGGGCATTCCAGCGGATGCACGCCTCGATGCGTTTCTCGAACTCGCGGTTGCCCGGATACGAGGGCTCGTGGCCCGTGGTGATCGTGTTGAGATACGCCGTGTTCGGACGGAACGGCAGGTACGCGCCCGAGCGGCGCGTATGGTCGATCAGCGCTTCGAGCAGGTAGTGCGCGCGTTCGGCGCCCTGCGTCTTGAGGACGGAGTCGATCGATTCGATCCACTCGCGTGTCTCGGTGGGATCGACGTCTTGCAGCTTGGGGATGTCCGTCATACGAGTGCCAAAGAACGCCGCGAGCGCTGTGCTAGCATGCGCCGCGTTGTTGATGTGATGGGGTGGAAAACGAGGCGCGATATGATCGTTTCTTGAGCCCCAACGGTCAAGCAAACTCCTGTCCGCACAAACGCTTACGGCGATTTCGCACAACCTCGTAGGGCGCGGCCCACGCACGATGCACATTGAAATTCGCCGCCCCGACGACTGGCACCTGCATCTGCGCGACGGTGCCGCGCTCGCGGCCGTGCTGCCCTACACCGCGGCGCGCTTCGCGCGCGCGATCGTGATGCCGAACCTGAAGCCGCCGGTCACCACCACCGACGCCGCGGCCCGGTATCGAGCAAGGATCCTGGCGGCCCTGCCCGCCGTTGGCCCGTTCGCGAACTTCACGCCGTTGATGACTCTATACCTCACCGATCTCACGCCACCGGCCGAGATCGATCGCGCCCGCGCCAGTGGCATCGTGTTCGCGTGCAAGCTCTACCCGGCCGGCGCCACGACGAATGCCGATTCGGGCGTCACCGACATCCGCCGCATCGACGCCACGCTCGCGCGCATGAGCGAGCTCGGCCTGCCGCTGCTCGTGCACGGCGAGGTCACCGGCCGCGAGGTGGACGTCTTCGACCGCGAATCCCGTTTCATCGACGAGGTGCTGGCGCCGACCATCGCGCGCTTCCCGGCGCTGCGCGTCGTCTTCGAGCACATCACCACGGCGCGCGCGGTCGAATTCGTGCGCACGGCCCGCGATGGCGTCGGCGCGACGATCACGCCCCAGCACCTGCTGCACAACCGCAACGCGTTGTTCGATGGCGGCATCCGGCCTCACTACTACTGCCTGCCCATCCTGAAGACCGAACCGGATCGCGCGGCGCTACTCGAAGCGGCGACGAGCGGCAATCCGCGGTTCTTCCTGGGCACGGACAGCGCGCCGCATGCGCAGCACACGAAGGAGAACGCCTGCGGCTGCGCCGGCATGTTCACCGCGCACGCCGGCATCGAGCTGTACGCCGAGGCCTTCGAGGCCGTGGGCAAGCTCAACCGGCTGGAAGGATTCGCGTCGGACTTCGGCGCCGACTTCTATGGGCTGCCGCGCAATGCCGACCGCATCCGGCTCGAGAAGCGCGAGTGGCGCCCGCCGGCGAGCTATCCGCTCGGCGAAGGCGAGCGCCTCGTGCCGATGCGCGCCGGCGAGCCGGTGCGCTGGGAACTCGCGACGTGATGGAGGCGTTCACCGGCCCACCACTCATGAGCCGGCGCTTCCGCGCCTTCCTGCCCGTGGTCATCGACGTCGAAACCGGCGGGTTCAACTGCGCCACCGACGCGCTGCTCGAGATCGCAGCGGTCATGATCCAGTTCGGTCCCGACGGAAGGCTGCAGCGTGGTGAATCGCATTCCTACCACGTGCGTCCCTACGTAGGCTCGAACATCGAGGCAGCCTCGCTCGCGGTGAACGGCATCGACCCCTGGCATCCGCTGCGCCCCGCGATCCCCGAAAAGGACGCGCTCGGGCGGATCTTCACGGAGGTGCGCGCGGCGATGAAAGCGCAGGATTGCAAACGCGCGGTGCTCGTCGGGCACAACGCCGCTTTCGACCTGGGCTTCCTCAACGCCGCGGTGGCGCGCGCGGAGATCAAGCGCAACCCGTTCCATCCGTTCAGCTGTTTCGACACGGCCACGCTCGCGGGCGCGGCCTTCGGCCAGACCGTGCTCGCGAAGGCGACGCAGGTATGCGGCTTCGAGTGGGACTCGAGCGCCGCGCACTCCGCCCGCTACGACGCGGAGCGCACGGCCGACATCTTCTGCGAGGTGTGCAACGAGCTGGACGGCTCGTGGCGTCGCGCGGAGATTCGCGCGCAGACGCTGCGCGGACTGGATCAGCCCGAGGGCCCGCCATTCCCGCCGGACCCCGCTGCGCCGGGTCCGGAGTAGTCAGCCGGCGGTCAGGCCGGCACTTTCGCTTCGTCGAGGAGCTTCTTGAGCTCGCCGCTGCGATGCATCTCGAGGACGATGTCGCAGCCGCCCACGAGTTCGCCGCCTACGTAGAGCTGCGGGTAGGTAGGCCAGTTCGAGAACTTCTTGAGCGCTTCGCGCAGCTCCGGGTCCTCGAAGATGTTCACCGAATGGAAATCCGTGCCCGAGGCGCGCAGCGCGGCCACCGTCTGCGCCGAGAAGCCGCATTGCGGGAAATCCGGGGTACCCTTCATGAACAGCACGGCGGGGCTCGTGCCGATGTGGGTCTTGATGCGATCGAGGACGTCTTCAGCCACTGTCTTTCTCCTTTCATCGAGCGTCGCGAGCAATGTCCATTGCTCCTGTGCGCTCATCGAGCTCCAGGACGCAATCTCGTCGACAGTCCGCAAACAACCTGAGCAGCGCGAGCCGGCCAGGACACAGACTTTGATGCAGGGAGATTGCGGGCGTTCCATAGGGTCCCGGAGCGCGTTGAATTATGGGGGCTCGTCCCCTATTCTTCAAACCGCTCACCGGAGAGAATAAGACAATGAAAATATTCACGAATCATCGCTACGCGCTCGTCACCGGCATCATTCTGGCGGTTCTCGTTTCCGTCGCGATCGACGTGGGTTCTGACGGCACGTTCACCTTCCAGGCGCTGTCGCTGGCGCGCTGGGTCCACATCGTCGCCGGTGTGTTCTGGATCGGCCTCCTCTATTACCTGAACGCCGTGCAGGTTCCGGCGATGGCGGCGGCCACGGAGGACAAGGGGGGCCCGGGCCCCGCGGCCATCGGCAAGTACGTCGCGCCGCGCGCCCTGTTCTGGTTCCGCTGGTCGGCGCTCATCACCTGGCTGGCCGGCGCGTGGCTGCTTGACAAGAATTTCGTGCATGCGTTCGCGCTTGGCACCACCATCGAAGGCGGCAGCCTGTACCACCTGACCATCGGCGTCGGCGCCTGGCTCGGCACCATCATGCTGCTCAACGTCTGGGGCGTGATCTGGCCAAACCAGAAGAAGGTCCTCGGAATCAAGCCGGCGACCGACGAAGAAAAGGCGAAGGCGCGCAAGGTCGCGCTCTATGCCTCGCGCACGAACTTCATCCTCTCGCTCCCCATGCTGCTGTGCATGGGCGGCGCCACCCACGGCCTCCCGTTCTGACGGCGAGAGTAGAAGCCCAACTCATCGCGCGGCAGGTCGCAGCCGCGCTGTCCGAAGACATAGGCGGCGGCGATGTCACCGCCGCCCTCGTTCCCTCGAGTCAGCAGGCTCGCGCGCGCATCGTCGCGCGCGAGCCCGCGATCCTCTGCGGCACCGACTGGGTCGACGCCACCTTCGCGCAACTCGACGCGGGAATCCGCCTCGAATGGCAGGCACGCGACGGCGACCCACTCGCGGCCGACATGACGATCCTGCGACTCGCGGGGCCCGCGCGTCCCCTGCTGACGGGAGAGCGCACGGCACTCAATTTCCTGCAGACGCTCTCGGCGACCGCAACTGCCGCGCGCCGCTACGTCGACGCCGTGGCCGGCACGGCCTGTCGCATCCTCGACACGCGCAAGACGCTGCCGGGAATGCGGCTCGCACAGAAGTACGCCGCGCGCTGTGGCGGCGCGCAGAACCATCGTCTCGGGTTGTACGACATGGTGCTGATCAAGGAAAACCACATCGTGGCGGCCGGCTCCATCGGCGCGGCCATCGCGACGGCGCGGCGGACGTCTCCCGGTGTGCCGGTCGAAGTCGAAGTCGAGTCGCTCGCGGAATTCGAGGCGGCCGTCGCCGCCGGCGCGGACATCATCATGCTCGACGAACTGACCCTCGACGACATGCGCACCGCCGTTGCGCGCAATCGCGCCGCGGGTGGCAAAGCGAAGCTCGAGGCGTCCGGCAGCGTCACGCTCGACACCGTGCGCAAGATCGCGGAGACCGGCGTCGACTACATCTCGATCGGCGGCATCACCAAGCACGTACAGGCGGTCGATCTCTCCATGCGTTTCGAGTTCGCGGGATGACGGCTCGCCGCGCCGTCGGAATCGTCCTGCTGTCGCTCGCGGCCTGCGCCCGCCACGACCAGAACGCGCTGCCCGGCACGCTGGAGCGCGACCGAGTCGAAGTCGTCGCGGACACGGATCAACCCATCCTCGCGCTGCCCGTCGCGGAGGGCGCCGTGGTGAAGGCCGGCGACGTCCTCGCCGTGCAGGATCGCGCGCTGTCCGATGCGGAGCTCGGCGCGGCGCGCGCACGACTCGCCGAGGCCGAGGCGCGCGTCGAGGAGCTCAGGAACGGACCAAGGGTCACGAGCATCCGCGCCGCGGCGGCGCGCCGCGATCGCGCGCGCGCCACGCGCGACGACGCGGTGCGCGAACGCGATCGGCTGCTCGGGCTCGTGAAGAACGCCCTCGTGAGCAAGTCGGACGCCGACCGACAGGTCGCGGCCGCCGGCGCCGCGGAGGCCAGCCTGCAGGAGGCCGAAGCCGATCTGCGCGAGTTGCAGGAAGGCACGCGTGCCGAACAGCTCGCCCAGGCCCGCCAGGCCGCCGACAGCGCCCGGGCCACGCTCCAGGGCCTCGAAACCACGTCCTCGCGCCTCGAGATTCGCGCGCCGATCGCGGGGACCGTCGACGCACTGCCGTTCCACGTCGGCGAACGGCCGGCCCGCGGCGCCACGGTCGCGGTGCTGCTCGCGACGACCGCGCCTTACGCGCGCATCCACATCCCCGAACCGTTGCGCGCACGCGTGAAGATCGGCACGCCCGCCACCCTCAACGTCGATGGGGTCGAGCGCGCCTTCAGGGGACAGGTCCGCTTCGTCGCGAGCGAGGCCGAGTTCACTCCTTACTACTCGCTGACCGCCGCCGACCGCTCCAAGCTCTCGTTCGTCGCCGAGGTCGTGTTCGACGATGCCGAGGCGCAGAGCCTCCCCTCCGGCGTGCCCGTCGAGGTCCTGCTGGAGACGGGAACGCCGTGAGCGGCGCGGCCGTGTCTTCCGGCATCGCGATCACGGCGCGGCAGCTCACTCGCAAGTTCGGCGACAAGGTCGCCGTGGACCACATCGACCTCGACATCCCGTCGGGGCGCATCTACGGATTTCTCGGTCCGAATGGTTCCGGAAAATCGACCACGCTGAGAATGCTCTGCGGGATGCTCCTTCCCTCCGACGGTCACGCCGAGGTCTTCGGCTTGTCCGTCGTGAAGGACGCGGAGGCGATCCGCCGTCGCCTGGGTTACATGCCGCAGAAGTTCTCGCTCTGGGAAGACCTGACCACCGACGAGAACCTGCAGTTCATCGCCGATCTCTACGGCCTCGAAGGCGACGTCGGCGCGCGCATCGCGCAGGCCCGCGCCACCTACGACCTCGAGAGCCTGCGCAGGCAGCGCGCTGGAACGATGAGCGGCGGGCAGAAGCAACGGCTCGCGCTCGCGGCCGCCACTCTGCACGCGCCGGAATTGCTGCTGCTCGACGAACCGACGAGCGCCGTCGACCCGCAGAGCCGCCGCGATTTCTGGGAAAGGCTCTTCGAACTGGCTGAGGCCGGAGCGACCATCCTCGTGTCGACTCATTACATGGACGAGGCCGAGCGCTGCCACGGCCTCGCGATCATCGCCGACGGCCGCGTGGTCGCCGAGGGAACGCCCCGCGCGTTGATGGAGTCCGTCGACGCGGACATCTTCGAGATCGAGGGTGCGGACGGCAGCGAGGCGCCACGCGTGATCCGCGAACTGCCCTGGGTGCACGGTGTGACGCAGCTCGGCATCCGCCTGCGCGTCCTCGCCGATCGCAGCACCAAGGACGCGGCGGAGCAGCTGCGCGCATTGCTCGCGCGGCATGGCATCGACGCGCGAATAGAGCGCACCGACGCGAGCCTCGAAGACGTGTTCGTCGTGTCTACGCGGAGGGAAAAGCGTGGCGACTAGCAGGTTCGCGGGCTCGCTGCGCCGATTGCGCGCCGTCGCGCGCAAGGAAGTGCGGCAGCTGTCCCGCGACCGCGTGACGTTCGGCATGATAGTCGGCGTCCCGTTGTTGCAGATCGTGATGTTCGGCTATGCCATCAACTTCGACGTGCGCAACATCGCCACCGTGGTGCAGGACCTGGCCAACTCCTCGATGTCGCGCGAGTTCATCGCGCAGCTGCGCGCGACGCAGATCGTGCGCGTCGAATACACGACGAACTCGTCCGCGGAGCTCGACCGGCTGATGCGCGAAGGCCGCGCCAGCGTGGGCGTGGTCATCCCGCGGGACTTCGAGCGCCGGCTGCAGTCGGATACCCGTCCCGCCGTGCAGATCGTCGTCGACGGATCGCAGCCGTCGCTCGCGGCCATCGCCGCGGGCATCGCGCAGACGCCAATCCTCGTACGGCACGGCGCGGGTCCCTATGCGGGCGGAAAGCGCATGGCGCCGCGACGAATCGAGGTCCGTACGCTCTACAACCCGGAGAAGCGCACGGCCGTGCAGATCGTGCCGGCACTCATCGGCGTCATCCTGTCGATGACGATGGTGCTGTTCACGTCCGGCGCCATCGTGCGCGAGCGCGAGCGCGGCAACCTGGAGCTCCTGATCGCGACGCCGCTGGGCCGGCTCGAGCTCATGGTGGGCAAACTACTGCCGTACGTCGGCATCGGCCTCGTCCAGACCACGCTGATCCTCATCGTCGGCTCGGCGCTGTTCAACGTCCCGGTCGTCGGCGGCCTGCTGAGCCTCTACGCCGCGACGCTCGTCTTCATCGCCGCATCACTCGGGCTCGGGTTGTTCGTCTCCACGCTCGCGCAGACGCAGTTCCAGGCATTCCAGCTCGCGTTCGTGACGATGCTCCCCTCGATCCTGCTCTCCGGGTTCATGTTCCCGTTCGAGGGAATGCCCGTGGCGGCGCAGTGGATCGCCGAGTTGCTGCCGCTCACGCATTTCAACGTGATAATCCGCGGCGTGATGCTGCGCGGCGCCGAGCTCGGCGATGTCTGGCCACAGCTCGGCAAGCTCGCGATCTTCCTCGTCGTCATGCTCGGGATCGCGGTGGCGCGATTCAAGAAGCGGCTCGATTGAGGACCGGTCCGGCCTCGTGATACGTCGGGCCGGAATGTCTGCCAGGATGTCATGATTACGGCGCCTCGCTCTCTCGCTAGACTACGGCTTTGACTCCAGGGGGACGCATGGGCGATCAGCAACTCGAACGCGCGCAGCGCTTTCGCAAACTCCACGAGAGCGGCACCTTCGTCATCGCCAACTGCTGGGACGGCGGCTCCGCGAAAGTACTGCAGTCGCTCGGCTTCCCGGCATTGGCCACCTCCAGCGGTGCGGCCGCCGGCACCTACGGACGGCTCGACGGCCAGATCTCCCTCGAGGAATCACTGGCGAACGCCCGCGTCATCTGTGCCGCGAGCCCCTTGCCGGTTTCCGCCGACCTCGAGAAAGGATTCGGCGACGCGCCGGCCGACACGGCGAAGGCGATCGCCGCCGCGGCCGCGGTCGGACTGGTGGGCGGCTCGATCGAGGACCACACCGGCCGCGACGACGCGCCGATCTTCGACATCGGCTTCGCCACGGAGCGCGTGGCCGCCGCCGCCGAAGCCGCCCGCAAACTACCTTTTCCGTTCACGCTGACGGCGCGCGCCGAAAACCACCTGCACGGCCGCAACGACCTCGAAGACACGATCCGCCGGCTGCAGGCGTACGAGAAGGCCGGCGCGGACGTGCTGTTCGCCCCCGGGTTGCCCGACCTCGCCGCCGTGCGCAGCGTGGTCGCCGCCCTCGTGAAGCCGGTGAACTTCATGGTCGCGATCCGCGGCCGGTCGTTCACTGTCGCGGAGCTGGCGGCCGCGGGCGTGCGCCGCATCAGCCTCGCCACGTCGCTCTATCGCGCGGCGATGACCGGCCTGGCGGACGCCGCGCGCGAGATCCGCGAGTCCGGCACCTTCGGCTACCTCGACCGCTCGATGTCGAGCGCCGAGTTCGCGAAGCACATCGAGGGCTAGCATGAAGGTCGTCGCCTGCGAACCCGCGCGACACTCGGCCGCGATTCTCGCGATCTTCAACGACGCGATCGCGAACTCGACGGCGTTGTACGACTACCGGCCGCGCACGGCGGCGAACATCGCGAACTGGTTCGACGCGAAAGCGAAGGGCGGCCACCCCGTCATCGGCCTCGAGAACGACGGCGGCGATCTCGTCGGATTCGCGAGCTTCGGGCCGTTCCGTGCCTGGCCCGCGTACAAGTACACGGTGGAGCACTCCATCTACGTCGATGCGCGATTCCGTGGCCAGGGCGCAGGGCGGCGGCTGCTGCGCGAGATCGTCGCCGCGGCGGAGCAGCACGACTATCACGTCCTGGTCGGCGGCATCGACGCGACGAACGGCGTGAGCATCAGGCTGCACCAGAGCCTCGGGTTCACGCACAGCGGAACGGTGCGGCACGCGGGCTTCAAGTTCGGGCGCTGGCTGGACCTGGCGTTCTATCAACTCATCCTGCGGACGCCGGCGGCGCCCGTGGACGGCTGAACGATCGATCGGGAATCGAAACAGGAATGACCATGCGCAAACTACTCGTGCTCGCTCTCTTCGCCACCGCTGCCGCGCGGGCACAGGAGGTGCCGGTCGCCAATCCGGATGCCGGCAAGGAAGACTGGATCGTCATGTTCAACGGCAAGGACTTGTCCGGCTGGACGCCGAAGATCGCGAAACACGAGCTCGGCGACAACTTCAACGACACGTTTCGCGTCGAGGACGGCCTGCTCAAGGTGCGCTACGACAGGTACAAGAACTTCGACGGCCGTTTCGGGCACCTCTTCTACAAGCAGCCGTTCTCGTACTACCGGCTCGTCGTCGAGTACCGCTTCGTCGGCGAACAGGCGCCGGGCAACCCCGGCGCGTGGGCGTTCCGCAATTCGGGCGCGATGCTCCATTCGCCGGATCCCCGCACGATGCCGCGCGACCAGACTTTCCCGATCTCCATCGAGGCGCAGTTCCTCGGCGGCAAGGGCGACGGAAAGCCGCGCCCGACGGTCAACATGTGCAGCCCCGGCACGGAAGTCGTTTACCAGGGGACTATCTACCCTGAACACTGCCTCGAGTCGACCTCGCCCACGTTCGACGGCGACCAGTGGGTGCGCGCCGAGATGATCGTGCACGGCTCTGGCACCATCGTGCACCTCGCCAACGGCCAGAAGGTGCTCGAGTACTCCATGCCGCAGTTCGGCGGTGGCGTGGTCGACAACTTCGACACGACGACGAAACTGGACGGGCAGCTCATCGACGGCGGCTGGATCTCGCTGCAGAGCGAGTCTCACCCGATCGACTTTCGGAAAGTCGAGATCCTCGACCTCGCGGGCTGCATGGACAAGGGCGCGTCGAACTACAAGAGTTACTACGTGAAGTCCGTGCCGTCCGCGTGCAAGTTCGCCGAGGGCGCGAAGAAGGCCATGCGTCAGCCCGGCGAGTATCGCCTGATGCCCGACTCGATGCCCCAGGCCGGCGTGCCGCAGGGCCGCCTGGAAGGGCCGTTCGAGTTCCACAGCAAGATCATCGCCGGCACGGTGCGGCGCTACTGGGTCTACGTGCCGGCGCAGTACAACGCGAAGAAGCCGCAGCCGGCGAACGTGCTCGTGTTCCAGGACGGCCAGCGCTCGACGAACCCGAACGGCGCGCTGCGCGTGCCGCAGGTCATGGAGAACCTGATCGCCAGGGGCAAGATGCCCGTGACCATCGGCATCTTCATCACGCCGGGCAATCGCAGCGAGAAGTACCCCGACGATCTCGGCATGAAGAATCCGGACAATCGCCGCTTCGAGTACGACGCGATGGACGACGCCTACACGCGCTTCATCGTCGACGAGATGCTGCCGGAGGTGGGCAAGAAGTACCGGCTCACGGACGACCCGGAGAAGCGCGCCATCGGCGGCGCCTCGAGCGGCGCGATCGCGGCATTCACCGTGGCCTGGCAGCGGCCGGACGTGTTCCGCCGCGTGATCAGCATCGTGGGGAGCTATACCTCGATCGGCTGGTCGCCGCCGGCGGACGGCAAGCCGATGACGCCGGGTGGCGACCTCTACCCCACCCTGATCCGCAAGAACCCGATCAAGCCGCTGCGCGTCTACCTGGCGGACGGTTCCGGCGACCTCTCGAACGAGCACGGCAACTGGTTCCTCGCGAACCAGCAGATGCTGTCCGCGTTCGAGTTCGCGAACGCCAGGGCCGATCGCGACGGCAAGCTGGGCGAGCGTTACGAGGTGAAGCACAACTGGGGCGACGGCGGACATTCCGACGACCATGGCGGCGCCCTGATGCCCGAGATGCTGCAATGGATCTGGCTGAACGACTGATGGGGACATTCCTCATTTGGTAGCAAACGGGGACAGGCCTCACGGCCGGCGCGCATGATTCGGCCCGTGGCTTACGCGGCCTGTCACATCTTGCCCGGTACATGAGGAACGTCCCCATCCAGACCTTCACGCACCAGTCGCCCATCGGGCACTGGAGCGTGAGCGTCTGGCGGACGGACCCGCGGCTCGCCGACATCGTCGCCAGCATGTGGTTCGGCGAGGGAAAGGTCGCCTATCAACGCGATCGCATCCTGCCGTCGGGCCAGAGCCAGCTCCTGATCAACCTCGGACCGCCGCAGTACCGCATCGAACCGGGACCGCCCGAGGTCCGGGTGCCGTTCGTCGATGTCTGGTATTCCGGGCTCCATCAGGGGCCGATCGACACCGAGGCGCCCCATGGCAATGCCCTGTTGGGCGTCGCCTTCACGGCGAGCGGCAGCTTCCCGTGGCTCGGCGAGAACATGAGCGGCCTCTCCGATCGCATCATCGCGCTCGCCGATGCGCTCGGCGACGGTGCGCTGAAATTGCGGGAACGACTGCTGAACACCGCGTCGCTCGAGGCGCGCTTCAAGCTCGTCGAGCGTTGGCTGCTTGCCCGGCTCAAGCCGCGAACCATCATCCATCCCGCCGTGCGCTGGGCGGTCGACCGCATCGCGGCGACCGGCGGCCGCACGAGCATCGAAGACCTGGCGACGCAGACCGGATTCACCCGCAAGCACCTGGGCAACCTCTTCCAGCAACAGGTGGGGCTCTCGCCCAAGGCACTGGCGCGCGTGCACCGGTTTCGCGGGGCGCTCGATCTGCTCAATCGCATCGACGGCCAGGTGCCGTGGGTCGAACTCGCCGAGCAATGCGGGTTCTACGACCAGTCGCATCTCATCAACGAGTTCCGGCGATTCACCGGATTCTCGCCCGCGGAGCTCGCGCGACGGGATCGGCCCGATTCGGGCAGCGTGGTCTTGAGATAATTCCACGCAGTCCACGAACACTTCCCATTTTTCCAAGACACGCGCCGACGTCTCGCGCAGACTTCCTCCACAACAACAAGGGAGGGCTCATGCCTGAAATCAACTGGCTCGCCGTCATCGTCGCCTCGGTCGCGTGCTTCGTCCTGGGCGGCATCTGGTACTCACCCTTGCTCTTCGGCAAGGCGTGGCAGCGCGAGACCGGACTCACCGACGAAAAACTCAAGCAGGGGAACATGGCGTTGATCTTCGGCGTCTCGTTCGTGCTCGCGCTCCTGGCCACGTGGAACTTCGCCAACTTCCTGGGTCCCCGTCCGTCACTCGTGTTCGGTTCGGCCGTCGGTTTCTCGGCCGGCCTGCTGTGGGTCGCCGGCAGCTTCGGCATCAACTACCTGTACGAGCGAAAGAGCTTCAAGCTCTTCGCGATCAACGGCGGCTACCACACGCTGCAGTTCACCATCATCGGCGCCGTGCTCGCGTTGATGCCGTGCACCGATTGCGCGGCACCCCCGTGCCCTTGAGCGAACGCGCGAATGAAGGTCGAGCGCAAAGCTGATTTCGCCGTCAGCGAAGCCTCCTGCAAGAGCGCCACCGGCCATTCGATCGCCGAGTGGTTCAAGTCGCTCGACCGACAGGGCGGCGTCGCACTCGGACGCCGCGCCCTCGGCCGTTGGCTCATGGACGATCGCCAGGTCGACGCCTGGTGGGCGACCACCGTGGTCAACGAATACGAGATCGCGCGCGGCGATCTCGCGAAGGACGGTCGGCCGAAGGGCTACTCGATCTGCCCGACGAAGAGCATCAAGGCCAGCCCGCGGACCTGTTTCACGGCGTTCGCGACCGCCACCGCGCTCGATGCGTGGTTCGGACCGGGACACGACCTCGACCTGCGCGCTGGCGGGCACTGGCGCAATGCCGACGGCAATCGCGCGATCATCCGCACGATCAATGCGGGCAAGAACATCCGGCTGATCGCGGAGGACGAGGGCCTCACGCTGCCGGCTCCCGTGGAGATCAAGTTCACGCCGTCCGCCGCGAACTGCACTGTGATGGTCAGCGTCGAGCGCCTGCAGACGCGTGCCGAGGCCGACGGCTATCGACGCGCCTGGGGTGCCGCGCTGGATCGGCTGAAGTCGGTGGTGGAATCCGCGCGCTGACCAGGTCGCGAGGTTTGACGCGGCGCGCGGCGGCATGCTCTGTGGGCGCCCATGCTTCGAGAGTCGCACAGGCTCCGCGTCTCCCTACCTGAGGTCCCTGCGTGAGCACGCCGCAGGAAATCTAAGCCGGCGTCAAACCCGACATCGGCTCATCGAGCATGCGCTCACCGCGGAAATTCGATTTCCGCCCCTCGTTCTGCGAGTTCGTCGGCGCGCAGGTCAATCCCCGGTAGCCCGGCGGCGTGGCTCGGGCCGCGCGCCGCGATTCGCACGCACCAGCAGCCAGCGCGTGAGGCGCGGGAAATGTCGCGCAAAGAACACGATCACCTTGCCGTGGAACGTGACCACGACCTCGCGCCGGCCGCGCAGGATGCCGTTCGCCATCACCCGCGCCGCCTCGTCCGTCCGCATGCGCAACCACGCGGGAATCGGGTCGTCGACGTGCTCGTGCAAGCCGCCGCGGTTGTCGACGCGACGGATGTCCGAATCGATGAACCCGGGCGAGACCAGCGTGCACCCGACGCCGAGCGGTTTCAGATCGCCGTGCAGCGCCTCGGCGAACGCGCGCACCGCGAACTTGCTCATCGCGTAGGCCGAGCCGCCAGGACCCGAGAGGTGCCCGGCGATGCTGCCCATGACGACGAACCGTCCGCGCGTCGACTCGAGCGCCGCGAGCGATTCACGGAGGGTGCGCAGAACGCCAAACACGTTCGTTTCGAACTGACGCCGGTAGTCCTCGATCGTCAGCCGCTGCGCGGCGCCGACGACGCCGAAGCCGGCGTTCGCAATGACAATGCGCGGCACGACACCGATTCGCGCGAGCGCGGCGACCACGCCCGCGATATCGCCGTCGACCGTGACGTCGCCACGATGCGCGCTGGCGCGCCCGCCCGTCGCCCCGATTTCGCGCGCCAGGATTTCGAGATGGTCGGCCCGCCGGGCGAGCAGCGCCACGTGCAGGCCGCGGCGCGCGAATTCCCGCGCGAGCCCGGCGCCGATCCCGGAGGACGCACCGGTGATCAGCACGGCAGGTATGGGTGAAACACTCTCGACATCCATTGCGCGCACCTTCTAGCATGTCCGCCGCATGACGCCCAAGCTCCACACGATCGCCGCTCTGGTCACCGTGCTCGTCACGGCCTTGTTAGCGGGCCCGGCGCAGGCGTTGACCATCGAGACCGTGATGAGGGCGAAATCCGCGCCGGCGGAGTATGCGAAGCGCCGGCTCGTCGGCGCGTTCGCCGAGCCCGGATTTCCGCGACCCGGGCCCGGGCCGCGCATCGTCTTCGAGCTGGCCATCGATCCCGCGCTCGGCGCGGAAGGATTCACGATCCGGGCAGCCGGCCGCCGCATCACGATAAAGGGCGGCGACGACCGGGGGCTGGTCTACGGCGCGCTCGAAGCGCGCAGCCAACTCGCCCACGGAGTCGCCGTCGAAAGCCTCGAGGCGACGCAGCGCGCACCCGCGCTCGTGTTCCGTGGCATCAAGTTCAACACGCCCTGGGACAGCTACCGGCCGAGCTCCGCGCTCGACCAGCACTTCGACACGGTGCGCGATCTCGAGTACTGGGAGGCCTTTCTCGACATGATGGTCGAGAACCGCTTCAACGCGATCTCGCTGTGGACCATGCACCCCTTCACCTACATGGTGAGGCCGCGGCATTTTCCCGAGGCGAGCAAGTGGAACGACCAGGAGTTCGCCGAGTGGCAGGCACTCTACCGCGGCATCCTCAGGCTCGCCAAGGAACGCGGACTCGACACCTACGTCGTGTTCTGGAGCATCTTCGTGAGCCCCGAGTTCGCGCGTGCGCACAACCCGCAGTCGAAGAATTTCTACCCGCACTACTACGTCGACGGTGATCGATCGGAGATCACGAAGCGCTACCTGCGCGAGAGCGTCACCCAGATGCTCGAGGAGTACCCCGATCTCGACGGGATCGGCGTCTCGCACGGCGAAGGCATGGCGGGCATGACCCCGCTCGAGCGCCAGCAATTCGTGGACGAGGTGTACGTGCAGGGAGCGCTCGACGCCACGCGCACGCGGCCCGTGAAGCTCATTCACCGCGTGCCGTTCTCGTCGGGCCTCGATTCAGGCCCCGGCGTGAGCACGCAGGTGGAGCACATCACTCGCACGGCGATGGAGAAACTCGGCAACCGGTTTTCCGGCCCGATCTGGGTCGAGATGAAGTTCAACTGGTCGCATGGCCACTCGACGCCGCAGCTCGTCAAGGTCCACGGCGGCAAGCTCGGCGACACCTACTTCAGGCCGGCGCCGCCGAACTACAAGGTCGTCTGGCAGGTGCGCAACGAGGACTTCTTCGCGTTGCGCTGGGGCGTGCCGGACTTCATCCGCGCGCACATCGCCGCGAACGGTCCGGGCGACGGCGAGAAGCCGTACGTCGGCGGCTATTTCGTGGGCTCGGAAACCTACATCCCCGCGCTCGACTACTTCAGCGCGCGGCCACATCCCCGGTGGAAGTGGGCATTCCAGCGACAATGGCTGTTCTACGCGCTGTGGGGACGCCTGCTCTACGACCCCGCGACGCCCGATTCGGTGTTCCAGTCGGAGTTCACGCGCCGTCACGGTCCGCGCGGCGCGAATCTGCTGCGCGCCTACGCACTCGCCTCCAACACGCAGATGCGGCTGGCGTCGCTGTACGACTCCCGCTGGGACTTCACGCTGTACGGCGAAGGCTTCCTCGCGTTGCAGGGCGAGACGACGAAGTACATCGGCGTTGACGCCCTGATCGACCAGCCCCCGCTCGATCCGAACTACCTGTCCGTTGCGGAGTACGTGAAATCGGTGTGGGAGGGCAAGGTCGACAGGCTCGTCGCGGGCGCCGTCACTCCGCCGCTGCTCGCCGACGCGCTCGAGCGGGATTGTCGCGAGGCGCTCGCGCTCGTCGAGAAGACCGACGCCGGCGACGACGTGTCCCTGGTTTACGAGGTGAGCGACGTGAAGACCTGGGCTCACCTCGGCCTGCACCTCGCCGAGAAGCTGCGCGGCGCCGTGGCGCTGCAGCGATACCGGCTCACGGGCGACCTCGCGCAACGAGAGGCGGCGATCCGGCATCTCGAGAAGGCGCTTGCCGCCTGGGACGACGTGATCCGCATCACGCGGCCGCTGTACCGCGACATGAAGCTCACGCACTACAACCACAACTCGTTCGACGCGAACCCCGACAACCTGTTCCACTGGGAGCGCATCCGCGCCGACGTGGCGCGGGACGTCGAGGTGGCGCGCGCCGATCGCGTGACGCCGGCGGCGCCGTGACGAAACGCCTCCTCGTCGGCGCGCTCCTCGCCCTGCTCGCCGGCTGCGACACGCGGGTCGACACCGACGCGAAATCCGTCTTCGTCCACGTCCTCGGGGACGAGCCCCCGTTCCTGCAGGTATTGCACGGCTATCGCTATTCGCGGCGGGCGCTGGGTTTCACGCGCGACGAAGTGACTCTGCTGCACATGCGCAGCGGCGGCGCCAACCAGGCCATCTGGAACCGCTGGCCGGACCTCGAAGAAACGCCGGTGTCGCCGGCCGAGATGACCGCCAGCCTCACCAATCCCTGGTTCATGCCACCGGGGCATTCGTACCTGTACTGGAAGTCGCCCCGCGACCCCAACGTGACGGTGGCCCAGGAATTCCCGTCGCTCGACATCTACGTGCGCTACATCGACTGAGCCCGCGTGAAGATCATCATCAACATCGACGTTCCGGAACTCGAACCGGCCGTGCGCTTCTACACCGCGGCGCTCGGGCTCACGCACACGCGCACGCTCGACGATGACGTCGCCGAGCTGCGCGGTGCCGCCGCCACGATCTATCTGCTCTGCAAGCCCGCGGGCTCACCCGCCGTCAGGAGCCCGCCGATCGATCGCGAGTTCACGCGACACTGGACGCCCGCGCACTTCGACCTCGTCGTCGATGACGTCGATGCGGCCGCTGCGCGGGCCGAGGCCGCGGGCGCGCGCCGCGAAACAGGCCACGTGGACTGGCGCGGATCGCGGTGCATTTCCTTCGGCGATCCGTTCGGGCATGGCTTCTGCTTCATCGAGTTCGAAAACGGGGAGACCTATGAGAACTAGCGTGGTGGCATCGATCACGGCACTCGCGCTGCTCTCGGCCGCCGCCGGCGCGGCGGAAGACGCCTCGGCCCGCGTCACCTCCCGCATGCATTCCTTCCTCCAGGCGGTGAACAACTTCGACGAGAGGGCGTTCTCCGCGCACGTCGACGACAGCGTCACGATGTTCGCGCCCGACATGCCGGATGTCGCGAGCCTCAACCGGCTCACGGGACGCGCCGCCGTCGAAGGCAATTTCTTTCATCTGTTCGCGACGCTGCGCAAGAAACTGGCCGGCCCGCCCTACCTCGACATCCGTCCCCGCGACTTCCTCGTGCAGGTCGGCGCCGGCACGGCGATCGTGACATTCGACCTCGCGACCGCCGACGGCGGCCTCGGGCGACGCACGTTCGTGTTCGAGAAGCGGGCGTCCGACTGGTTCATCGTGCACATCCACGCCTCCAATGTGGCCGCGGCCGCGAGTCGGCTCACTGACAGGTCATAACGAATCGAGGAAAGCCAGGACCTGGTCCTTCTGGGCCGCTGTCAACGCATCGTAGGCATTCTTGACGGCCGTGGCCTGTCCCGCATGTCGCGCAATCGCTTCCTGCTTGGTGAACGACAGCCCGTCGTGCATGAGTCGGTTGCGCGTGCGCAGCGCCCACAACGGCGCGGTGCGAATCTGCCCCGCGGTCGAGGCGAATTCCGCGCCGGGCAACACCGGAATGCCATCGCCGGTGCCGATGTCGTGCATCAGGAAGTCGCCATAGGGATGGATGATCTTGTTCCCCACGGCGTCGCGCACGAGGATCGCGCCGCCGTTGATGCGCGTGCCCGGTGCCGCCGTGCGGATCGTCGCGGTATGGCAGCCGTTGCAGCCGACCTGGTTGAACAGGGCCTCGCCGCTGCGCACCGCCGGCGTGATCGCCCCCCGCGGCGGCGCCTTCGTCGCGCGCATGAAGTTCGCGAACGCGCGCAGGTCGACACCGTCGTCCTCGGGATCCGCGACCCGGTCATATGAGGTGCCGTACCCGACGTTGCGACCGAGCGAGGTGTTCTCCTCGGGCAGCAGCGGCGTCGTGATGCCCATCTCGTTGAGATAGGCATCGGCCGCGAACGACTCGAGCGACGCGTGCTGGCATTTCCAGCCGAATCGACCGATGCGGCGCGCATTGTTGGCCTCGAGCACGGCGACCTCGAGCGCGGTTCCGCGGATCGCGGCGGGCTGGGCGTTGCGGATCCCGAGCAGCGTGTCGTTGGCGATGGCCTCGATGAATCCCGCCCCCAGCGTGTTCGTCGAGATGCGCAGCGTGCTCACGCTGTCCTCGAACGGCACGCGCTCGAAAATGTCCGCGTGCGTGGAGCGCGACTGGATCAGCGATCCGCCCACCGATTCCACGAACTGCAGCAGCTCCATGCGCCCCGTGCGGTGCTCCGCCACCTGGCTCGCCCCGCCCGTCACGATGTTCTGATGACACTCGCGACAGGACTGCGCGTTGAACGTGGGCCCGAGACCGTCAGCCTCGGTTTCAAACTCTTCGAAGATGAAGCGGTTGTCGTTGTACGAGCGCAGCGCCACGACCGTGTTCTCGTCGATCGAGTCGAATGTCGGCCCCTGCGGGTCGAATCCGTTGGTCCGGTTGTCGAAGGCCGCGGGCGCCTCGCGCAAGATGCCGCGCGGGGTCGGCTCCGGAGCGACGGCCCGCAAGCCGGCATCGAGCGCGGCCGGCGCGGATTCCGATTCGATGCGCAGCGCCGAGGGAGTGAAACGATTGGACTCGGCGCTCGCCGGCGCGGTCTGTGCGCTCGACTGGATGGAAACGGCCAGTGCCACCATCGCGCACGCTCCCGTGAACGCGAGGGTAGTCAGGCCACGATGCGGTGGCTTCATGATGTTCTCCCTTCCTTGGAAAAACTTTGACGTTCGGCAAATCCATTCTGCCGGCGGGATCACCTTCCGCCTGTCGGAACGATCTTGCAAGCCCCGGGGCTGCTGCCGAATGGCGACAGCGAAGGGATCAGCGGCGCGAATCCGCCGCGTCGAGCGCAGCGACCGCGCGCCGCGTCGCAAAGTGTCGATAGCTTTCGACGACCAGCTCGCGCAGTTCGCGCGCCGCCACGCCGGCGCGCAGATCGAGCGCGATCCACCCGTTGTGCCCCTGGTATGGCGGGATGGAAAAGCGCGGATCCATTTCGAGCGGACCCTGACGCTCGATGCCCACCCAGAACGATGCCGTCAGCCCCTTGCCGAAGTCGTAGAGCGACGCGAAACCCTTCTTGCCGGCACGCCAGGTCACGACGCCCGAGGACACGGTTTCGCAGGCATCGGGCAACGCGAGGCAGATCCTGCGCAGCTGCGCCAATACCGCGATCGCGCGCGGCGCCGCCAGCCGATCGATCTCCTCGGGCTTCATTTTCACGTCCGGCCTGCGAACCGCGGGCGTCTTGCCGAGCGAGACGACGAGTTTCTTCGGCGAGCTGTTCACGTACGCCGCGTGCACGAGTTCGATCACGCGCTTCCACGAAAATCCGCGATTGAGCTCGACGCCGATCCAGCCGGACGGACCGAGATATGGCGGCTTGAAGATGTCCTTCGAGGACGCGATGAGCCGCGATTGCTCCAGCGCCGGCGTGTTGAGCCACAGCGCGACGTGTCCGTCGCCGTGGTGGTTCACGCAGAAGTACGCGAAGAACTTGCCCTTGCGCGCGCGAAAGCCCGGGGTGCCGTGCGATTCGACCTCCTCGGCCTCCGGGTACGCGAGGCAAAGCTCGCGTACCGCCACCGGGATGGTGCGGGGAGGCTTGCTAGCCATCGCAGCCCTTCAATGTTTTCTGGTCGTAACCCGGGCCGAAGTTGAAGACGAACACGGGCCCGAGTTCGATGACCTCCCGTGCGTCAGCCAGGTGGATGTTCACGTTGGTCTTGCCGGCCGGCATCGCGGCGCTGGCGACTCGATGCGCGCAGTAGGTCTTCCACTCGGTCGTGATCGGCGCCGTGAATTCCATCGTCGGCGTATACGGCGCGCCCGCGAGCTGGATGCGGATGCCGAGCTTGCTGCCGCCCTCCGCCGGCTCCTCCGCGCGCAGGTGGATGAGCACCATCACCACATCCCCGGCGTCGATGGCCGCGTTGATCGGCGACGTGGCCTGCACGTCCCAGGGATTGGCGCCCTTGGGCGCTTTCACTCGCAAGGCGAAGTCACCCGGCACGCCCGGCGCTTTCACTTCCTTCGGTTTCGGCTTGTCGGGCTGGACGTGCCAGACGCCGTTGGTGTCGTTGTTGATCGTCTTCGTCCAGATGTCGACTTCGGCCGCGCCCGCCCCCGTCGCGCACGCGAGCCCCAGCAGTACCCCGCCAATCTTCATGTGACCTCCCCGTCAACACGCCTGTTATTTTTTCAAATACGTATCGAAGAACTCGATGGTCCGGCTCCACGCGAGCTTCGCGGCAGTTTCGTCGTAGCGCGCCGCGCTCGAGTCGTTGTGGAAACCATGCTGGGTGCCGGGATACATGTTGAGGCTGTACGGCACCTTGTTGGCGTCGAGCGCGGCGCGGAACTCCGCGATCCCCGCGTTCACGCGCTCGTCGTCACCGGCGTAGTTGAGCAGCACGGGCACCTTGAGCCGCTTCGTGTCGTCGGCGGAGAGTTGTCGCCCGTAGAAGCACACCGCGGCGTCCACGCCGACCGTTTCCACGGCCGCACGCAGCGCGAGACCACCGCCGTAGCAGAAGCCGACGACCCCGAGCTTGCCGTTGCTGCTCGCGTCCGCGGCGAGCCACTGCACGCCCGAGAGCACGTCGGCCGCGATGCGCGCGCCGTCGGTCTTCGCGAAGAGATCGCGCGCGGCTTCCTGGTCCTTGGGTGCGCCGCCCGCGACCGACAGGCCGTCGGGTGCGAGCGCGAGATAGCCGGCCAGCGCCACGCGGCGCGCGACGTCTTCGATGTGCTCGTTCAGACCGCGGTTCTCGTGGATCACGAGGACACCCGCCATCTTGTCGCGCTTGCCGGCCTTGGGACGCGCGACGTAGGCCTTGACCGGCCCCTGGGGTCCGCCGAACTCGAGGTGTTCGCCCTTGATGCGCTTGTCGTCGGGCTTGACCTGCTGCGCGTAAGCGTAGTTCGGCTCGAGCACCGGCAGTACCGCGAGCGCGGCGGCCGTGCCGCCCGCGATCTTCGCGAGCCGCTCCAGGAATGCACGTCGCGGCAGCGCCGTATGCACGTACTCGTTGTAGAGATCGACGATGCGGCGGTCGACGGTCATGAGCTCTCCTTATTCCCAGTAAACGGGCTTCGGCAGCGACGAGATCGGCACGCAGCCGTGGAACGCGGTGGGCACGGCCACGTATTCCATGTTCTCGGAGATGCCGACCTTCGACGTGTAGAAGCCGAGCAGCGTGAGCTCGCGCGTCGTGAGAATGAACGGCTTGCCCGCGTGTTCCGCGGCCAGCGCCTTTTCGAGCGACTCTTTCACGTAGGCGCTGCGGCCCGCCTGGTCCCGTTCGAGGAAGGCCTTGCCGCCGAACTCTTCGAAGCCCTGGTTGAAGCGCGCCTGCGCATCGGCGGCGTACACATCCGCCAGCATCGCGTCGATGAACGCGGGCACGTTCGCGTCGAGCGCGCCCGCGGTGTCCGTCTTCGGCAGGATCGCATCCGCGATCGCGGTGACGACTTCCGCCTGCGTCCCTTTGAAGAACTTCGGGGTCCAGGCCGCCGCCGCAGCCGGCGCCCCTTCCTTCGGCGCACAGGCCTGGAGGCAGGCGAGTACGGCGGGCGCCGCCACGGCACCGCCCGTGAGCAACGCGATGCGTCGCAGGACTTCGCGGCGCCGCATGACCTCTGACTCGATCATAGGTTGCCCTTCTTGAGTTCCTCGACCGCGTGATTGGCCGCGCGCGCCGTGAACGCCATGTATGTGAGCGACGGATTCTGGCAGCCCGACGACACCATGAACGACCCGTCCGTGACAAACACGTTCTTGCAGGCATGCACCTGGTTGTATTTGTTCAGCACGGACTTCTTCGGATCCGCACCCATGCGCGCCGTACCCATCTCGTGGATGCTGTTGCCCACGTTGAAGTTGTCGCTGCGCACGGTGACGTTCTTGTAGCCCACGGCTTCCATCATCTCGGCGGCATCGTCGCGCATGTCTTTCTGCATCTCGATCTCGTTCTCGCGCACGATGGCATCGAACGCGATCACCGGCAGACCGTGCTTGTCCTTGCGCGAGTGGTCGATCTTCATGTGGTTTTCGTGGTACGGCAGGATCTCGCCGAACGCCGTCATGCCGATCGACCACGGCCCCGCCTCGCGAATCGCCTTCTTGAGCTCGTCGCCCATGAGCGTGCTGTCGTTGTAGCGTGCGAAGTTCGTCCGCTGCGCGCGTCCCTGGTAGCCGAAGCCGCGCAGATACGCGCGCTTGTCCTTGCCCACGTTGCGATACCGCGGGATGTAAAAGCCGTTGGGACGCCGGCCGGTGTACGCCTCGTCGAGGTGACCCTCCACCTGCGCGCTCGAACCGCCCGGCTTGTTGTGATCCATGATGTTGTGCCCGAGCTCGCCCGAATCGTTGCCGAAACCGTCCGGGAAGCGGCTCGAGGTCGAGTTCAACAGGATGTACGCCGAGCCGAGCGCCGACGCGCACAGGAAAACGATCTTCGAGAAGTACTCCGTGGCCTTGCCGGTCTGCGCATCCAGCGTGCGCACGCCCGTGGCGCGTCCCTTCTCGTGGTCGTAGATGAGCTCGTGGACGATCTGGTTCGCGAGCAGCGTCATGTTGCCCGTGCGTTCGGCCGAGGGCAGCGTGGCGGACACGCTCGAGAAGTAGCCGCCGTACGGGCAGCCGCGGATGCAGAGGTTGCGCGCCTGGCAGGTGCCGCGCTGCGGGCTCTCGTCGTGGGTCAGGGGCGCGGTGAGGTTTGCGCAGCGCCCGATGATGAGCTTGCGTCCCATCTTCTGGTCGAGCCGCAGCTTGAACTCCTGCTCGACGCAATTGAGATCGTGCGGCGGAAGAAAGATGCCGTCCGGCAGCTGCGGGAGATTCTCCTTGCTGCCGGAGATGCCCGCGAACGTTTCGACCTTGTCGTACCACGGCGCGATCTCGTCGTACGAGACCGGCCAGGGAATGGCGACGCCTTCCTTCGCGTTCGACTCGAAGTCGAGCGGCGAGAGCCGGTAACTCTGGCGCGCCCACATGAGCGAGCGGCCGCCGACGTGGTAGCCGCGCAGCCAGTCGAACTTGTTGATCTCGGTATAGGGGTGGTCGAGATCGTCGACGAACCAGTGCGTGTTCGCGGGAGTCGGATAGCCGGTGCGGCTCTGGACCGGCTTGCGCGTCCGCGTTTCCTGCGTGATGCGGTTGGCGTACGGCAGCTCCCACGGGTCCTTGAGTGCCGTCGGATATTCGCCATGCTTGATCATGCGCCCCCGATCCAGCACCAGGGTCTTCAGGCCTTTTTCCGTGAGCTCTTTCGCGGCCCATCCACCGCTGATGCCGGTCCCGACGACGATGGCGTCAAACGAATTCGTTTCCATGCTTTACTTTCTTCCCCCGAAGACGGCGGCATTATGGACTATTGGCGAATCCTCAAGGTTCCGATCCATCCGACTGTCCTGATCCTGGTCGGCGTCGCCGCGTTCCTGATGACGATCTGCCTGTGGGGCGCCTTCAACTCGGGCGCTTACGTCTTCGGCTACATGGGCGCGGGCTTCGTACAGCTCTGGGTGTTCAAGTACTGCTATGTGCTCATCGAGCGGCTCGCCGATGGCGCGCCCGAGCCGCCGGTCATGGACATCGACATGCTGAGTCCGTTCGAGATCCGGCCGTGGATCCAGACGGCGCTGCTGGTGGGGGGTGGCTGGTTCTGCGTCTACCTCGGCGGCGCCGCGGGATGGTTGCTGGCCGCGGTCCTCATTCTCTGGACCCCTGCCTCGATCGCGATACTCGGTGTGGGTGAAAGTCCGGCGGAGGTGTTCAATCCGCGGATGTTGTTCCGCCTCGTGCGGGGCCTGGGCGCGCACTATTTCGTGCTGCTGCTCGCGATGGGCCTGGGTGTGTGGCTCGCAAGCGTCCTGTGGCGCTCGGATCTGTTGCTGATCGTGAGGGTGGCCGTGGTGGTCTGGTACGAAATCGCCTTCTTCGCGCTGATTGCCGGGCTCCTGCACGCGCGCCGCCGGCAGATCGGGTACGAGCCGAGCCGCAGTCCGGAGCGCACGGCCGCGCGGGCGGAAGCCGAACGCCAGCAGCTCCGCGCTCGCATGATGGATGACGTCTTCTTGCAAGTGCGCATGGGGAAACACGTCGAAGCCACGGCACCGCTCGCGCAGTGGCTGCGCAATCTCGACGGCGAGCACGCCGCGATCGATGCCACCTTCGTCGTCGACCAGGCGATCCTGTGGAAGCGGCCGGCGGCGCTCAACACGCTCGGGAGCACGCTGATCCGCCACCTGCTCCGCTACGGACGGGCGGACACCGCGCTCCGAGTCTTCGAACGACTGCGCGCCGAGTCCACAGGCTTCACGATGGACTCCGCGCACGACCTGCGCACTCTCGCCGAGTACGCGGACAGCGTCGGTCGCGACGATCTCGCGGCGGCCATGCGACTGGAGACCCCCGTCTTCCACCCGCCGAGGTAAGGGCGTGAACATGACAGGTGTCAGCCGGCGAGGCTGACAGCCTCGACTCAACTCCCGGTTCGGAAATGGTCACCATCCTCCGCATGGAGGTTCGATGTCCCATGCTGTCCTCGCCCGGTTGAGCGGCGCCCGAAAGAATTTCGGCAAGATCAAGGCGCTCGACGGCCTCGACCTCAGCGTGAATCGCGGCGAACTGCTCGCCGTGCTCGGTCCGAACGGCGCCGGCAAGTCGACCGCGATCTCGCTGCTGCTCGGCCTGGAGCAGCCCGACGCCGGCACCGTTGAACTCTTCGGGCTCGACCCCGGGGAGCTCGATGCGCGGCGCCGAGTCGGCATCATGATGCAGGAAGTGGCGTTGTCGCCCGCCGCGAAGCCGCGCGAGCTCATCCAGCAGGTCTCGAACTACTATCCCACTCCCTACGAGACGAGCGCCGTCATCAAGCGTCTCGCGCTCGCATCGTTCGCCGAGCGGCCGTACAAGGACCTCTCGGGCGGCCAGAAGCGGCAGGTGCAGTTCGGCATGGCGATCTGCGGACGGCCGGAGCTGCTGTTCCTCGACGAGCCGACGGTGGGCCTCGACGTCAATGCGCGCGAGGCGCTGTGGCGTGTCCTGCGCGATCTCGTCCACGAAGGCAGCTCGATCGTCCTCACGACTCACTACCTCGAGGAAGCGGAGGCGCTCGCGAACCGCGTGGCCGTCATCGGCCAGGGCCGCCTCGTGGCGTCGGGCACCGTGGACGAAATTCGCGCGCACGTATCGCGCAAGAACGTGTACTGCCGGACGGCGATCGGCGCCGGCGAGATCCGCGGCTGGCCCGAGGTCGAAGCCGTGCAGCCCGCCGGCGACCAGCTGCACATCGTCACGCACGACGCCGAAGGCGTGCTCCGCCGGCTGCTGAGCGGCGATGCCGCGGTCCGCGACATCGAGGTGAAACGCGCGGGCCTCGCCGAGGCGTTCACGGAGATCACCAACCTGGATCAGGGCAAGGCGGAGAAACTGCAATGAGCACGCCCGCCTTCGCGCAGATGAGCACGTCGCGCCTCGCCGCGGCCTATCTCGACGACATGCGCTTCGAGTTCATCAAGATGTTGCGCACGCCGGCATTCGCCGTGCCCACGCTCGTGTTCCCGGCGATGTTCTACCTGTTGTTCGGCGTGCTGCTCGCGAAGAACGATCCGACCAACGGGCTCAGCGCGTTCGCACGGCTCGGCGTGTTCGGCACGATGGCGCCGGGACTCTTCGGGTTCGGCGTGTCGCTGGCGTTCGAGCGCGAGTACGGCCTGCTCAGGTTCAAACAGGCCTTGCCGATGCCGCCCGGCTCCTACCTGCTCGCGCGCATGGCGATGGCGCTGCTGTTCGCGTGCGTGATATCGCTGCTGCTGATCGTCATCGCCTTCACCCTCGCGCACGCACCGTTGACCGCGGCGCAGGCCGCGAAGGTATTCGTCATCCAGGTCCTGGGGGTGCTGCCGTTCTGCGCGATCGGCCTGTGCGTCGGCGCCTTCGTGTCCGGCCAGGCCGCGCCGGCGCTCGTCAACCTCATCTATCTACCGATGGCGTTCCTGTCGGGACTGTGGGTGCCGCTGCAGTTCCTGCCGAGGTTCATCCGGGACACGGCGCCGCTCTGGCCTTCGAACCACCTCGCGGAGCTCGCGCTCGGCGCGATCGGCCTGGGATCGAACGCGAATGTCTGGGCACACGTCGCCGCGCTGGCCGGCGTCACGATCGTGTTCTTCGTCATCGCGACGCGAAAGCTCTCGAACGGCGGGGTGCGGCTCTTCGGCCGTTCGAAGAAGCCGGGCCAGGGCTATGCGCTCCGCAGATTGTGGTCGCCCGCGGCCGTCTTCGCGGGCATCGCGCTGATGGTCGCGGGCTTCATGGGCAGCAGGAAACGCAGGCGGCTGCTACCGCCGGCGTCGAGGGGCCCGCCGGCGTGGCCGCCCCAGCCGACGGGCTCATCGCCAATTTCGATGCGGGGTCGGCCCAGGCGAGCTATGGCACCGGGTTCGTCGAGTCGGCCGACACCGTCGTGGGCGGCGCGTCCAGCGCCGCCATCCAGGTGATCGACGGTGGCGCGGAGGGCTCGAAGGGCGCTCTCGAGATCACCGGAACCGTCCGTCCCGGATTCGTCTGGCCCTTCGCCGGCGCCGCCTTCTTCCCGCGGTCACCGCCGATGAAGGGAATGATGGACTATTCGAAGTTCAGGACCCTGAGCTTCTTCGCGCGCGGCGACGGACAGAAGTATTCCGTCACGTTCTTCTCGACGGCCGACCAGAACTCCATTCCTTCCAGCTACCCGTTCGAGACCGGCGGGGACTGGCGCGAGATACGCGTGCCGCTCGCGGACTTCGTCGTGGACCCGACGCGCATCCGGGGCGTCACCTTCATGTCCGGCACGCCGGGCCAGAGCTTTCGCCTGCAGATCGACAATGTGCGCTTCCTCTAGCATCCTCGCGCCATGACTCCCGCCGCGCTGCTCCGCGCCATGAAGAATCCCCCGCCCGATTCGATGATCGGGCACATGACGCAGGATGGCGGCCGGCCGCTGCGGCACATGCCGTGGGTGATGATGATCCACCTCGTGTGGCTCTTCCTGTGGCCGCTGCTCGCGCGGGAACCGTTCGACACGGTCATCCTGCCGACGCTGCTCACCGTGCCGGTGTTCGTCTGGCTGCACCTCAGCATGTACTACTACTCGGGCCCGATGAACATCCGCCTGAGATACTCCGCGGGCGTACTGCTGATCGCGTTCTCGCTGGCCTTCGTCAACCTGTCGACGCTCGCGTACTTCATCTTCGTTTTCTTCTCGATCGTCTATCTCCTGCCGACGCGCACGTCGGCGATCGTCGTGGGCGCGATCAACCTGTTGTTCATCGTCCAGATGATCCTGCTCGGGCATACGATGCAGACCATCGTGAGCGTCGCGGCGCCGGGCATCATCATGGGCGTCGTCGCCGTCTACACCGCGCGCATCCACATGGCGCAGATGGCGCTGCGCAAGAGCAATCACGAGATCACGCGACTCGCCACCTTGGCCGAGCGCGAGCGAATCGGGCGCGACCTGCACGACTCGCTCGGCCACACGTTGTCCGTCGTGGCGCTGAAATCCGAACTCGCGCGCAAGCTCATCGACCGCGACCTGGACGCGGCGCGCAGCGAGATCGCCGAAGTCGAGCGCGTCGCCCGGGACGCGCTGTCGCAGGTGCGCAGCGCCATCTCGGGCATCCGCAATACCGTGCTGACGACGGAACTCGCGGCCGCGACCGCGCTGCTCGAGGCACAGGGCGTGAAGGTGAGTTGCGAAGCCGACGCCGTGAAGCTGCCGCACGACCGCGAGACAGCGCTGGCGTTGTCGCTGCGCGAAGCGGCGACAAACGTCCGCCGTCATTCCGGCGCGAAGGGCGTGACGATCCGCGTGAAGAACGACCAGCGCGCCGTGCTCGTCGAAGTCGCGGACGACGGCCGCGGCGGACGCATCGTGCCGGGCAATGGCTTGAACGGCATGCGCGAACGCCTCGAAAGCGTCGGGGGTTCGCTGCAACTCGTCGCGAACGATGCGGGCGGCATGCTGTTACGCGCGTCCGTGCCGCTCGCGGCTTGAGGGCCGACCGGGTGATCCGCATCCTGCTCGCCGAGGACCAGGCCATGGTGCGCGGCGCGCTCGGTGCGCTGCTGCGCATGGAGCGCGACATCGAAGTGCTCGGTGCCGCCGCGGACGGTGCGCAGGCGCTTCAGGAGTGCCGCCGGCTGAAACCCGACATCGTCGTCACGGACATCGAGATGCCCGGACTCACCGGCATCGAGCTCGCGCAGAAGATCCAGGCCGAGCAGCTGCCGAGCAAGGTGGTCATCGTGACGACCTTCGCGCGCCAGGGATACCTGCGGCGCGCGCTCGACGCGGGCGTCAAGGGTTACCTGCTCAAGGACTCCCCGGCCGAGAATCTCGCGGAGGCGTTGCGCAACGTGCACCGCGGCGGCCGCGCCATCGACCCCGCGCTGGCCGTCGAAGCCTGGAACGAATCCGACCCGCTCAACGACCGCGAGCGACAGGTACTGCGTTTTTCGGGCGAAGGGCTGTCGGCACCGCAGATCGCGGAGGAGCTCGGTCTCTCCGCGGGCACGGTGCGCAACTACCTGTCGGAGGCGATCGGCAAGCTCGGCGCGAACAACCGGATCGACGCCTACCGTCTGGCCCGGCAGCGCGGCTGGCTCTAGGGGCCGGCGGCGGGGCTGTACGCCGCGAACCCCTCACCCACGCCCGATGTAAGGCATCTTCGTCGCCAGTATCGTCATGAACTGCACGTTGGCCTCGGGCGGTAGTTTGGCCATCTGCAGGACCGCGTTCGCCACGTGATTGACGTCCATCGTCGGCTCGGCATTGCGGTGGCGCGTCGACAGTTCAGTCACCGCGTTGCCGATGTCGATCTGCCCGCAGGCGATGTCGTACTGGCGGCCGTCGAGCGACGTCGATCGTGTGAGGCCGGTGATGCCGTGCTTCGACGAAGTATACGGCGCCGAGTTCGCACGCGGCACGTGTGCCGAGATCGACCCGTTGTTGATGATCCGGCCGCCGCGCGGATCCTGGGCCTTCATGATCCGGAAAGCCTGCTGTGTGCACAGGAACGCGCCGGTCAGGTTCGTGTCGATGACTTCGCGCCATTTCTCGTACGGCATTTCCTCGAGCGGCAGGAACGGCGCGCTGACGCCGGCATTGTTGAACAGCACGTCGAGCCGTCCGAATTTTTCGCGCGCCGAATCGAACAGCGCGCGCACCTCGTCCGGCTTGGTGACGTCGGCGACCACGAGGTGCACCTGCGCGTCGCCCGCCTCCTTCGCGACGGCGGCGAGCTTGTCCTCGTGGCGTCCCGCGAGCACCACTCGGAATCCGTCCCGCAGGAAGGCGAGCGCCGTCGCCCGGCCGATGCCGCTGCCCGCGCCCGTGATCAATGCCACGCGCCTGTCCATCGCCGCCCCCTTCAAGCGTCGCCGCGACGCGCCACCAGTTCCAGGAATTGCCCGTTGTCGTCGACGCGCAACTCCATCTCGATGGGCTGGCAGCAAATCTGACAGTCCTCGACATAACTGCACATCCCGGCGCTGGCATCGACGCTAGTCTCGAACGGTTCGCCGCAATACGGACACTGAACCGTCGCGGCGCGAGTTCCGGTTTCGGCCTGGGATTCCGTCTGTAGATTCAATGCGGGTTCGAGACCGTACAATTGGTCTATCTCCGCGTCGCTAGGGAGTTTGCTCATGCGTCACCCGATAATCTCACGACTCGCCCTGATCAGCGGCCTGTGTCTCGTGCTCATGGGTTCCCAGTTCAGCTGCAGCTCGGGAGGCGACGAAGACGGCGGCAACGGCGGCCCGACGGGCTTCGACGTCGAGTTGGTTCTCAAGACGACGGGGGGCACTCCCCGCACGAACTTCGACGTCGGCCAGAGCATCGTCTTCGAGCTTCACGTCACCAATCGATCGGGCAGCACGCAGACGCTCAATCTGCCCTCGGGCCAGGTCTACGACCTCGTGCTGCTCGACGACAACGGCACGGCTCCCCGCTGGCGCTGGTCGTTCAACCGGACATTCACGCCCGCCGCCTCGACCCTCACGTTCGCCGGCCACCAGGAACAGATCTATGTCTACATCTGGAACGGCATCCTGGACAACGGCACCCAGCTGATGTCGGGCACCTACCAGGTCCGCGGAACGCTGGCCTACCCCCAGTTCGACAGCGACTGGCGCGGGAACAACGCGCTGGCCGCCCCGCTGCGGACGATCACGATTTCGAACTGAGCCCTGGCCGGGCCGTCCGGGGGTGCACCCCCGGGGCCGGCTGGCCCGTATATAGGTCACTGGTCCTCAAAACAGGTGTCCTATGACCCGCTCCGAAATGTCCTTAGGCCTGGCCGCTGTCCTGGCCGCCGTCCTGGCCGCTTTCCTGTTCTTCGCCACCCCCGCCTATGCCGCCGGGTCGCCGCAGCTCGTGCTGCCGGATTTCAATCACTTGAAAGGCAAGGCCACCGAATCGGTGGACGTGACCATCGACGGCTTCGTGCTCCGGATCGCGAAGAAGTTCGCCAGCAACGAGGCGCAGAACACGGCCGACCCGGAAGAACGGGCCGCCCTCGACCTGCTGAACGACATCCATTCCATCCAGGTCCGCAACTTCGAATTCGCCGATGACGATGCCTATTCGAAGGACGATATCGACGGCGTCCGCCGCCAGCTCACGGGGCCGAACTGGAACGCCATCGTCCAGAAGCGCAGCCGCGATCATTCGGAAGACGTCGACGTGTTCCTCAACACCGACGGCGAACGCATCCTCGGCATCGCGGTGATCGCAAGCCAGCCGCGCTCGTTCACCATCGTGAACATCAGCGGGAACATCGACGTCGACAAGCTGACGAAGCTCGAAGGCAAGTTCGACATCCCGCACCTGAGCATGGCGGACTGAACGAACCGTGAGTCCCGACGCCGCGGTCCTCGAGCTTCCCGGAGTTCTGCTGCGCGCCCGCGAGGGCGACGCCGCCGCCTTCGCGACGCTGGTCCGCGCGCACCAGGGCTCCGTCTTCAGCATCGGACTGCGCATGTTGAATCGACGCGATCTCGCCGAGGACCTGGCCCAGGACGTGTTCCTGCAGCTGTACCGCAAGCTCGATTCGATCGAAACGCTCGAGCACCTGGGGTTCTGGTTGCGACGCGTGGCGTCCAACCTCGCGATCGACCGGCTGCGGCGCGCGCCCTACTCCGCGACCCAGCCGCTCGACGCGGCGATGGAGCCCGCGGCCGACGTCGCGCCGGAGGATCCGCTGCTCACGCGCGAGCTGGGCCGGCTGCTGGACGAACTGTCGCCGCCGGCGCGCGCGGTGATGGTGCTGCGCTACCAGGAAGACCGCGATCTCGCGGAGATCGCGCAGACGCTCGAGATGCCGTTGAACACGGTGAAGAGCCACGTGAAGCGTTCGTTGACGGCGCTGCGCAGCCGGATGATCGGTGCGCAGCTCGTGGACTGTGAGGAAGAATCATGACCGAAGACCTCGAGAACCGGATGCGGCGCGCAATGCGCAAGGTCGACGCGCCCGAGGGGCTCGCCGACCGCATCCTCGCCGCGCTGCCGCCACGGGCGGCCCCCGCGATCGTGACGACGCTCGTGCCACCGCCCGCGGCACGCCCGGCCCGCTCCGGCTGGCGCCATGCGATGCCGGCCGCACTGGCCGCCTCGTTCGTCGGCGCGATCCTGCTCGGCGTGTTCGCCGCGGATCAGCGCGACAGGATCGTCGCTGCGCGCGACGCCGAGGGAGAAGCCGCGAGCCGCGCGCTCATGGATGCATTGCGCGTCACGAGCCAGAAGCTCGATCTCGCCTACCAGGCTGTCAATCCGCCGCCCCCGGCGACGGACGAGGAGAACCGCACATGAAGAGGATACTGAACATCCACGTCGCGCTGCTCGCGACCGTGCTCGTCACGGCGCCCGCGTTCGCGCAGTCCGTCGCGCTGCAACGCGGCCTGCTGCGGCTGCCGGAGTTCGCCAGGGTCGCCGACAAGGCCAGCGAGACGGTGAACGTGACGCCCGGCTCGAAGCTGCTCGGCATTGCCTGCCGCTTCCTCGACACCAACGATCCGGAGGAAGCGGACGCCAAGAAGTTGTGCACGTCACTCCGGGGCGTCTTCGTGCGCAGCTTCAAGTTCGACGAGGACTTCGCCTATCCGAAGTCGGACATCGACAGCGTGCGCCGGCAGCTCTCGGCGCCAGGCTGGAGCCGCATCGTCGAGTCGCGCAGCAAGAAGGAGCACACCGACGTCGACGTGTTCGTGCTCATCGAGAACGACAAGGCAATGGGCCTCGCGATCATCGCGAACCAGCCGCGCGAGTTCACGATCGTCAACATCGTGGGCGCGATCGATCTCGAGAACCTGCACGACCTCGAAGGCAAGTTCGGCGTGCCGAATCTCGGCATCGAGTCGGCGAAGAAACCCGCGGAGAAGAAATAGGCGACCGTCAGGCCTTCAAGCGACCGAGGAGCGCGGCGGCCGCCGCGAACCACAGCCCGACGAACACCAGTGCCGCGGTGCGCAGCCGGGCGACGCTGCCCGTCATGCCGCCGGCGGCGAGACACAGTCCCAACAAACCGAATCCGATCGCGATGATGATGGCGGTACGCATCGCCTTCCTAGACGTCGTACCCGGCATGCAATATGCCACCATAGACCGCGAGCGCAAACAGGCACACTGTCGCGGCATCGACGAGCAGTTCGATGACGTACGAGGTCTGCGCGAAGTGCTGCGGCGGCACGACGCGGCGCGCGACGAGAACGGCGCCCTGCATCGCCGCCGCGATGAGCAAGGCCACCGTGAACGAAGCCGCCGGCTGGCGCATCACGAATCCGTAGAACGCGAGCAGTGCGGCGATGATCACGCCGCGCAGCGCCGAACTGCGGCGCATTTCGCGCGGCGAGGGACCGTCCGTCATGACGCGGTGGAGACGATCAAGCCGGGCACCCGTCCTTGGTCGAGAACGGCGCCCCGCCGACGGCGGCATCGGGCGCCGAGAACGCCTCGGCGAACGTGAATGCGTCGGGCGTGGGGCCGTGCGCACGCAGGTGCTCCAGCTTCCGCGCCGCTTCCGTGGGCGTCGGCTCGTGACCTGCGGGCACCCACCACAGAACCATGAAGGCCTGGCCCATTCGCGCGAACCACTCGCGGCGGCGCTTCATGATCTCGACGTGCGCGGTCTTGTAGACGTATGCGCGCAGCGTATCCACGTCGCGCCACACGGACATGTTGACGATCACGTCGTCACCAAGGGGGCGCAGCGACGTGGCATCGTTTCCCTCGCCCTTGAGCCGCCAGACGAAGCCCGGCGAGTCCTCGGCGAGCGCATTGATGCGATCGAGATTGTCGACGAAGTCCTTGAGCTGCGGCGAATCGATCGGCGCCTTGAGCTCGGCGATGTTGATCTGCGCCAGTTGATAGTTCGACGTGGTCATTCCCCGCTTCCCGCGATGCCGCACTCGCCTTCGGTCGATTCGCCCGCCACCTCACTGCTCCCGGTCGCAGCGCGCCTGGTGTCCGGCGATGCGCGTGATGAGCGCGAGCGGCAGCGGCGCGTCGTCCGGAAACCGCAAATTGCCCTTCGCGTTCGCGTACTTCGAGACGGCCTTCACGAGCGCCGCGTTGCCCCGAACGGGCGGAAACAACCCGATGTGATTCTTGAATCCCGCGAAAAAGACGAAGACGCGATTGCCGCGATACGCAGGGATGCGGTAACTGATCGTCTCTTCCGCCTTCGGCGCCGCGGCGCGAATGGCTGCGCGGACCTGCTCGAGGCGCGCGCGCTGCTGCGGCGCAAAGCCGGCGATGTACGCGTCGACTTCCAGGGATTTCTTCGCCATCACGACCTCCCGCAGACCGCGGCGTCGCCGCGCGTGAACGTGTACTGGCCGCCACGACGGGCGTCCAACGTGAACGTCCGACCCGCCGTGACGAGCGACTTCGGCTTCGCGCCCCTGTCGAAGGCGACATCGTACGGCTTCTCGAACATCGGCGACCGGACGGTCAGCGGACCCTCGTGACCCGCTCGCAGGACGAACCTCTTCGCGCCGCATCCGTCCCATTCGATGTCGACGGTGACGTTGCCGCGCGCGCGGATTCCCGTGACGGAGCCCTTCGGCCAGGCGGCCGGCAGCGCCGGCAGGATTCGCAGCTCGTCGCCCTGGCTCTGCAGGAGCATTTCGATCATGCCGGCGGTCGCGCCGAAGTTGCCGTCGATCTGGAACGGCGGGTGCGTGTCCCAGAGATTTGGCAACGTGCTGTCGCGCAACAGGCCCGCGAGTAGTTTGTGCGCGCGGTCGCCGTCGCGCAGCCGGGCCCAGAAGTTGATCTTCCACGCGCGGCTCCAGCCCGTGCTCGCATCGCCGCGCGCATCGAGCGTCTTGCGCGCCGCGGCGGCCAGCGCGGGATCCCTGTCAGGGTCGATCGCGTGGCCGGGGTGCAGCGCGAACAGGTGCGACACGTGGCGGTGATCGTCTTTCGCGTCGTCGAGATCGGTCTTCCACTCCTGCAACTGGCCCCACTTCCCGATGCGCAATCCGCGGTCGAGCTTCGCCAACGCCGCGGCCGCGCGCGCGCCGAAGGCCCGGTCGCCGACGCGCGGCGCGGCGTCGACGACGCTTTCGAACAGGTCCGCGACGATCTGCTGCGACATCGCGGCGCCCGCCGTGAACGGCCCGTGTTCGGGCGAGAAGCTCGGACTGACGACGAGCTGGCCGTCGCGATCCTCCGTCAGGGCTGCGAGCCAGAACTCCGCGGCGCCCTTCAGGACCGGCCATGCGCGCGTCTTCAGGAACTTCTCATCGCGCGTGAAGCGATAGTGCTCGTAGAAGTGCTGCGCGAGCCATGCGGAGGCTTCCGGCTGCCAGAACGCCGTCGGCCAGTCGATGGGCCCGACGTAGCCCCAGATGTTCGTGTTGAGGAACATCGTCCAGCCGGGCGCGGCGAAGTAGCGTTCCGCGGCCAGCCGTCCCGGAGGCACGAGATGCTCGACGAAATCCCACAGCGGCGGCGCGGTCTCCGCGAGGTTCGCGGTGTCGACCGGCCAGTAGTTCATCTGCAGGTTGATGTTCACGTGATAGTCGGAATTCCACGGTGGCTTGGCGTGATGATTCCAGACGCCCTGCAGGTTCGCGGGCAGCGACCCGGCGCGCGACGAGGCGATCAGCAGATAGCGTCCGTAGTCGAAGTAGAGCTGTTCGAGCGCGCGATCCGCGGCAGACTCGCCGCTACCGTACCGGGCGCGCCAGGCATCGGTCGGTTGTCTGGGTATGGCGCCGTCGAGCGAGAGCCGCACGCGCTGGAACAGCGCGCGATGATCTTCGCGATGTCGCGCGATCAACTCCGAGAGCTGGCGCGCCGATGCCGCCTTCACGTCCCTGGCCGCGAGCGCGGCGGGATCGACCGCTGCACGGTAGTCGGGATACTGCATGCGGTAGTTGGTCCGCGCCGCGGCATAGAACGTGACGGGACATTCCGTCTCGATGCGCAACGTCGCGCCATCCGCCCTGGCCGTGCCGCACTCGAGCTTCACGAACACTTCCGCAGCGTACTTCAAGCCATTGGATTTCAATGCGCCGCTCACGAGGATGCGCGTGCCGTCGATTCGTGTGTCGGCGCTGCGGTTGTCGGGCACGCCGTACCTGATGCGCAGCTTCTGCAGGCCAGTGGAGTACCAGCGGCCGAGGAGCACCTGGTCGGGGTATGAAAGGAAGTATTCGCGCCGGAACCCGGCGTATCCCTGCTTGAAACTGACTCGCGCGGTTGCCGTATCGAGGTCGAGGTCACGCCGGTAGTCGGTGACCGGATCGCTGTCGGGATCGCGCTCGATGATCAGGTCGCCGAAGCTCTGGTAGTCGCCGTAGTTGTGCATCTTGCGACCGAGCCGCTTCGCGACGTCGTCGGCGACGAGTTGCGCGCCGCCGACGAGTTCCCGGGACGTCGAGCGCATGATCTCGACCTGAGAATCCTTCGGGAGACCGTAGTCGTAGCCGCCTTCGGTCCCCGGCCCGCCCGTCCAGAGCGATTTCTCGGCGAGCTGCAGGCGTTCAGACTCGACGCCGCCGAACACCATCGCGCCCATGCGGCCGTTGCCGATGGGCAGCGCTTCCTTCTCCCAATCGGTGGCAGGTCTGTCGTACCAAAGAAGGGACGACACAGGCGTCTGCGCGCCGGCGCTGCCCGCGATCAGGATGACGGCGACCTCTAACCAGAGGATCCGCATGATGAGCCCCGCGCCAGCAAAAAGGGGTCAGACCTGTTTTTCATTCGAGCTTCCCGCCGCGAAGGCGGAAGTCTACCGAAAAACAGGTCTGACCCCTTTTTCCAACTAAGCGTTGACGGCCTTCAGCACGCGCTGCGGCTGTGCGATGCCGTAGCCCTGCGCGTAGTCGACGCCCAGCGACGTGAGCATCTGGATGATCTCGGCATTCTCCGCGAACTCGGCGATCGTCTTCTTGCCGGTGAGATGCCCGATTTCGTTGATCGACCGCACCATCTCGCGATCGATGGGGTCGTGCAGGATCTCGCGCACGAAGCTGCCGTCGATCTTGAGGAAGTCGACGGGGAAATGCTTGAGGTAGCCGAACGACGAGAGGCCGGTGCCGAAGTCGTCGAGTGCGAAGCGGCAGCCGATCTCGCGCAGCGCCTGGATGAAGCGATTGGCCTGGCTGAAGCTGGCCACGGCCGCGGTCTCCGTGATCTCGAAGCAGATCTTGGCGCCGTCGATGCCGCTCTTCTGGAACTGCTCGATGACGAACGGCAGGAACTTGTCGTCGCCGAGACTCTGACCGGACAGGTTGATCGAGCACATCGCGAGCTTCTCGCGCTCGTCCGCTTCCATCACCAGCCAGCGCAGCGCGTTCTCGATGACCCAGCGATCGATCGCGGGCGTGAGGCCGTAGCGTTCCGCAGCGGCGATGAAGTTGTCGGGCGACACCATGCGCCCCGACTCGTCACGCATGCGCAGCAGCAACTCGTAGTGCTGGCCGGGCTCCGCGCGCTGCAGCGGCTGGATCTGCATGCGATACAGCTCGAACCGGCCCTCTTCCAGCGCCGCGTTGATGCGCGCCGCCCATTGCATCTCGCGCCGGCGGCGCATGAGCTCGATGTCGTTCTCGGCGAAGCTGTGCACGCGGTTGCGGCCGCCTTCTTTCGCCGCTGCGCAGGCCGAGTCGGCGGCGGACAGGATCGACGCCACGTCCTCGTTGTCCGCGGCGATCGGCACCACGCCGATGGAAGCACCGAGGCGGAACACGCGGTCTTCCCACGTAAAGCGGAAATTGCGGACGGCTTCGCGCAGCACCTCGGCGGTACGCAGCGCTTCGTCGAGCGAACAGGCTTCGAGCAGGATGCCGAACTCGTCGCCGCCAAGTCGCGCGAGCGTGTCGCGCCAGCGGACCTTGGACTTCAGCAACGCGCCGACCTGGCCGAGCAGCACGTCGCCGGCCGAGTGGCCGCAGGTGTCGTTGATGATCTTGAACTGGTCGATGTCGAGATAGCACAGCGCGTAGCTGCTCTCGCGCGCCTTCGCGCTCTTGAGCGAACGCTCGACGCGGCTCTCGAACTCGCGGCGGTTGACGAGACCCGTGAGCAGATCGTGCGAGGCGTGGTACGACAGCCGGCGATTGAGCTCGCGGGACTCCGTGACGTCGTGGAACACGAGCACGCCACCGGACACCGCGCCCGCGCCATCGCGGATCGGCGCCGCGGTGCTCTCGACATACAGCTCGTTGCCATCGCGCCGGATGAGCAGCATCGGGCGCACGCTCTTGATGGGGCGCGTGCGGCGGATCGAGACGCTCAGCGGGTTCTCGAGCGGCTCGCAGGTTTCTTCGTGGAACGCGCGGTAGATCTCTTCGATCGGGCGGCCCATCGCGTCTTCCAGACGCCAGCCCGTCAACTGCTCGGCGACGGGATTGATGTAGTCGACGGTGGAATTCGCGTCGGTCGTGATGACGCCGTCACCGATCGACTGCAGCGTGATCTGTGCGCTCTCCTTTTCTCGGAACAGCGCTTCTTCGTAGAGCTTGCGCTCGGTGATGTCGAGCTCCACGCCGACGAGACGCAGCAGGCGGCCGTGTTCGTCCACGCGCGCTTTCGCGCGGCTCACCACCCAACGCCAGTCGCCGCTGCGGTGCTTCATGCGATGGACGGATTCGAAGATCGGCGACTTGCCGGCGACGTGATCGCGGATCGCGCTCTGCACCCGTGACATGTCTTCCGGGTGAACCAGGCTGCGCCAGTCCGGCGAATCGAGTTGCGCGTCGATCGGATAGCCGAGCATCGCCTTCCAGCGTGGCGAGAAATGGACTTCGTTGCTCTCGATGTCGAAGTCCCAGAGACCGTCGTTGGCGGCGCCCTGCGCGAGCTCCAGCCGTTCCTCGAGTTTGTGCAGGCGCCGTTCGATGCGCAGCCGTTCGAGCCCGCTGCCGAGCGAGTTGCCGAGCAGCTTGAGCAGGAGTTGCAGGTTCACGTCCCAGGCACCGCGCGGCAGCGCATTCGCGAGGCCCAGGATGCCCGCGGGCTGCCCGAGCACGCGAATCGCGATCATCAGCGTGGAGCCGATCTGCAATTCGGCCAGGCGGTGCGCCTCGGCGGCCTGGTCCCGGCGAGCCGCCGAGCTGTCGCGGATTTCGGAGAGGCGCAGGTGGTCGAGCCGGCTCCGGAACCACGGATAGGGCTCGAGCGAGGTGCCACGCCACGCTTCCACGCGGCACTGGGCGAGCGCGCCATGGGCCGCATAGACCTCGTCGATCGTCGTGCCATCGGGCGACAGCATCCAGACGAACGCCGTGTCGACGCCCGATGAATCGCGCAGAGAGTTCAGGGATTCACGGATGACCGTCTCGACGGTGCCGTGGCGGAGATTTTGCAGATCGACGGCGATCTTGGTGCACGCGATGTCGACGCCGAGCGTCTGCTTGCCGCCGCGCGCCGACCAGACGCCTGTGGAGAACACGTCCGAGGACGTCAGATCACTTGGATGATCAGGAGCTTGGGCCACTCTTTTCCTTATCCACGGTGGGCAATCAGCACGCTACACCGACGATCTGATCGCCGCGTCGATGCGACCCACAGATTCGGACGTAAGTATCCTCCCACAGTTGCGCCGCATTCTGTCACAGGCTTGGAGAAATACAAGCTAAGTCCATAACGCATCTGGAGAATGCTTCGCGGCTGCGCAAGATTCGTACAGTGTTAA
>CADEED010000024.1:23191-41310 GCA_902826225.1 uncultured Pseudomonadota bacterium | reverse complement strand
TTTCATCTTGGCAATCGGTTGCGAATTGATCACCACATTGGTTTTCGAGCCTTGCGGAGTATCCACGGCGATGCCGTCAGCTTGCCGCGACAGCTCGTCCAAAACCACGATGGTCACGACCATTGTCAGCAGAAGCTCCGGGAGCAGCTGGCGCTCGAAGCACATGACCTGGATGCCCACGCCCAGTGCACGTTGGGAGAGATCCCCGCCGATGTTGTCGAAGCCATGGCCGGTATCGTCCGCGGGGAACTCGACCTCGGAGGCGAACTCGACGCCCATGAGATCGCGGATCGTGTTGCGGTACTCGATGCGGTTCAGCCGGCGGACGGTGACGCGACCCGGGTCGGGGTTCTTCGCGTCGACCTTGAACACGTCGTGCTTGATCCACTGCTCGAGCTTCTTCTGCTCGGCAGCCGTGAGCGGCGTCTTGCGTTCGGCGGGCATGAGGCCGGCGCGGGTGTTCACCAGTACGCGCAACCACAGCTGCGTGTCGAGAATCTGCTCGTTCGTCTCGAGCGAGTCGAAAGCGACCTTGCCCTTGTCGTAGCCGTCCCCGTGACACTCGAAGCACTTGTCTTCGAGAATCGGGAGGATGCTCTTCTTGTAGGTGCCGACCGCGGGCGGTTCGGCACCGTCCGTCGAGGTACGGGCGTCCACGGACTTCGGGATACCGGCCGCTGCAATGACCATGAGAACACCCACGGCCGCAAAGGCCGCGGTGTGGCGTGCGCCGCGATTCGATAGCGCCATCTTTCCTGGAACCCCCAACTCTTGTCCGCGCCGCATTGTGCGGTGTTTCAAAGGGCAGGTCACGTGACCCGGGATCGTTTATAAAGGGCCCGCTCTGCCAACGAGGTATATGACCCATGTCCTACACGTTACGTTCCGGGGTGATGTGCGCAATTTCGGCCGCTGCCCTGTCGATATGCGCTGCCGCCTGGGCGGCCACACCCGCCGAGACGCAGAAGGTCCGCCATGAGCACTACGAGAAGCTCGGTGAGAACTTCAAGGCTGTCCGCGACCTGAGCAAGGCGAGTCCCACGGATTTCGCGAAGCTCGAGAAGGCCGCGGCCGACGTAAGAGAGGCGTCGGTGAACCAGGCGCAATGGTTTCCAAAGGGTTCGGGCCCCGAGGCGGGCAAGACGCGCGCGCTGCCGGAGATCTGGACGAAGCCCGCCGATTTCGCGGCCGCCGCGAAGATGTTCGAGGAGCGCGCGCCGGCGCTGCTGGCGGCCGCCAAGGCGAAGGACCTCGACGCGGTGAACAAGGCCTTCCGCGAAGTGGGCGGTGCCTGCAAGAACTGCCACGACACATTCCGCGCGCCCGAGGAATGAGCGACGGCGGATCCGTACGGGTGCGGGTGTGGGATGTCCCCATCCGCCTCGTGCACTGGCTGATCGTTCTGCTGATCGGTCTGTCATGGTGGACCGCCGAGACCGGACGGCTCGAATGGCACAGCTACAGCGGCTACGGCCTGCTCGCGCTGCTGCTGTTCCGCCTCTACTGGGGATTCTTCGGCTCCTCGACGGCCCGATTCGCGAATTTCGTCCGCGGCCCGGGCGCGGTCATCGACTACCTGAAGTCACGCTGGGTGACGGCGCCAGGACATAACCCGCTGGGGGCACTGAGCGTCATCGCGCTGTTCGCACTGCTCGCTGCGCAGATCGTGTTGGGCCTGTTCTCCGTCGACGTCGACGGCATCGAGTCGGGGCCGCTGTCGCTCTATGTCAGTTTCGAAGCGGGGCGCGTCGCGGCGAAATGGCACGACCGCGTGTTCGGCGTCTTGCAGTGGGTCGTCGTGCTGCACGTCGTCGCCGTACTCTTTTATGTATGGGTGAAGAAGCAGAACCTGATCGGCGCGATGTTCTCCGGGCGCCGGGACTACGCGACGTCGCCCCGCGGTGATGTCCGCTTCGCGTCGACCCGTCGTCTCGTCATCGGCATCGGGCTCGCGGCCGGCCTCACCTGGCTCGTCGCGAAGGCTTTCCAGCTCTAGCGCTTGCGCGGGCGATCACTTCTTCTTCCGGGGTTTCCTCGGCCGCTTGCCGGCCGTTCCGACACAGGGCTCGGGGATGTTGAGCGTGCGGAAGATCTTCCAGCCGTCGGCGCCGAGCCGGAAGAAGTCGACGCTGCGCAAGCGACGCACCTCGGCCTGCTGCGGCTTGCCGAAGTCCGTAAAGCCCACCCAGTTCGAGATCACAAACGCGAGGCTGCCGCTCGATTCAGCCGACTCGATCTCGTACTTCCACGTCGGGCGCGGGCCCGAGCGCGAGAAGTCGAATCTGAACCACGCCGCGAGCGCCGCGTACGTCTGTGGCGGATAGCAGGGGTCGTCGAATATCGCGGAGGGCGCGTAGATCGACATGATCTTGTCCACGTCGGCGGCCTGATAGCCGGCGGCCCAGGTGTCGTAGATGGCATTGACGTCGGGGCCGTCGCCGTGACTGCCGCTGCTGCCGGGTCCGTGTGGCTTCTTCATCGTCTGCGCTCCGTTTCGGGTGCCCCGGAGACCGATGCTAGCGCGAAAGCCGAAGCTTTGGCGGCGATTCGTCCGACACGCGAATTCGAGGCGGGTCAGCGAGTCGGCGAACTACCCGAAATCGGAACGCCGCCGCCAGCCCGATCGCCGGCCGGCGCCTAGCGCCAGACCCACTCGAGGGCTGCGGGCAGCGTCTGCTCGCGCACGCGCTTGTCGCAGTGGCCGGAACCCAGGGCGTACACGTATTGATAGTGGTACCCCTTCGATCTCAGCACGGCGGCCATCCGGTGGTTCGCCTCCACCCAGTCGTGCATGCCGTCGCGCATGACGTTCGGGTTGTAGAGATCGGCATCGCCGACGTGCATCCATATCCGGATCGGCTTGACCGGCGCGTTCGCGATGATGGACTCGTGATACCCCCATGCGCCGCCCGGCGTCTGCGGGTTGAACGGCCATTGCTGGTTCACGTACGTGCCTGAATAGCTGATCACGCGGTGGTAGAGGTCGTTGCGATACCAGGCCATCGACAGCGCCGCTGCCGCGCCCGAGCTGCAGCCCATCACGGCGCGCTGGCCCGGATTCTTCGTGAGCTTCACGCCCACGCGCTTCTCGACCGCCGGCAGCACCTCGGCCTCGATGAATTCCGCGAGCTTGCCCGACATCGTGTCGTACTCGAGTCCGCGCTGGCTGCCCTGCGCGTCGCCGCCGCCGTTCTGGATGGAGATCGCGATCATGGCCGGCACGCGCCTCTGCGCGATGAGGTTGTCGAGCGCGCGGCCGAGCGCGGGGTCGTTCTCGTACAGGCGCGGTCCGTCGTGCGTGACGATGAACGGCGCCGCGGTGCCGCGCTCGTACTGCTGCGGCACGTAGACGGTGATCGCGCGGGACCAGGGCTGCGGCCGCGTCTGCACGATCAGCGTCTTCGGGTTGTTCGGGTCCACGCTGCCGAACACGTCGCGCGCGACGCCGGGGTAGAACTTGCTGTTCACGGATTCCAGCGCGAACTGGGTGACGGAACCGCGCGGCACGCCATCGACCACGTCCAGTTCCTTCGCCGGTAGATAGTCCGGGCCGATCAGGAAGTCGCCGTCGGCGCCGGGCGGTGGGTTGCCGCCGCGGGCGCCCATGAGCGTGGTGCCGCCGGGCTGCGCCCCAACCACGGTCCATGCCGGTGCGCCAGGACCATCGGCCGGGCGGGTCGGCGGCGCCGGGCGCGGCGCGGGCATCTGCGCGGCGGGGGTGGCAGCGGGCGCTGTGGCTGGCGCCGCTTGCGCGTGGACGGAGAGAGACACGAACGCCGCAGCGACTAGGCACGAAATCCGCGTGTTCGACATGTTTCCCCCGTTGCGAGGGGGCCGATCCTAGCGCACGGGTTTCGCGAACGGTATCGACGGCCGCGGCGGGTGGTCGTATTTCGGTTGCCAGCCGACGTGCGTGACGCCGGGAGACTGCGCCCATCCAGCTACGTCGTCCGGCGTCTTGGCCATCACGAGCACGCGGCGCTGGCCGCGGTCGGCGAAGGCGCGCTGCGCATAGTCCCGGTGAAACTGGTTGAACGCGGAGTGCTCGAGCATGATGCCGTCGACATAGCGCTCGCCCTCGAGACCCTCGGGGCCGCCCTTGTCCCAGAAGTTGTTGGTGACCACGATGAACCGCGGATTCAGCTTGCGCCGCTGCTCGTCGATGCGGCGAACGAGGTCCACGTTGCCGAGCGTCCATGCCTTCTTCTCGTCCGGCGCCCAACTATTCCACTTCGCGCGCGCCCACAGCTGCGCGCCGATGTTGTCGAGGAACACGCCGTCGACCTTGCCTTCGCGCATGAGGCCGGCGATGTACTCGACGATGTGATTCGACCACTCGGTCCCCGCGCGAATGTCCGCGAGCTTCGTCTTGGGCCAGTTGGTCCGCTCGCCGTATCCGGGGAACGGCCACAGCGCGACGTTGCCACCGTTGTAGAAACCCCGATTGAGCTTGCAGGGCAGGGTGTCGTAGATCTCGATGGGATTGAGATAGGCGAGCACTTCGCCGCCGGCCGCGCGCACCTTCGCGAAGCGCTCGTCGTAGCGATTGCAGTTGCCGGTGACGACGAGGCCACCCGGATGCTCGAAGGACTCGATGTTGTCGAAGCTGTCGTCGAAGAACAGGCCGAGCGGGTTCGCCGCGGCGAACGCGGAATTGCCAGCCGCCAGCATTCCGGCGAGCGTGAGAGACAGGATGATGGGGCGCATGTCGAGGCAGCTTGCCCGCATGCCGTATCCCCGCGAAGGGACATGAAGGTCGATCCCGCGTCGGACGAATCCGCAATGGAAACGGTGTCAGACCCCATTTTCAGTGCCAGTTGCCGATGCGTACGTCGTTGGGGCTCGGGCTGCCCTTGCCGGTCTCGCCGAGCGACTTGAGGCTCATGAGGAAAGTCGTCAGGCGCGCCGCGTGAATCACGCCGCGGGGATGCGCAGCGTGAAGCGCGTCTCCGCGGCCGTCGACTGCACCGTGAGCGTTCCGCCATGCGCGCGCGCGATCTCGGACGCGATGTACAAGCCCAGCCCGAGGCCGCTCTGATTGGGCATGACTTCGCCGCGCGAAAACGGCGCAAAGAGTCGAGTCACCGTCGCCGGTGGGATCGGATCGCCTTTGTTCGCCACGTAGAGCTCGAGCCAGCCATCGCGGATGAACGCGGCGGTGCGTACCGGCGCGTCGCGCGCCCCGTGTGTCAGCGCATTGGAGAGCAGGTTCGACAGGAGCTGCGCGATACGCGCGCGGTCACAGAGCACGGGCTCCGGCAAGTCGAAGTGGCTTTCGATCTCGCGATCGTTCGTCCGCAGTTCCGCAACCACCTGCTCGAGCGCGGGGGCGAGCGATTCGCGCACGAGCGTGAGTGTGAAGCCACCGCCCAGTCGGCCTCGCGCGAAGTCCATGAGATTGTCGATCAGCCCGGAAATTCGCTTGACGCTGTTCTGCATGCGCTCGACGAGGCCCTGCACCGGCTCGGGCAGCGCGGTCTTCGTGAGCACGGCGGCCGTCGTGGCGATGCTGCCGAGCGGATTGCGCAGATCGTGGCCGAGCACCGCGATGAACTGTTCGCGCAGCCGCGAGGCTTCGCGCTCGTCGAGCAACGCCGCCTCGCTCATCGCGAGCCGCCGGTTCACATCGAGATGAAAGGCGATGAGCTCGGCGAACAGCGTGAACGTGTCGAGGGCCTCGGTCGAGCTCAACTTCGCCGGCTTGGGGTCGATGGCGCACAGAGTGCCGAAGAACTCGCCGTCCGGCAGCACGATGGGCACCGAGATGTAGCTGCGAAAGCCGTACTGCGCGGGCGTGTGATGCGCCGACCACTGCGCGTCGCAGGTGACATCGTCGATGACGATTGGCTTTCCGTGACCCTGGATCTCGTGGCAGATCGTCGATTCGACTGCGAGTTCGCCACCGGGTTCGAGGCCGAATGCGATCTCGTCGCGGACACTGCACGCCATCCAGCGCGTCCCGGTCACGCGCGCCACGGCCGCGAATCCCATGCCCGTCATGCGGCATACGACGTCCAGGATCTTGGCGACGGCAGGAATGCTCTGGATCGCGTGTACATCTTTCGCGGCGACCCCGCGTTCTGAATCGGCGACCAATCGATCTCCTCATTCCTGTGGCAGGCGGCTTGTGGCGCGCGATGATAGGGGTGGGCCGTTCAAATTCCAGGGAATAGTTTACGTGCCCCGCTTGGAAATATTACCCTCGCGCCGGCCTGCCGCGCAGAGGATCGCGACGCGCGTCGAGAGGCTCGCGGGCGGTGAGATCATCGTCCCGGAGACGTGCGGCGCAAGGAAAGCCAGGACATGAGCATCAAGCCGATCAAACCACCGCCGGAGCCCACGGGCCCGCCCGAGTGGAGACTCAAGCTCGCAGCGGGCAAGGCGCGCCGTCGAAGAGTGTGGGCGCGCGCGGTCGCGCTCGTGCTCGTGCTCGCGCTGGGCGGGTTCGGCTACTACATGATCTCGCTGCCGGGGACGCCCGCGGTGCAGTCGCCGCCGCCCGTCACGGCCGCGGAAATGGAGTCCGTCGCCGCGACGCTCGCCCCGACGCGCAACGTCACGCGGCCCGTCATCGCGGTGGTGGGGATCAACGAAGGCACGGAGACGACCGACTACCTGATGCCCTACGGCATCCTCAAGCGCGCGGACGTCGCGGACGTGTTCGCCGTCGCGACGCAAGCGGGGCCGGTCGAACTGTATCCCGCGTTGCGCGTCGAGCCCGACTCGACGATCGCGGATTTCGACGCGCAGTACGCGAACGGTGCGGATTACGTCATCGTGCCCGCAATGAGTCGCGACGACGATCCCGACGTGCTGCGCTGGATACGCGCGCAGTCGGAGAAGGGCGCGGTGATCATCGGCGTCTGCGTGGGCGCGACGGTCGTCGCGAACGCGGGGCTGCTGGACGGCAAACGTGCGACGACGCACTGGCATTCCCGCGATCGCATGCTCGACGAGCATCCGACGATCACGTACGTGCGCGATCGACGTTTCGTGGTCGACGATCGGGTGATGACGACGACCGGCATCTCGGCGTCGATGCCGATGTCGCTCACGCTCATCGAAGCGATCGCGGGTCGCGAGAAGGCGATCAGCGTGGCGGCGGAACTCGGCCTCACGCATTGGGATTCCTGGCACACGAGCGATGCGTTCCTGATCACACGGCCCTTCGCGTGGACAGTGATGCGCAACAAGGCCGCGTTCTGGAAGCAGGAGGAGTTGGGTCTGCCTCTCACGCCCGGCATCGACGAGGTGTCGCTCGCGCTGGTCGCGGACGCGTGGTCGCGGACCTATCGCTCGCAGGCGGTGTCATTTGCGGCCGCCAGCGGCCCGGTGACGACCCGCAGCGGCCTGCGGATCCTGCCCGACCGCATCCTCGCGAATTGGTCCGGCACCCAGCTCGAGCCCTTGTGGGAAAGGCCCGCGGCCATGGCGCTCGACAGCGCGCTCACTGCGATCGGGGTGCGCTACGGCGCGCCGACACGCACCATCGTCGAGACCCAGCTCGAATATTCCACGCCGGCGCAGTAGCTAGCGTCGCTCGGGATCGTCTTCGTCCGCGGCGATCCCGCCGCCGAGACCGAGACCGAGGCCGGTGCCGGCGGCCATGCCGACGTCGCCGCGGCTGCCGCCACCACCACCACCACCGCCACCGCCGCGCTCGCGCTCGCCACCTTCCTTGCCGCCGCCTTTCGACGCGCCCGGCCGGGCGGGGCCCTGCTTCGGAATCGGCACGTCGCCCGCGATCGGGTCGAGGTCGAGCACGGTGCGGATGAAGGCGCGCAGCGAGACGACGAGTTCGGCGGTGTGGACGGCCTTGCCGGCCGCGAGTTCCGTGGCGGCGCGCGCCGCGAGGCGCACCTGCTCCTCCGTGCCCAGCAGGATGACATCCGACAGCGCGGCTTCGACGGAATCGCGGATACGGCGCGAACGGTCCGAGCTCTCCGGCGATGGCGGCTCGCCCTCGAGAACGCCGGCCCGGCGCAGGTCGCGCAGATGAGTGGGATCGACGGAAAGATCGCCGGTGAACGAGCCGCCCAGCGTCTTGTACGCCGCGATCAGCGTACGCAGCCGCTCGTTGATCTGGCGGTTCTCGCGCTCGCGGCGCTGCTGCACCGTCTGCATGACGAGCAGACGGATGCCGACGCCGATGAGCGTGATGATGGCGAGGCCGAGGAGAGTGGAGAGCACGCCCTGCCAGGAGCTGAAGTCGAGATTGCGCATCAGGGGCTCATTCGCGCCATGGGGGAGAGGGTGAGCACATGGCCCGATGGTACCTGCGCGGGTCGGGCCTGCCTCAGGCCGCCATCACTTCGTGTTCGTAGTAAGGCGTCTGTCGGTCCGCCAACAGAGCGTCGAGCTCCGCGAGAGAGCGCCCGGCGGGCTTCAGCCAGGCGTCGACGTTTGCAGGCTTGAGGTTGATGATCATGCGGTCGTGTCCCGCGGCAGCCACTTCCGCCGGCGGCTCGTCGGTGATCGCCGCGAACGACAGCAACCTGGAGTCCGTCGCGGGGTCGCGCCATTCGGCCGCGAGGCAGGCGATGATCATCGTTTCCGCCGGACGGGGGATGAAATGCAGCACGGCGTTCTTGCCGTCGCGCTCCACGTTCTCGAAGAACGTCTCGACCAGCATGACGGCATGCGTCGCCCCGAATAGCTCGCGCCAGTATTTGCCGAGGCTGTCGCGCCGTGCGTTGTAGAGTCCCGGCAGCTTGCGGTCGATGAATGCGGGCTCGCCGGGCTTCCGGCAGTGATAGCGCGCGAGTCGCATGAGCCGCCGATCGCCCACCTGCATCACGATCGGCGCGTAGTGCATCGGAAAGATGCGCGCCTCGGCGGGATGGGGCTTCGTCGCCTTCATCCGGTCGAGGCGCTCCAGCGACTGTTCGATCTTGTTCGTCGCGATGCGCTGGCTCTCGATGGCGGCCTTCGTCGTCTTCGTCGCGAGCGTGCGTTCGGCGTCCGCCAGCCGCTTCTTCTGGGTGAACACTTCGCGCTCGAGCCTGCTCATCTCGGCGGCGCGGTACTCGTCGATGAATCCCTTGATCCTGCGCTCGCCGTCGTTGCGCGGCTCGTCGAACCAGCGCTCGACGGCACGCGGGATGCGGATGCCCGGATCCGACACGCGCGCGCCGAATATCTCGACGAATTGGTCGATGTCCATCTCGGCACCGGTTTCTCGCAGGTACTTGAGATACGCGGCCTGGATCTGGGCGGAGTAGCACATGGGGGCGATTCTAATCGCCGCGCATACCCGCAGCGAGCCCGGGTCTCGTGCCAACGCGCTCACGAAGGCATTGCGCAGCACCGGTAGATGTCCATGTTCTGGACGATCGGCTTCGCGTAGCCCTCGAACTTCAGCCAGATGCCGACGAGCAGGGCGGCGCCGATTCTTCCTTCGAATCAGTCGCCGCGCGGCCCCCGGAGACCCAGGCGCGCGATTGACCTTCAGACTTCTCTTATCCAGTGGTCTTCGAAAGCCGGTACTGGTTGGACGAGTGAAATCGGCCTTGGCATCTTTTGGCGCCATGACGCCACTGCAACTCACGGACGATGAACTTCAGGACGCGGCCCAGGCCGCGCGGGTCGCGAGCGTACAGTCCGAAACGGACGCGGAGCGACAGAGCAATCCAAAGGTCAAGGGGTTGTTCGAGAACAGCGCGCGCCGCTTCCGAGAACTTGCCGAAAAGTTCGAGCGTGCGCGCTGCGGTGCCGGCGTGTCCCGGCTGCGTCAGTCGTAGACTGTCGGCGCGGCATGTCCCCTTCATCGGGGACATGCCCGCATCCCGCGCCGATGTAGACTGCGGCGCACATGCGCGCACCGGCACGACTCATCGTCGTCGAAGACGACGCGGCCTTTCAGGACCTGTTCCGTGCCGCGCTCGAACCGGCGCCGGGCATCGAGCTGCTGGGTCTGTTCGACCGCGGCGCGTCCGCCATCGAGGCGCTGAAGAAGCTGGTGCCCGACGTGCTGCTCGTCGATCTCGGCCTGCCCGACATGAGCGGCCTCGAAGTCATCCGCGCCTGCGCGGCGACGCATCCCGAGTGCGAGATGATGGTCATCACCGTCTTCGGCGACGAGCAGCACATCCTGCAGTCGATCGAAGCGGGCGCCACGGGGTATCTTCTCAAGGACGCGATGCCCGAAGATCTCGCGGCGCAGATCCACGCGCTGCGCGCGGGCGGCAGCCCGATCAGCCCGGTGATCGCGCGTCAGCTGCTCTCCCGGTACTCCACGCCGCGGCCGGAAGTGAAGGACGACGCGGCACAACTCTCCGAACGCGAATGCGAAGTGCTGCGGCTCGTCGCGAAGGGCTACACGTTCCCGGAGATCGCGCGGCTGCTCGACATTTCCGCGCACTCCGTGATGACCTACGTCAAGCGCAGCTACCGCAAGCTGCACGTCAACTCGAAAACAGAAGCCGTCTATGAGGCCCGCAAGATGGGTTTGCTGCGCGACTAGCCTCGCGGCGCTTCTGGTCACCGGCTGCGGGGGCGCAGCGGATCCGACGGAAGTGAGGCAGGCCGAGTACGCGGTCCAATGGTTCGGTCGTGGGCCCGTGCCCAGGAGCCCGGCTGCGGCGCCGGCCGATCTCGAGTGGCGCGCGGTCACCTTGCCTTACGCGGGCGAGCGCGAGCGCTTTCGGGAAGATGGTCGAGGAAAGGCGGCGCGCGTGTGGCTGCGGGTCGTCGATCGCGCGGATGAGGCCGGGCCGCGCGCCGTTGCCTACGGTGCGTTCATGCCGACCTCGTACCGGACCACGGTCTACGTCGACGGCAAACGCGTGGCGGAGAATGACGCCACGTTGTCGAACGCCTGGCATCGGCCGGAGCTTTTCCAATTGCCGTTCGTCACGGATGGACCGCGCGAGCACGAGATCCTCGTCTCGTTCGAGTGCTGGGCCGGCTACCTCGGCTGCATCGTGCCGCCGCTGCACGTCGGCGCGCTCGCGCCGGTCACCGATTTCTACGAGTGGCAGACGTTCCTGCGGATCGGCGTGCCGCAGATCGGCAGCGTGTCGATCCTCTGTGTCGGGGCGTTCGCGTTGTTCTTCTGGGTCCGGCGGCGGCACGAGGTCGCCTACCTGCTGTTCTTCTGCGCGTCGCTGCTGTGGACGTTCCGTACGCTGCACTACCACCTGTCGCGCTATCCACAGCCGGAAGGCGTCTTCTGGTGGGTGACGATCAACTCGCTGCCGTGGCTCTCGGTGGTCGTCTATCTGTTCGCGTTCCGCCTGTATGGCGAGCGGCGCCCGGTCGTCGAACGCGTGCTCGTCGGCATGGCAACGATTTCCACGCTGCTGGCGCTGCCCAACATCACCTCCGAGAACTGGTTCTTCGAGCAGATCCAGTACGCGATGCAGGCGCTCATCTCGATCTTCGTCACCGTGGTCCTCACCATCGCCGGGTGGCGGCGGCGGCGCAGCGAGCAGCTCGCGATGGCCGCGGCGCTGTGGGTCTGTCTCGCATTCGGCGTCCACGATTTGCTGCTGGAGACGGGCAGCATCACCATCGAGAGCCTCTACCTGCTGCCGTACGCCGCATTGCCGCTGTTCGGCGCGTTCATCTACGCGATGGCGCGGCGCTATCGCGGCGCCATCGAGGATGCCGAGCGGCTGAACGCGTCCCTGGAACAACGCCTCGTCCAGCGCCAGCGCGAGCTCGACGACAGCTACGCACAACTGCGGCGCATCGAGATCGAGAGCGCGAAGAACCAGGAAAGGCAGCGGCTCATGCGCGACATGCACGACGGTATCGGATCCTCGCTCATGTCGTCTCTGGCGCTCGCGGAACGCGGCCATGCGGATCACGAGTTCGTGCTGGGCACGTTGCGCGATGCCGTCGACGAGCTAAAGCTCACGATCGACTCGCTCGAGCCCATCGAGAACGACCTGGTCACGCTGTTGGCGAACCTGCGCTACCGGCTGGGCCCGCGGCTCGGGAAAGCGGGTCTCACGATCGAGTGGGACATGCCCGATCTGCCCAAGCTGGCGTGGATGGACGCGGCGGCGGCGCTGCAGATCCTGCGCATCGTGCAGGAGTCCATCGCGAACGTGATCAAGCACGCGCGCGCGACGAAGCTGCGCGTCGCCGCGGCGGTGATCGATGGACAGGTGCGCGTGACGATCGCGGACGACGGCGTTGGCTACGACGTCGAGGCCGAGGCGCGCGCACCGACGGGACGCGGCCTGCGCAACCTGCGCCATCGCGCGGAGCAGATCGGCGCGATCATCGAGATGCGAAATCTCGAGCCGGGAACCCGCGTGACCCTGCAGCTGCCGATCGACCGGCGCCGCGCGCCGCGGTAGTCGCTGTCCCCTGATTGCGGTACAGGTCCCTAGATCGGGGGACGCGCGCTCGCGACGTCCGCTCTGATACTGGCGCCCGACGTACCAGGGAGGTGTCCTGTGAAGAGCCAGATCCGAGTCGCCGCATTGCTGCTGCTGACCGTCGTGTTCATGTTGATCGCGGTGAGCGTCGCGCGGGCGCAGGCGCCTGGCCGGGTGTTCCCGCTCGAAACAGCGCCCGCGTCCGTGCTCGCTCCTTAGTCGCAGCTTTTCTCCGCGCTCCATCGAGTGACCGGGAGCGAACGTCGTCAACCAACCCCGACACGACGACCTCGCGAAGGTCGAACTCCCAATCGGTGCGAGCGCGGACTTCTTGCCGGCTTTCCACGAGACACGGCAGTGGCCGACGCACCGTGTCGGATGAATCGGCTGCTCGTGTCACTGCGCGAAGCCGAGACTGAAGGGCATGAGAGAAATCGAAGGCTTCGCGAGAGTGAATATCCACGAGGGCCAGGTGGAGGAGTACAAACGCCTCACGTCGAAGTGCATGGAGCTCGCCCGCACGAAGGACACCGGCACACTGCAGTACGACATCTTCCTGAATTCCGAGGGAACCGAGGCGATCGTGCACGAGCGCTACCGCGACTCGGATGCCTTGCTCCAGCACACGGCGAACCTCGGCGAACTGATGAACCAGATCATGCAGGTGAGCACGATCAGCGGCGAAGTGCTCGGCCAGCCCACCCCGGTCCTGCGCAAGATGCTCGATCAATACGGCGTGCGGGTGTACGAGCCGTATCTTTCTCTGTGATCGTTCCGCGAGCGGCACGACGCCGCGCTCGCGCTGCCGGGCGAGGGCGGCGTGCCGTGATCTGATTCGGGGTCGAGCGCGGTAGATCAGTTCAGGGCGCGGCGGGGCGCTTCGTTTGCTGGCCCAGGTAGTCCCGCTTGCCGATGCCGACGCCGTTGTGACGCAGGATCGCGTAAGCCGTCGCCAGGTGGAAGTAGAAGTTAGGCAAGGCGTGCTCGACGAAATAGTCCGCGCCCGTCATCCATTCGCCCTTCCAGCGCGGCTGGCTCACGACGCGAGTGGGCGCGTCGTCGAAATCCCTGGGGTTCAGGCCCTGCAGCAGCTGGATGATCGACTGCACGCGTGCCTGGAGTTCCGCGAGCGTCTTTTCGTTGTCTTCTTGCGCCGGGGCCGGTTTGCCGGTGAGATAGGCGACCGCGAGCTTCACCGTGTCGCAGGCGATCTGCACCTGGCGCGCGAGCGGGAACTGGTCGGGCGCCAGGCGCAGGGTGGCGAAAACGTCCGGGTCGAAGTTCTTCGACTTCGCGTACTCGGCCGCGGTCCCGAGCCACTTGTCGAGCTGGCCCAACTGCTTTTTGAACTGATTGAAGATTTCGGTGTACATGGGCGCGCACGGTACGCGAAACCGGCATGCGCGGGTATCTCTCTTCGGACTATCCTTGTTTGACAAAGAAGGGGGTCGGTACATGAAGAACGTGAGCGCGTGGATCCTCGCTCTGGCCGTGATGTCGGTGCCCGGGATGGCCGCCGACAAGGCAAAGCTGCCGGCTTACTCGATCCCGGGTTCCGTCGTGCACACACTGCCCGTCAACGCGGCCGGAAGGCACTACGCGCTGTTCGTCCACGTGCCCGGCGAGTACGCGCAGAATCCGGACAAGCGCTATCCCGTCGTGTACGTCACCGACGGCTACTGGGATTTCATGAAGCTCGTCGCGGTCCAGGGCGCGTTGTCGTACGACAAGTACGCGCCGCCGTTCATCACCGTCGGCATGGCCTACGCAGGCGATAACCTCGACTACGGCGATCTGCGGCGCTGGGAGCTCTCGCCAGTGAAGATGGGCGAGCCGCCGGGCGCGTCGGGGCATGCGCAGGATTTCCTGGACACCATCGAGAAGGTGTTCATCCCGCTCGTCGACAGGGAATATCGCACCGATCCCAAACAGCGGGTGTTGGGCGGCGCGTCGCTGGGCGGGTTGTTCACGCTGTACTCGATGTTCACGAAGCCGGATTTGTTCAACGGATACATCGCCGTGACGCCGGCGGTGGCGCTCCAGAGCGGCTGGCTGCTCGAGTACGAAGAGAAGTTCGCGAAAGCCGGGAAGACAGTGAACGCACGGCTCTACATGACGGCGGGTGGCAACGAGTCCCCGCGGTTCATCGCGCCGATCCTGCAGATGAACCAGCGCCTCGCGATGCGGAACCATCCGCGGCTCGCGTTCGAGTTCCGCATGATCGATGGCGAGCGGCACGCCGGCATGCAGCTAGAGTCGTACAACCGCGGCATCCGGTTCGTGTTCGCGCCGCTGGCGCCGGAACAGGGGCCGTCCAGAGACGCGCCCTGATCTCCGTCGCGACGGGAGACGATGTCGAGGCGCTGCGGGCGCTGCGCATCGCCGTCGCGGAGGACATGACCCGGAAGTTCGGCCTCGGCGGCTGGTCCGACATTCCGAGCGAATCCCTCGTTCGCAAGCAGATGCGCGCATCGCGCGTACTGGTGGCGCGCATTGGCACCGACATCGTCGGAACAGTCCGACTCGCGACGGCGCAACCCGCGCTCCTGCCCTTCAATACGTTCACGCCCGTGTCGCAGGCGGTTTACGTGTTCGGGCTGGCTGTTGCACCGCAAGTCCGAGAGAAGGGCATTGGCCGGCAACTGATCGAGATGGCGAAGGCCGCGGTGCCGGATTGGCCAGCGGACGCGCTATGGCTCGATGCCCATGACCCTCCAGTGGGTGCGGGCGCGTTCTACGAACGATGCGGCTTCCGCCGGGCGGGCCGCGTGGACCTGGGCGGCGTCCCACTGCTGTTCTACGAGTGGTTAGCGCGCCGGTAGCAAGGACGGCGAATCGGGACTAGATTGCTCCCCGGGTCAGGGGCCTCAGCGAGGGACGGTCATGAATCACGCGCGGCAACTTCACGCCATCGCCGCGATGGCGCTCGTCGGCTGGATCGCCGCATGCGCGCATGTGGATAGCCGGCCTCTCCAGGTTGCGGCCGGAATTCGCGAGCAGTACTTCGATCGCGACTACGCGGCCGGATACGCGGCCGGGCGAGCGGCGCTGCAGCAGTTTCCGGACGACGATTCCATCGCGGCGTGGTTCGCCGGCAACGCGGCCCGTTCGGGTCACCTCGATGAAGCGGTCGCCGTCGCGCAGGCGCGTATCGCACGCAATCCCTCGAGCGGCTGGGCGCAGTTCGCCAAGGCGACGGCGCTGTTCCATGTCGACAACCGCAAACCGGAGTGCCTCGAGGCGGCGGCGGCGGCCTACGCGCTCGATCCGCAGCGCGCGAATTTCATCTGGGGATACGCCGAGGCCCTGAGGCTGCAGGCCAAATTCGAAGAGGCCGCGGCGTTGTTCGAGAGGCACGATGCGCTCGTCGAGCGGAACGCGAATCTGCTCGTGGTCCGTGGCTCGACGTCTTACGACCAGTACACGAGAAGCCCGAAGCACATGGAGCTCAACACCGCGGCCTACGAGGATTTCCGCGCGGCCGAGCGGCTGGATCCCGCGAATACCCACGCGTACTTCGCCCATGCGTTCTTCCTGACGATCGAGGGCCGGAACGAGGAGGCGTTCGTTCTCTGGCAAGCGGCTGCCCGGCTCAGCAACGCCCCGACGATCCGCGGCAATTACTGGGGCGCGGCGCTGGCGCGCGGTACCGTGGGAGCCGACGAATCGAAGGAGCTGGTCCGGGCGGACATCGAGCAGCTCGTGCAGTCGCGCCCGACGGATCCTGACGCGTTGTTCACCGCGGCGGGCGGCTTGCAGATGCTGGGGGACGAGGCGGGGTATCGAGACCTTCAGGATCGAATTATCGCGCTGAACATCCCAGGACGTGCGCTCGACCAGACGAAATCCCAACGGTTCATGGATCGGACTTTCAAGCTCGCGGAGCGCAATCCCGAAGAAGCGGGAGTGCGAGACGCCGTGAAGTCGCTCGAAAGCGAGATTGTCGACTATCTGGCGACGCCGGGTCTCGACCCGGGCACCGCGCTGATGACGACGCAGTGGATCGTGATCCTGATCGATCGATCGTCTGAGCCTTCTCCACGCTCCATCGAGGCACTCACCGCCTTGTTCCTGCGGCACGGTGATCTGGAGCCGTGGCTCGCCTATCTGCCGCTGCCAAAATTGCTGGCCGACAAGGGAGTCGCGCTCGATGACGCCGAGAAAATCCTGCTGAAGGGGAAGACCTGGTTCGCGGCGAAGGCCGCCACCGCCGAACAAGAACAGGAGCGGCAAAGTGCCGGGGAGTCGGTGCAGTCCATCGATGAAACTCTCGGCTGGGTATGGTTCAAGCAGGGCAGGCACGAGGCGGCCGAGCGGCAGCTGGCGCTCGCCGCCAAGAATCCGCCGGCCATGAACCCGGTGGTGTTCTCTCACCTGGCTTCGCTCTACCTCGCGACGAAGCAGATGGACACCGGCATGCTCTACATCGAGCGCTGCTTCGCCGCTCAATGGAGCCAGGATAACCCGTGCTCCGGGAATCTCTCGGCGTACTACCGCGAGCGATTCGGCCGGAAGGAAGGCGAGGACGTCTGGGTCGCCGCGAAGACCCAGGAGCTGCAAGGTGGCAAGGCCGCGGCGCTCACCGAGCGGTATCAGCGATCCACGAAGAAGCTGAAGCCGTTCGAACTCGAGACGCTGGACGGGCGCAAGGTGAAGTCGGCCGAACTGCGCGGCAAGATACTGGTCGTCTCCTTCTGGGGCGCCTGGTGTGCCGCATGCATGGTCGAACTACCCGAGTTGCAGGCGTTCGCCACGCGGCATGCGGGCGTCGAGGACGTGGTGTTCCTGACCATCAACAACGACAAGAACGTGAACGACGCGCGGAAGGCGACCGTGGAGAAGAACGTGAGCTTCCAGGTCGCGCTCGACGACGGGTACGCGGCGGACGCCGGCGTCTACGCCTTTCCCACCACCTGGATCATCGGGCCCACACAGGATCGCCGGCTCGAGCTCCGGGGGCTGACGCCCAACCTCAGCCACGAGCTGGAAGCGATGGTGGCCGCGGTGAGGGGTCGATAGATTTTCTGCTCCGGGCGGCGGCGCCGAGGCTGGCGGACACCCAGTATCTGCGCGCATTCCCAAAGGACCGCGTATGGACAAACGAATCTTGTTCGGGGGTGGAGCCGCGGTGGCCATCGCCGTCGTGCTCTGGCTGACGATGGGCTCCGGCAGCCCGGCGGATACCGGCGGACAGGCGCGTTTCGCCGAAGATCCGGAGCCGGTGTCACGCGCCGGCGCACCGGCCAGTGTCGCTGCGACTCAACCAACCTCATCGGCGGAGGCGCCCGGCGGTTCGGAGCCGGTGGCAACGCCGCCAACGCCGGCCGTCGCCGATGCGTTGCCGATCGACGTGTCGCCCGGTTTCGAATACCTCGCCAAACCGGCGTCGGAGATGAAAGATACGGACGCCATGTGGCCTAACTGGCGCCGGCATCAAGTGTTGCAGGCCGAACCACGCGACGCGGATTGGGCGCCACGAACAGAAGCGTCGATTCGCCAGAGCATCGAGAAGGCGTTGACCGATCGCGGTCACGACACGCAGCGACTCGATCTTCCGATGGTCGAGTGTCGCACTCAAGGTTGCGAGATCCAGGTGACCGGCCGCATCGACGATCCCCAGCTGGACTTCCTGGAGCTACAACAAGTGCTGGGCATGGCGCGGGGAGGACCCCTGAGACAGGAGTTCGATGATGAAAGCTTCTCGGCGTTCGTGGGGATGAGCCCCGACTTGAAGCAATTCTTGTACCTAGGGCACGTGTACCGGAAGAAGCCTTAGGCGGCGGCGCCGAT
>CADEED010000024.1:0-23181 GCA_902826225.1 uncultured Pseudomonadota bacterium | reverse complement strand
GATGCTCGCGAGGATCCTGTCGTCCGAAGTCGGTTGACGGCGGAAGTAGCCGAGTTCGGTCGCCGCCACGGGGTCGCGTTCACGCACCACGGCCGCGGTGGACTGTGCGAGCCAGGAGGTCCGCAGCTTCATCGCGTTCGTGACACGCGACAGCGATTCGATCGCGCTCGCGGAAGCGTCGTCCAGCAAGCGCAGCGCGTACTCGCGCAAGTGCGCAAGCTCATTCAGGCTCGCGAGCTGCATCGCGGGTTTCGGCAGGTTCATCTTCTGGTGCAAATGATCGATGCGCGCGAGGTAGCTCTCGCCCAGCAGCAGCTGGAACCAGCTTCGCTGGTAGAGGGTCATGCACTGGAGCGCCGAGTCGGTCGGAACCTCGATGCAGCGGTCCGCCGGAACGAAGTGCCCGGCGAAGGTCACCGGGCACGTGTCGGAGAGCTTCATGCTGCCGGTGAACTTGCTCCGGCCGATGCGCACGACCGGCGCGCGGAGATCCGCGGTGCAGAACACCGCGTTCGCGCTCCCCGCCAGCGGCGCGCTGAACAACACGATGTCGGCCACGTGCGCGAGCGAGACGTAGTCGTATGTGCCGTCGATTCGAACTCCGCCGCGCACGCGCGAGACCGTCACGGGTTGCTGCGCGCCGGCGGCTCGTTCGCTGCCGGCGTTCGCAAGGATCAAGGAGCGGCTGTCGACCGCTTGCAGCAGGCGCGCTCGCCGGCGGCTCGCTGTACTCCACCAGGGCAGCGGCACGCACCGGAGCGCGCAGAGTGGATACAGATGCATCACCACCGCGAGGCTGAGCGGCAGACTTTCGACGGCGATCGTGCGGGCCGTCGCGGCGGCGGATCCGAATGCCGCGGACGCCGGGGACTCGGCCGGGTGGAGGTGCAGGCCGCCCCTCATGTGGGCGAATCCCCGGCGAAAACGCTCCCCCCACGATGCGTCGTCCGCCGGCGGGGTCAGCGCGCCGACGACTGCCGCGATTCGCTCATTCGACGGTGACAACGACTTTGCCTCGTGCATGTCCGGCGCCCAGATACTCGAGCGCGGCAGCGGTTTCATCGAGCGGATATCGCCGATCGATCACCGACCGCAACTTTCCCTCACGCACCAGGCCCGCCAGAAACTCGAGATCCGCCTTGTTCAGCTGCGCGATGAAGAACTTCAGCTGCGGCTCGACGAACAGCCCCGCGACCTTGGCCCAGGCGATCCGCTTGATGGGTCCGAGCAATGGACCCTTTTTCGAACCACCGACGATGACGACGATGCCGCCCGGGTTCACGACGTCCGCCAGATCTGCGAAGCCGTGATTGCCGACATTGTCGAGGATGATGTCGTAGCGTTCCTCGCCCGCGGTGAAGTCTTCCTTCGTGTAGTCGACGACGTGATCCGCGCCGAGCGAGCGCACCATCTCGACGTTCCGGGTGCTGCACACGCCGGTGACTTCCGCGCCGAAGGCCTTGGCGATCTGCACCGCATACGTGCCGACACCGCCGGACGCGCCGTTGATCAGCACCTTGCTGCCCTTGTCGATCTGGCCCTGGTCGCGCAGACCCTGCAGCGCGGTGATGGCCGCGATGGGGATCGCCGCGGCTTCTTCGAAAGTCATGTTCTGCGGTTTGATGGCGATGGCGCCTTGTTCGCGCGCGACCGCGTATTCCGCGAGCGCGCCGCTGGCGCTGCCGAACACCTCGTCGCCGGGTTTGAACAGCGTGACGCCTGGGCCGACGGCCTCCACGACGCCGGACATGTCGACACCGGTGCGCGCGAACGAGGGCTTGCCGATCCCGCCGGACAGCCGTACCAGTTTCGGCTGGCCGGAGACGCCATACCACTCCACGGGATTGACGCTCGATGCGCGGATCCTGACGAGCACGCGGCCTTCGGATGGGACGGGCTTCGCGATTCGCTCCACGCGGATTCCGCCGGGCACGCCGTAGCAGCGATGCATCACGGCGCGCATCGAGCCTTCGCCCGCCGCGGCCCTCGTGACGGGCGGGCACGCGGAGTCATGACTCACCGTGAGGACGAGTGCCGTCACGCTCAGCACGAGGACGGCGGCCACCCCGTTGAGAATCTTGTATCGCAGTTTCAAGGCGTTCTCCCGTCGTCAACTGACGGTCACTATGAATTCTCGCGCAGGTTCACGTGGCGACTTGCGATGGGCTCACGAGAGCGCCGACCGAACGACGGCCGATGGCGACGAACGACGGCGCGCCGTGTCACGCCTGCACCGGGGCGCGCGAGTGACGGCGCGTCGATGCTCTATAGTCCGGTCATGACGACCCTGGCCGCAGCCACGCCCGCCGCGATGCCGCGTATCTTCGCGGGCTCTCGCGTGCGATTCGCGCTGATCGCCTCGGCGTCGTTCGGCGTGCTGACCGGACTGCACAGCCAGACCGCGCTGCCGGTCGACGTGCTGCGCTTCTGCTTCGCGGGACTCGGATTGTTGTTGATCTACGGCTGGCTGGAACGATGGCCACGCAAGTTGCCGAACTGGCTGCCGCGCACGGCGTTGATCCTGGTGGGCATCGTGCTGTTCACGCTGCCGGTCTCCGCGTTCGCGTTCATCATCACCGGTCGCGGCAACGACTACGAATTCGGCATGTTGCTGTTCGCGTGTCTCCTGTTCGCGCCGTGGATTGCCATCGGCGGCATCCTCAGGCAACGCGATGCGGCCGCACGCGAGCAGGCATTCAAGTTCGAGCTCGAGCGCAGCGAGTTCGAGCGGCGCGAGTCGGACGCGCGTCTGCGGCTGCTGCAGGCGCAGGTCGAGCCGCACTTCCTGTTCAACACGCTGGCGAATGTCCAGGCACTCGTGGACTCGGGCTCGCCGCAGGCGTCGAAAGTGCTCACGAGCCTGATCGCCTATCTACGTGCGGCCGTGCCGCGCATGCACTCGCACAGCAACTCGCTGGAGACGGAAGTGGAGCTGGTGCGCGCGTACCTCGACCTCATGCAGATGCGTATCCCGGATCGTCTGCAATACGCCATTCACCTCGACCCGGGCGCCGCGAGACTGGACTGCCCACCGATGACCTTGCTGACGCTGGTCGAGAACGCGGTGCGGCACGGCATCGACCCGGGCGAGGCGGGCGGCCGTGTCGACGTCGACATCTGGCTGCGCGACGGACGCTGCGTGATGCGCGTGACGGACACCGGCGTGGGATTGAAGCAGGCGACGCGCGGACTCGGCACCGGCCTCACCAACCTGCGCGAGCGTCTCAGGCTTGCGTTCGGTGCCGATGCGCGCCTGGAGCTCACCGAGGTCCAGCCGCATGGGGTGTGCTCCGAGATCACGTTCACTGTGAGGGACCCAGTCCCATGAGTGTTCGGGCCACTGCACTCGTCGCCGATGACGAACCGCTGCTGCGCGAGGCTCTCGTACGACAGCTCGCCTCAGTCTGGCCGGAACTGGCGATCGTCGCGCAGGCGCGCAACGGTCGCGAAGCGATCGATGCGTTCGACGACCACAAGCCCGACATCTGCTTCCTCGACGTGCAGATGCCGGGCAAGACGGGCGTCGAAGCCGCGCAGCACATCGGCCGCCGCGCGCATCTCGTGTTCGTCACCGCGTTCGATCAGTACGCGGTGCAGGCGTTCGCGCAGGGCGCACTGGATTACCTGGTAAAGCCCGTCGACCCGGCGCGCCTCGCGGAAACCGTGACACGGTTGCAGGAACGGATCCGCGCGGCGACACCGGCCCTCGATCCCGAAGCACTGTTGCAGCAGCTCGCGCGCCTGCTGAATCCGGCGTCGGTGGTGCAGCCCCTGGCTTGGGTGCGCGCCTCAGTGGGAAACACGGTGCGATTGATCGCCGTTGGCGACATCGACTACCTGCGCGCGGAGGAGAAGTACACGCAGGTCGCATGGCGTGACGAACACGGGCAGGCGCGCGAGGCGGTGATTCGCGCCGCGCTCAAGGATCTCATCCCGCAGCTCGACGCGGCCAAATTCGCGCAGGTGCATCGGTCGGTGGTGGTGAACCTGCGTTCGATCAGTCACGTGACGCGCGGTTCGAATGAGACTGCGGACATTCACCTCAAAGGGCGCAAGGAAGTCCTGCCGGTGAGCCGGACCTACCTGCACCTGTTCCGGCAGATGTGATTAGATTGTGCGCATGGACAAGCGCGTCGTCTGGATCGCTGTTGGCGTCGCGGTTTTCGGTACGGTGGTTTGGCTGGCGATGCGGCCCGACGCGCCGGCTGCGGGGGTGGAAACGCCTTCTGCCGCGACATCGACTGCCGTGACACCCGAGCCCGCCGGTTCCGTAACGCCTGCGAGGCCCGCCGTGCCAGTGGATACCCCGGCGATCGCCGGCGCGCCATCTGCGTCCGCCGCGGCGGATCTCCATCCGATCGACATCTCCCCAGGCTTCGAGTATCTCGGCAAACCGGCGTCGGAAATGAAGGACACGCATCCGATGTGGACCCTCTGGCGCCGGCATCAAGTCCTGCAGGGCGAACCTCGAGACGAGGCGTGGGCGTCGCGACAAGAGGCTTCGCTGCGCAAGGCCGTCGAGGACTCATTGACCGCGCGCGGTCTCGACACGCAGCGTATCGAACTACCGGTGATCGAGTGCCGGACCAACGGTTGCGAGATTCAGGCTGTCGGTTGGAGCGAGGACAGTCGCCCCGGGGGCTTCGACCTGCAGCACATCATGCATGCACAGCTTGCCGGCGATCTGGGAAACGAGTTCGACCGGGAGGCGCTGTCGATGATGATGTCGTCGCGGCCGGATCATCGCAGCACATTCCTGGTTCACCTGACTCGGAAGAAGCCTTGATCCCGCCCGAGCTGGATCAGTGGCTCGAGCAACACCAGCGGCACCGCCCACGCGCCCCACGCCATGATCGTTTGCGCGTCGAGGGGCGACATGCCTTTCCACCGCACCAGCGCGTCGACACCGAAGCGGAACACCACGAACCCGAACGTCACCACATAGCTGCGCATCATCCATTCGCGATGCTGAAGCACATTCCGACGGCGGATCGCGAACACGGCCATCGAGGTCGTCACCGCCCATGCGACACATAGCGCGGTGAGCCCGGCCGCGTAGGCCGGGCTGCCTGGAATCGTCCACGCGAGGTAGAACCCGGCGCTGCAGCTGACGATGACGGCGCCGACGTACGTCTTGCCGAACGCGCGATGCAGCGCGGCGGTGCGGTTCGTGAGGCCGAGCCACAACTGCACGATGCCGACGCCGAGCGCCGTTACGCCGCCCGCGACGTGCAGCAGCAGTCCCCAGCGCCGTGGCCAGAAATACGGCCCGTACTGCGCATCGGTCACGTTGAAGTAGGGCAGCGCTCGCGTGCCGATGAACCACATGGCGGCGATCGCAAGCGAGCCCAGGACTAGTACCCGCCAGGCGCGCAAGGAGCGGCGGCCGGCGACGGCGGAGATGGCGTTCATGGCCTTTGAACCAGCGATGCGCCCTCCCGGTTGCACCGCTTCAGCCATCGCCGGGAGTTGTGCGACACTCCGCCCAGATGAAGAAGAGAGGGCCCAACCTCCCGTGACCCCATCGACCCTGCCGCGCGTCATCGGTACCTCCGGCGTCGCGTTCACCGCGTTCAATTGCGTCGTCGGCGTCGGCATCTTCGGGCTGCCCGGCATCGTGGCGGGTGTGCTCGGCCCGGCGGCGGTCCTGGCTTATGTCGTCTGCCTGATCTTGTTCGGATTGATCGCCCTCTGCCTCGCCGAAGCGGGCAGCCGCGTGTCGAGCGCGGGTGGGCTCTATGCATACGCCTCCGCGGCCTTCGGGCCCGTGGTGGGCGGTGTCGCGGGCGTTCTCATGATCTTCGCGAGCTCCATCGGCAGCGCCGCCGCGATCGCGCGGTTCTTCATGGATACGCTGACCGGCGTATGGCCATTCCTCGCGGATCCCGCCTGGAATTTCGTGGGGCTCGTCGTGCTCTACGGCGGCATTGCCGTCATCAACATCATCGGCACGCGCGACGGCAACTGGCTCACCATCACGATCGGCTTCTTCAAGTTCGTGCCACTGCTGCTGTTGATCATCGTTGGCGCGTTCTTCGTCGTCCCTGGCAACCTCCAGTGGACCGGGATGCCCGCCGCCGGAAAGATCGGCGACGCGACGCTCATCCTGTTCTTCGCGTTCGTCGGCATCGAGTCCGCGCTCAGCGTGTCGGGTGAGACGAAGAATCCCTCGCGCACGATTCCGCGCGCGCTGGCCGTGGCGATCGCCATGATCGCGCTGCTGTACATCGGCTTGCAGACGGTGACGCAGGGTGTGCTCGGCGCGGCGCTCGCCACGTCCACACAGCCGCTGGTCGACACCGCGCGAGTGGCGATGGGATCTCCCGGCGCGCAGGCGCTGGTGATCCTCACGCTCGTCTCCGCCTTCGGCTTCATGGCCGGCGACATGCTCGGCTCGCCGCGCGTCGTCCACGCGCTCGCGCATTCGGGGCAGATGCCGCGCGTCTGCGGCGCCGAGCATCGGCGGTTCAAGACGCCGGCGGTGGCCATCGCGCTGTACGCGGCCGCGGTGATCGTGGTCGCGGCGTCGGGTTCGTTCCGGCAGATCGCGCTGCTCGCGGTGGCAGGCACGCTCGTGCTCTACATGATCTGCTGTCTCGGCGTGCTGCGGTTGCGCGCCAGGCAGTACGCGGACGGGGAGAAGCCGTTCGTGGTGCCGGGTGGACCGGTGGTGCCCATCGCGGCCGCGGTGATCATCGTCTGGCTCCTGAGTACGCTCGCCTTCAAGGAGATGGTCGCGACGGCCGTCTTCGTGGGCATCGCGGCGCTCGTCTTCTACGTGCGGCACACGCAGGCGAGCGCGCGCGCGACCTCCGCTAGTTAGAGCACGACCCCCCACCTCGCTCGAGCCGTCAACGCGTCTGCCACCCCGCAGATTGCGGCGTCGCAGCACAAGAACAACTAAAACGAAAGATAGTCGGGTCTTTGCGACAGATAAGAAAGTTAGCGCAATCCTGTTGTGCGTTCACTTTGTTTCGTTTAGCCTGCGTCCGCGGTGAGTGGGCCGCCTCCTGTCACATCCAGCATGTCGAGGTATTCCCCATGTCCACGTCCAGCTCATCGCGATCCCTGATCCTGTCTTGCCTCCTCGGATTGGCTGCGTTCAGCGCAGATGCGCAGCAGACCCTCATCGTCAATCCCGGCCAGTCGATACAGACGGCCATCAACCAGGCCGTTGCCGGTGACACCGTGCAGGTGCGTCCGGGCACGTACACGCAGAAGGTGTCGATCGCGAACAAGTCCGGCACCAGCAACGCGTTCATCACGCTGAAGGCCGACCCTGGCGCCATCATCGACGGCACCGGGCTCGCGCCCGTGAGCCGCCAGGGCCTCATCACGATCTCGAACTCCAACTACATTCGCGTCGAGGGATTCGAGATCCGCAATTTCTTCTACAGCGGCCAGGACAACACCCCGGTCGGCATCCTGGTCGAAGGGTCCGGCACGCAGCTCAAGATCCTCAACAACCGGGTTCACGACATCCGGAACAACAGCACCTGCACCGATCCGTGTCCTTCGGGAGCTCATGGCGTCGGCGTGTTCGGCACCAGCGCCACCGGCATCACCGACCTGCTGTTGAGCGGCAACGAGGTCTACAACAACGTCCTGCAGTCGAGCGAAGCCTTCGTGATCAACGGCAACGTCGATCGCTTCGAGGTGCTGAACAACAACGTCCACGACAACAACAACATCGGTTTCGATTTCATCGGCTACGAGGGCGAATGCTCGGGGTGCGGCGAGAACGACCGGGTCCGCAACGGCATCGTCCGCGGCAACACCGCGACCAACAACAGCAGCACGAGCAATCCGTGGTATGGCGGTGAGGGTTCGGCCGCCGGCTTCTATGTCGACGGCGGGCGCTACCTGGTGTTCGATCGCAACGTCTCATCGGGCAACGATCTCGGATTCGAGTTCGCCAGCGAGCACGCGGGCAAGGCGACCGAAGATATCGTCGTGATGAACAACTTCGTCTACAACAATCGCGAAGTGGGCATCGGACTCGGTGGCTACGCCTCCAACCTGGGCGAGTCGCGCCGCATCCACGTCTACAACAACTCGTTCTACAAGAACCTGGGCTGGGGTACCGAGGTGGTGTTCCAGTACAAGGTGAAGAACAGCAACTTCGCCGGCAACATTTTCTTCGGTGAGGCGAGCGCGGGCGAGAGCTACGCCAACTACGGCAGCGGCCATACCGGCAATACGTGGGGCAAGAACATCTGGTGGGGCACGAGCACGACATCCACCGGATTGCCCGGTACGAAGGTAATCGCCAATCCGCTGTTCGTCGCGCCTGCCACCGGCAACCTGCGGCTGCAGAGCACCTCGCCGGCCATCAACGCGGGCGTCGTCGCGGCGAACATCACGACCTGGACGTCCACGATCTGGGATGTCTATTTCCCGACGCAGGGAAACATCCCGCCGAACGGCTTGCTCGACATCAACGGTGAATCGCGCGTCGAGGGCGTGATCGACCTCGGCGCCGACGAGTACGGCACCGGCGGTGGACCGGCCCTGCCGCCGGCCGCGCCTTCGGGCCTGAACGCCGTGGCGAATTCGTCGAGCCAGATCACGCTGAGTTGGGTCGACAACGCGAACAACGAGTCCGGCTTCAAGCTCGAGCGCTCGCTCACGAGCGGCTCCGGGTTCTCGCAGATCGCGACGCCGGCCGCGAATGTCATCAGCCATCCGAACACCGGGTTGACGGCCTCGACGCAGTACTTCTACCGGATTCGCGCGACGAATGCGGCCGGTGACTCCGCGTACTCGAACGAGGCGAGCGCAACCACGCAGGCCGGGTCCAGCGTCGTCATCACCGTCGACGGAAACACCGCCGACTGGGCGGCCGTCCCGACGATCTCCACCAGCGGTGTCGGCGGGCTGACCAGCCTGAAGGCTTTCGCCAATGCGACCTACCTGTACATCCTGGCGCAGGGTACGACGAGCACCAACTACGCGATCTTCATCAACAAAGACTCCGCTTCGACCGGGTTCACCAGCGGATTGTGGGCTTCCGAGGGCAGTGACTACAGCCTCGAGAACGGCACACTGTTCCGCTACAACGGCACCGGCACGAACTGGAGCTGGACCACGTCGGGCGTGACGCAGACCGGCATCCAGGCCGTGAAGAACGCGTCGGCGATCGAGGTCAGGATCCCGCGGGCGAGCATCGCCGGGATGGGCTCCACGATCCGGATCGGCGTCGATAGTGAGGACGCCAACTGGAACAATGTCGCGAGCATCCCCGCGCAGGGAACGGTGCAGGCGCCGTTCACGCCCTAGCCAGTCGCAGGCCGGTGGGCGCGCAGCGGCGGGTGCCGCTGCGCGCCTCATTGGCGGCCAATGCTATTCTTCGAACAGCCGTGAGCAAGCGAGGCTGTCATCGTGCCCGAACACTCTGGATGGACCCGGCGTTTCCTCTTGCACTCCCTCGGGCTGGGTGCGCCGTTCGCACTGGCCTCGTGGACATCCGCAGCGGCTGAAACAGCGCGCGCCTCCGGCGCGGCCCTCGATTTGTCGCGCCTTCCCGATGGAAGGCCCCGCAACATCGTCTTCGTCCTCACGGACGATCACCGCTACGATGCGCTCGGCTTCCTGAGCAAGGCAGGCTTCCCCGAAACGCCGAACCTCGACCGGCTGGCTCGCGATGGTGCGCACTTCCGGAACGCATTCGTCACGACGGCGCTGTGCTCACCCTCGCGCGCCTCCATCCTGACCGGGCTGTATGCGCATCAGCACCGGGTCGTGGACAACAACCACGCGATCAGGCCGGAGCTCATCTTCTTTCCGCAGTACCTGCAACGCATCGGCTACGAGACCGCGCACATCGGCAAGTGGCACATGGGTGGAGGAGCGCAAAGCGATGCGCCGCAACGCGGCTATGACCACTGGGTGAGCTTCGAAGGGCAGGGAACCTATCTACCATCGGCGGCGGGATTGAACGTCAACGGCGCCAAGGTGCCGCAGCGGGGCTACATCACGGATGAGCTGACCGACTATGCGCTGCAGTGGCTCGAGCGACGTGACGCGAGCCGCCCGTTTTTCCTGTGCCTGTCGCACAAGGCGGTGCATTCGGAGTTCGTTCCCGCGGCGCGCCACAAGGGCCGCTACGCAGACCGGAAATTTGTCCGTCCGCAGACCTGGGATCCGGCGCCTGGCAAGACGGCGCTGCGGCCCATGTGGGTGCAGAACCAGCGCAACAGTTGGCATGGTGTCGATTTCCCGTACCACACCGCGCTCGACGTCGGCGAGTATTTCAAGGCATACGCCGAGACCCTGCTGGCCGTCGATGAGAGTCTGGGCCGATTGATGGATCACCTGCGGCGACGCAACGAGCTCGAATCGACATTGATCGTCTACATGGGAGACAACGGCTTCGCGTTCGGCGAGCACGGCCTGATCGACAAGCGTACGGCGTACGAAGAATCCATGCGTGTGCCGCTGCTCATGCATTGCCCCGAGCTCATTCGCGCCGGCACCAGGGTCGAAGATGTCGTCGCGAACATCGACGTGGCGCCGACGCTGCTCGAGGTCGCCGGGTTACGCCCGCCCACATCGATCGCGGGCAATAGCATGATGCCGCTGATGCGCGGCGAGCGGATTCAGTGGCGCGATGCGTTGCTGTACGAGTACTACTGGGAGCGCAATTTTCCGCAGACCCCCACGGTTCATGCGATCCGCGGCGACCAGTACAAATACATCCGCTACCAGGGCGTCTGGGACATCGACGAACTGTTCGATCTTCGTGCCGATCCACTGGAAGCCAACAACCTCATCTTTTCGCCCGGGCACGAAGCCATCGTCGAGAAGTTGAACCGGCGATTGTTCGAGCTGCTCGCCGAGACTGACGGCATGTCGATGCCGCTGTCGCCGGATGCCGGATCTCTCCAGCGCCTGCGTCGTGCGGACAAGGCGAAAGCGGCGGAGTTTCCGCCGCAGCTCATCGAGAAGGCGAAGAAGTAAGGAATGTCATCGCGAGAGAGGCTCGCAGTCGCGCGTCGACATATCGCCGACTCGCGTGCCGTAGGTCAACAGGATCGCACCCGACTTCATCGGCTTCGCTCCGACCCACTTCAGCGGGTGCCGCCGCTCCACCTTGGCGAAGAGCGCCTTGCCCGCGCCCAATACGATGGGTGAAACGCAAAGCCGCAGCTCGTCGACCAGGTCGTGGTTCATCAGTGTCGCGATCAACGCGGCACCCCCAATCGCATAGATGTCGCGTCCGGGCCGCTGTTTGAGCTCCGCGATCGCGTGGACGTCGCGCACGATGCGCGTGTTGTGCCAGGTGACCTCTTTCAGTGTCGTCGACAAAACAACGTGCGGCGTCCGATCGGCGAAGCGGGCGTACTCGATCTCGTCTTGCGATGCGACTTTTCCCGTGAAGGCCAGGGTCCCGTCCGGGTTGGCCAGGATCGATCGCCAGTATTGCTCGTAGCCCGCGTACATCCCGCGGCCCAGGATGCACGTGTCGATCTGCGGGAGCAGATCGAAAGAGTCGTCCCAGGACTCGACCCAATCGAGCTCGCCGCCGGGTCCTTCGATGTAGCCGTCGACCGATACTCTCAGCGCGGCAACGATTCTTCGCATGGGAATCTCCTTCGATAATGGTCAGCCCGTGCCGGGGCCGTACCACTAGTCGAAGAGAGGCTCGTGGAATCGACAGCAGGTTGCAGCGCAGCGGAGATCGTTCGCCGGGCCTAGCCCTGGGCGTCGATCGTGCCGATGTTCGGGTGCCTGCGAATCAGGAAGATGATCTCGGCGCCCGCCAGGAAGATCGGCCCGTAACCGTGCGCCGCGTTCACGTCCGTCGGACGAGTGAGATAGAACGTGTCGTCCCAGCCGAGACCGGTGCCGATGCAGGTGCCCTCGACCTGGCCGATCGCATTCACTTTCGTCGTCACGCCGTTCCAGCCGCGTATCACCGCGGGACCGTAGATCGTGGCGCTCAGCCAGCCGTTGTTGATGGCGCGCGCGATCGCGAACACGTACATCGCGCTCGACGACGTCTCCTCGTACGAATCCGGGCGATCGAGCAACTGGTGCCAGAGCCCCGAAGGCGCCTGCAGCCGCCGCAGCGCGCTGGCATGCGCCTCGAGGATGGTCAGCAGATTCGTTCTCCCGGGATGATCCTCCGGCAGTTCCGACAGCAACTCGACCATCGCCATCAGCGCCCATCCGTTGGCGCGCGCCCAGTGGAACGCCGGGTGCGGACTCATTTCCTGGACCCAGCCGTGCATCCACAGACCGTTCTCGCGCACGAACATCCGGGAATGGAACTGCAGGATCTGCCGGGCGGCGTCATCGAAGTAGCGGCGCTCGCCCGTGAGCCGGCCCATCTGCGCGAGGCAGGGCACGCTCATGTACAGGTCGTCGAGCCACACCGAATTCGGCATCGGCCGGTCGCGCGCGAACGTGCCGTCAGCCAGGCGCATTTGGCGCGTCGACACCCAGTTCGCGAAGTTGTCGATCCACGGGCGCAGCGCGCCGTCGGCGATCCCCGCGCGATCCGCCTTGATCATCGCCGCGCACATCGAGCCGGAGTCGTCGAGGTTCTGCGGGAAGAGCACCCGGCGCAGCGAGAAGCTGCCGGACACGGTCGAGGGATACGTGTCGAAGGTCGCCGCCGGGTAGCGGGTGCGCATGTGTGCCGCCAGGCGCGCGAGCCCGCTGAGCCGTTCGTCCGCATAGGCGCGGTAGCGCGCGTCGTTCGTGGCCTCCGTGGCGCGCAGCATGCCCGTGTACGTGACGCCCCATTCGTACGTGTCGATGTGCATGTCGGTACGCGCGAGCGCGACGTTGTCCGGCAGGGCATCGAGGGAGGCCGCGGCGCCGGTGTCGGCGTCGACGGGGCGCAGCGGGGTTGCCGTGAGTAGATAGCCATGCACGCGGCTCATGACCTCGCGGATCGCGTCTTCGGCGGGGTTCGCGGGTTGCGTCGGAGGCGGCGGGGTTTGCTCGGAGTTTCCCCCGCACGCCGTCAGTAGTGAGAGCATCGACAGAATGAGTACGCGAGCCATGGGTGGATCCCTCCGTGATCCTACCGAATAGCATTTCGCGCCTGCCACGCGGATCGGAAAGGCGCTGGACACGATCTGCCGTCGTCCTACGGCACAAGAAGCGTGTTTGCCAAGCAGGTCCCATCGGGCTAGAGGATGGTCGAGGCATGCCCGGCGCTCCGCCGGTCGGAATTCCGGCGGACTCGGCGAATGGCGACATGTCAGTCGAACTTCCGGGTGACGCCCAGGAAGCCGGTCGCGCTGCCGTTTTCCTCGGAGATGGGGCTGTCTTTCGCATCACCGAGCAGCTGGCTGTAGTTCACGCGGGCCATCATGTACCAGGCTCCTTTCACCCTGTATTCGGCCATTGCCGAGGCCTCGGCGCTGTTGATGCCCTTGCCGGCGGTGTAAGCATCGAAGCGACTGGCCTGCGCCTGCGCTTCCGTCACACCGAAGAAGCTTTTCATGTAGTCATCGTCGGCCCAGCGGGCGCCGACCCCCACCGACATGGCCAGCCGGTCGTTGATCTGCACGCCGTGCTCGACCCCCACATCGGCGACGAGACCCTCATGTCCCTTTGAGCCCAGGCTCTGCCGCACCGAAAGTGACACGGGCCCGTAGCCGACCAACACCCCTGCCTCGGCCGAGCTCTTCACGTCGCTCATGCCCTCGAGGCGCGCATCGCCATAGGGAATCAAGTCATCGTGCTTGCGCTCGTAGCGGCCCGGGTCTCCGGCCAGCTGCACACCCACCGTGAACCCGGCAACTTCCGGGAAGATCCACGCTGCGCCCTGCTGGCCAAGCTGGAATCTGCCCATGCTCTCACTGGTGTAAGCCAGTTCGACGAACGGCACACCAATCGTGCGGCGGTTCGGGCTGCCCAGATAGGTGGCTGCGCTCACCGTGCCGATGCCCAGACTTCCGCTCCAGCCAGTGGCCGTTGCCGGTTCGTCAGCCGATTGTGCCGCGGCCATATCGGCGACGCAGAGCAGCGAGAGAGCTGTGATGCCAGCGGCGAGATGTCGCGGGCGCTTGTTGAAAGTGCGGGTCATTTTCGATTCGTCCTTGATTGGATGGCGAGCACTCTAGGGAGCGAACATGTGATTTTCCTTGGGACAATGTGGGCATTTCGTCAGAGTTCTGAATGCTTGTGGGAGGCCAGAGATTGTGGACATGCCTGTATCGCCTGTGCGTGTCCGGTATCCGACGGGATTCGGCGCGACGCTTCTCCACAGATCGCATCGTCGTGGGCGAATAGTGTCCGCAGGGACGAACAACGAGTCGAACTATTGATTCTCGCGCTTCCGGAAAATCCGAATCACGACGAAGCGGGTAGTTCGGCGCAGCTCGTCGACAAGACGACGGGCCCGGAACGAAAAACCCAAAGAATCATGCGTATGCTGGAAGAAATAAGAATCAACACAAAACTCAAACTCGCAGCTCTATGGACTGCGTTCATGTTCCTCTACATCTATGTAGATTATTTCCACCTCTATATGCCGGGCTCCATTGAAGAGATTCTGGCGGGAAGAGTGTTCACGTTCGAAATTTCACCAGTCTTTCTATTGACGGGACTGGCTTCGGTAAGCATTCCAGCTCTCATGATCCCCCTTTCCGTTGCCTTGACGGCCAGAGTAAATCGCTGGACGAACATGATCGTGGCTGCAGTCTATATTCCATACACATTGTTCAACCTGGCAGGTGAGGCCTGGATGCACATGGTGTTTGGGGCTGTTGTAGAGGTCGTGCTGCTTTCCGTGATTGTGCGTTACGCGTGGAAATGGCCACGCCAGACACATTTTTGTTAGCCCCGGCCGGACAAACTCGGCGCATTCATGGGTGGGCTCCTCGGTGAACCCGCTGAATAGCCTTTCGCGCGTGCCATACGAGTCGGAAAGCTGCCATATGCGAGCGGCTGTCGTCCTACGGAAGGACGGTGCGCGGGATTTGGCGCATCGGTAACGATCCATGTTCGCCCGAGCGGCCGTCCGAAGGTTGTATGCTCTGCCTGTCGTCGAAGACGGTCACCGACGACCTGCAAAGAGCCCGCTCGTGCTGAGCGCGAAGACGAAGGCGTGTAATGGCAAGGCGCGCGATGAGGGTCACGGCTGCGACAGCGGCATGCGCAGCAGGGCTCGGTAAACAGGCGATCCTGGATTCACTGGTCGCCGGGCAATCGGGTCTCAGACCCAATCACTTCGGCCGAGATCCGCTGCCCACCTGGATCGGCGCCGTGCCCGATGCCGCGCTGCTGCCACTGCCACCGCAACTCGCGTCGTACGAGTGCCGCAACAATCGCCTGGCCTGGCTCGCGCACGCGCAGGATGGATTCTCGGCGTCGGTGCGGGCCGCGCGAGAACGTCACGGGCCGGGGCGCGTGGCGCTGGTGATCGGAACGTCCACTTCGAGCATCGGCGCGACCGAAGAAGCGTATCGCGAACTGACGGCAGAGCGCGCGATCCCGGCGCACCTGCGCGGCCTGGCCGTATATTCACCGCACTCCACGGGCGAATTCCTCGCGCGGGCCTTCGACCTCGAGAACGTCGCGGTCACCATCGCGACCGCGTGTTCTTCCGGCGCCAAGGCGTTCGCGCACGCGGCGCGACTCCTCGAGGCGGGCATTGCCGACGCCGCCGTGGTGGGAGGCGTGGACAGCCTGTGCGAAAGCGTGCTGTTCGGGTTCAACTCGCTCGCGCTGGTATCGCCCGATCCCTGCCGACCTTTCGACATCACCCGATGCGGGATCAATCTGGGTGAAGCGGCGGCGCTCGCACTGCTCGAGACGCAAGGCGAGGGAATCCGGTACCTGGGAGCCGGTGAGTCGAGTGATGCGCACCACATGTCCGCGCCGCATCCGGGCGGGCTCGGCGCGCGTCTCGCGATGGCCCAGGCGCTGGCGAACGCCGGCATCCACGCCAGCGACGTCGACTACGTCAATCTGCACGGTACCGCCAGTGCCAAGAACGACGCCGTGGAAGCAGCGGCGATCGCTGACATGTTCGACGCGGAGACACACGCAAGCTCCACCAAGGGATGGACGGGCCATGCGCTCGGCGCGGCGGGCGCGCTCGAGGCGGTGATCACCATGCTCGCCATCGAACACAGCTTCATGCCAGGCACGATCAACTCGGACACACTCGATCCCGACTGCGGCCCCCAGGTTCGCCTCCACGGCGCGCACGGGCGTGTCGGGATCGCCCTCAGCAACTCTTTCGGATTCGGCGGCAGCAATTGCTCGCTCGTCTTCGCGGCGGCCGAGTGACCGAATCCCGAAGTTTCACGATCGGCATCGAAGGGGTTGCGCTGTGGTCGCCATTCCTTCCCGGTTGGGAGCGGGCACGAAGGATTTTGCGCGGCGATGAGCCGGCGCCCACCGCGCCCGCGCCGCGACCGGTTCCGCAAGCCTTGCCACCCAACGAACGTCGGCGCGCGTCGGAAACCGTCGCCCTCGCCATCGATGCCGCGCGATTGGCGTGCGCCGCCGCCGACCGCGATCCCGCCTCGCTGCCCTGCGTGTTCGGCTCGATGTACGGCGATCTCGCGATCACCGACTACCTGTGCTCCACGTTGGCCGTCGATCCCAAACTCCTCTCGCCGACGAAGTTCCACAACTCCGTGCACAACGCACCGGCGGGCTATTGGACGATCGCCGTGGGCAGCATGCGGCCCTACACGTCGCTCTGCGCCGGCGAACAGTCGTTTGCGGTGACCTTGTTGGAAGCGATCGTGCAGGCGCACGGCGGCGCGGAGCCCGTGCTCATGGCCGCGTACGACATCGACGCGCGCGGCGCTCTCGTGAGCGTCGCGCCCAGCCGTCTGCAGCTCGCGACCGCGCTCGTGCTGGGCGCCGCGAGTTCCGACCGGGCGATCGCGCGCTGGCGCGTGAGCCTGCAGTCCGCGCGCCGCGAAGCGGCGAGCCGCGCGCAACCGAGGAACGAAGCGCTGGTCGCTGGAAACGCCATGGCGAGCTGCCTGCCGCTGTTCGAGGCGCTGGCGCAAGGAGGCACATGCCGCCTCGTCCTGCCGATGAATCCGGCGCTCTCGCTGGTATTGGAAACAATCTCATGAGCGACGCGACGGTGGTCATCATGGGCGGCGGGCTTGCGGGTCTCACGCTTGCGCTGCAATTGCGCCTGCGTCTCGGCGAGGTCGACATCGTCGTTCTCGAGCGCGCGTCGGCGCCCGCTCCGGAGGCCATTCACAAGATCGGCGAGTCGACCGTCGAGATCGGCGCGCACTACCTCGATACCGTCCTCGAACTGAAGTCGCACCTGCAGTCGGCCCATCTCAGGAAGTTCGGCTTCCGGTTCTTCTTCAGCGACGGGTGCCACGAGCTCGACTCCGCGACCGAGCTCGGCGCGAGCGACTACTTCTCGACGCCTGGCTACCAGATCGATCGCGGGGTGCTCGAGAACCACCTCGCCGAAGTCGTGAAGGCTCGCGGCGTGCGGCTGCTGCGCGGCGCCATCGTTCGCGGCGTCGAGCTCGCGCGCGACGGATCGCACAGGGTCAGCTACGAACACGAAGGCGAGGATGGAACCATCCAGACTCGCTGGGTGGTCGACGCATCCGGCAGGGCAGGACTGCTGCGCAATCTGCTCGACCTGACGACCGACAACGGCCATCATGCCAACGCGGCCTGGTTTCGAATCGGCGAGCGGTTGAACATCGACAGCTGGTCGTCGGATGAAGCTTGGCGGCAACGCTGTGTCAGGCCCGAGCGTTGGCTCTCGACCAACCACCTGATCGGTCCAGGCTACTGGGTATGGCTGATCCCGCTGTCGGGCGGTGCGCATTCCGTCGGCATCGTCGCGGATGAGGCCTTGCACCCCTTGCGCGGGTTCAACAACTTCACGCGGGCGCGCGAGTGGCTCGCAAAGCACCAGCCGAGATTGTCCGTGGAGATCGAAACGCGCGCGGATCGCGTGCTGGACTTCGTCGCGTTGCGTCGCTATTCGTATGGTTGCCGGCAAGTTTTCTCGGCTGACCGCTGGGCGCTCACAGGCGAGGCCGGACCGTTCCTCGATCCGTTCTATTCGCCGGGCACCGACTTCATCGCGATCGGCAACACGTACATCACTGAGCTCATCCGGCTGGACCTCGCGGGGCAGCCCTTGAGCCCGTTTGTAAAGTTCTTCGACCAGCTCTTTGCGTCGTTCTACGAAAGCACGCTGGACCTGTATCGCGGCCAGTACGGAATGTTCGGTCACGCTCAGGTGATGCCGGTCAAGGTGGTGTGGGACTACACGTATTACTGGGGCATCCTGTGTTTGCTCTACTTCCAGGATCGCCTGACCGATCTGAAATCACTCTCTCTCCTGCGCGGCGAGTTGGTCGCGGCGCGCGACCTCAACCGTGTCGTCCAGATGATCCTGCGGGAGTGGGCAGAGGGCGCGCCGGATTCGAATCCCCCGCAGATGCTCGACCAGTCGGCGCTTCCGTGGTTCAAGGAGCTCAATCGCGCCCTGACGGACCCGCTCGATGGTGACGGCTTCCGCGAGCGCGTATGCACCAACGTCGCACTGCTGCGTACGCTCGCGAACGAAATTTCCACGGCAGCCCAACGGGCCGTACCGGGCCTCGACACCCACGAACTCTCGGGAGCGGACGTGCCGCCTCCGCGCGAACCGTTGCTGTTTCGCGCCGCGACCTGAATCTCGACGGTCACGCGCGCTCGCGCGCGACCAGCAAAGCCAGGAAGAAGTTCGACAGCACGCCGATGGACACGGTGACTCCGATCGCGCGCAGAATCGGGGTCGAGGAGAACGCGAGCATGGCAAACACCAGCAGCGTCGAGATCGCGCACACGAGCAGTGCGTGCAGCGTCCGCCGCCGTTCGCCCGCATCGGCGGCCGAGTGTTCGAAGAACAAGGCGTAGTCGAGGCCCAGCCCGGCCGCGAGAATCAGTGAAATCAGGTGGAACAGGTTGAGCGAAACGCCGGCGGCACGCAGGACCGTGATGATGAGTAGCGTGGTGAGCACCATGGGCGCGAGCACGCGCAGCACGCGCGACGCGCGCCTGAGCGCCAGCGAAATCACGATCACGAGCAGGGCCGTGGCGACGCCCAGGCAGGCGATGATGTACGTACGCTGCGAGCTCACGAGCTCTTCGGAAGCCCGCTTCAGGTCCAGCAACGTGAGATTGTCGACCCGACCGAGCTGCGTGGCCAGAGCGCCCGCATCCTTGACGTCGTAGAAACTGACGAGCGCGTGCCATTCACCGTCGCGCGCGAACAAGGCGCTCGAGATCCGCAAGTCGAACGGGGTGCCGCGGAACGCGGTACGGGTCAGCAGGGGCGCGACACGGGCGCGAGCCACGTCAGCGATGAAGGGCTCGAACGCGTCCGGTTCGAAGTCGGAGTTTTGCGTCGCGGCGGCCAGCGTGGCGCGCAGACTCGTCTCGTCCGGGAGCGCCTGCTGACGCCGGCGTTGCAGCGCTTCGCTGGGCAGGTATCGCGCGGCGTGATCGGCGGCCGCGATGTGGCCGGCCTCGATCGCGCGCGCGAGTTCCGGTTCCAACGCTTCCAGATCTTCGAGAACCGCCTGCTCCGTCGGCCCGCTGACCACCGCCAGGGTGCGGAGGTCGGGCGTTGCGAGTTCCGAACGCAATTCGGCGTCGGCCCGCAGCAGCGCAGGGGGCACCGGGGTAACACGCGACAGGTCGTCTTCCCAAAAGGCTCCGGGTGCGAACGCGAGCGCGGCCGCGAACGAGAGTGGGAAGACCGCGAGCAGTGCTGCCGGACGAGGGAGCCGCGCCGATGCAATGTCGATCCGTCCGAGAGCGGGGAAGCGTTCGACGACTTCTGGATCCGCGCCCACGAGCGACGGCAAGGCGAAGCGCGTGGTCAGCGCCGCCACGACGAGTCCGGTGACCGTGAGGCACGCGAGCTGCGCGAGGCCGGTCACGCCCGAGACGAGGAATGCGAGGTACGCGATGCAAGTGCTCGCGACTCCGGTGAGCAACGGCGGCCACACGCGCCGGGCGGTGGCGTACGGCGACTCGGTGGCGCGCAGATGACTGAACAGATGGACAGGATAGTCCTGCGCGACGCCGATCAGCGTGAACCCGAAGGCGAGGGTAATGCCGTGAACCGAACCGAACAGGAAACCCACCGCGGCGAGTCCGGCCAGCGCTCCGCTCACGAGCGGCAATGCGCCCAGCAGCGCGAAGCGAAAGCGTCGATAGGCGAACCAAAGCAGTGCGACGAGGCCAATCGTGGCGGCAATGCCGAACCAGGTCGCTTCGGACTGCGTTCGATCGCGGATTATCCGGGCGTAGTAGCCGGCGCCGTTGATGCCGAGCGTGGCCCGCGTAGCGCCCTTGACCTCACGCAAGCGCGCGTTCAAATCGTCGAGAGCTCGCGCCTGACCGGCCGTATCGAACGCGGCCGCGCGCGTCGCTGCGACCAGCAGCGCGCGCTTTTCATCGCGGGTGAACCAGACACCGCCCACGCGTTTCGGCTCGCGATGCGGCTGCCAGCGCTCGGCGAGACGCAGGAGTTCGAGCGTCGGGTCGCGCGGCAGCCATTCTTCGATGAAGCTGCCGAGCGGCGAGGTCAGGTCGTGCCGGCGATCCTCGAGGGCGCGCGGCAGTTCGGTCGTCAGCGAAGCGGCGTCGAAAGCATCGGTGATCAGGTAGCGATATGGCAGCAATGATTCGGGGAAGCGAGGAGTTTCCGAGCCGTTCGCGACGAACTCGAACTCGGGCGATCGCGCCAGCGAGCCCGCGAGGGCCTTCGACAGCTCGGAAAGTCGCGCGGCGGGCTCGCCCTTCAATTCCAGCAGCAGAAGTCGCGACGCCGGACTCTCGCCCACGCTCCGCACGACGAGGCGCTGCGCGGCATCGCGTGGCGCCGGCATGAAAAGTCTCAGGTCCGCAGATATGACCAGCTTCTCATCCACGGCGATGGCAGCCGCAGCGAGCGCGAGGCACCACGCGGCGAGAACTGCCCAGCCGCGGGATTTCATGGCGCCGCGAGCGGCGTACGGCATGTCGCTTCGAGCTCGGCGCGCGTGGGCACGTCGCGCACGCGCGGCGTCGGTCCCAGCAGCGTGTAGCTCGCCCCGTCGGGCATCGCGATCTCAAGGCAAGTCGGCTGATCGCCGGTGCCGTCGATGCGCAAGGCGGTCAGGCGGCGCGCCAGCGTCGCGTCGAGCGGGGTCAGCGTGATCGTCCAGCCGCGCCCGGCTTCATCGAGGCGGACCGTGAAGTCGTTGCGTAGCGTGCTCAGCCTGCCGTCGAGCAACGCGCGAAAGCCCTCGAGCAGGACACGCAGTTGCGGTGCGCGTTCCAGCGGGAAGCGCCGCTCGGCGCGACCTTCGCGCTGCAGGATCACGCCCTCGCCGGACACCAGAGTGCGCTCGCGGTAGGGTAGTTCGACGTCGCGGACGAGTACGCCGTCGGCCCGATACTCGAGCATGCCGCTCGCCGACGCCGGGCGCTTGAGCACGCGCGAAAAGCGGTATTCCCGAAAAGGAATGCTGACGGGCGGTTCGCGCGACAAGCGCTTCTCGAGATCTTCAAGACTCCCGGCTGGGGTCTGCCCGCTGATCAGCAGCAGGATCGGAGCGAGGAGTGCGATTCTCAGCGAGTGCCCAGAAATCATAGAGGTTGAACCAGTTGTAGGGTGCGAGCCGGGTGTAGTGGGCGAGCCGATCCGCAAATCGTTGCACCACGCCCTGCAAGGCAGTCTGGCGTTCACGTCGATTCTTTGGCAACTCCAGCGCGAATCGTTCGAAGTGCAGCTCGTAGTCGGGGCCGCCGCGATAGAGGCCGAAGGCCAACACGACGGGCACGTTGAGGGCTGCGCCCAACAACCACGGGGAAGCCGGAAACTGCGCCGGCGCGCCCAGGAAGTCCGCTGTCAGCGCGGGATTGCCGGGTCGCAGACGATCCGCGAGTGTCGCCACGATCGCCTTGCCCGCAAGGGCGCGCTGCATCTCGAGCACCAATGCGGGGCCGGGGCGCCGTGCATCCAGGACGGTCGCAGCCATCGCGGGATTCAGCGCGTTCAGGTGCGCGGAAAGTTCTGCGGTCTGCCCGAGGTCCAGCAGCACTCGAATTGGGACTTCGGGGCGAAGTGTGCTGAGGACACGCAACGCATCGAAGCTGCCGAGGTGTGCGCTCAACAGCAGAACGCCGCGCCCCTCATCGAGGGCCGAGTCCAGAAGCTCGAGGCCGATCGTGCGAACGCGGAGTCGCTCGAACCGCTCGACCATGAGATACAGCCGGTCGAGTGTGATTTGCGAGACGCAGAGGAAATGACGATACGTGTCCCACGGCGTGGGCGGCCTGCCCAGAACACGTTGCAGGTAGGCGCGCGACGCCGCCCGATCGGGTCCCCGACGCAGCATGAAGTAGAGCGCGGCAGCGTACGTGATCACACGCGCCACCGGCCTGCCTACCCGGAACGCGAGTATCCGCAGAAGCCGTTGACCCACGCCGCGCGCCGCCTCGGGCCGGGTTTGCCACTCCTCCGCGTCCGGCTCTGCCATCTTGTTGGGCGCGGGAGAATCACTCATCGCCGCGCAGACTCGCGGCAATGGCCGGCCATCGGTTGCGCACCTGGCGCGCAAAGAGAATCGGATCGCGGAAAGGATCGTCCGTCAGGAGCACGAAGCGCAGGCAGAATTCGACGAGGAACAGTCCGGCGATCGAGCCGAACGTGACGAGACTGCTCAACCTCACGCACTCGGCCAGCAACAATGGCGAGGGGGCCGGTAGTCCCGCGATGTCGGCGAGCCCGCCCGGCGTCGCATTCAGCATCAGCCAGCCATTGCCCAACGTGAGGCTGGCGAACAGCGCCGTCCACGCCAGCGTCGCGTTGCGCGTGTATCGCACCAATTTCGAATTCAGTTCGGGAACGCCGTGCACGATGAGCGCCATGCGGTGAATGAGCGGTGTGCGTCCGCGACGCAGGGTGCGACCGAAGGTCCCGGCGAGCGCGAGAGGCACGAGCACGGACGACAGCAGCAGCGGAAAAACCTGGAGGTGGCCCAGTGCCACCGCGATCGACACACCGACCCCGACGAGCAGCGTGCCCCATGCCTGCCAGCGACGGCCGCGGTCGTTCGAGATGGCGGCGAACGCGACGGCGAGCGCGAGAGTTGCAAAGATCGCCGCCAGCTTTGGGGCCAAGGAAACATGCAGGCGCGCTGCGATGAGGCAAGCAATCGTGAGGCCCAGGAA
>CADEED010000023.1 GCA_902826225.1 uncultured Pseudomonadota bacterium | reverse complement strand
TCGGGCTGGTCGGCCTGTCCGAGGCATTGATCAACGGCCTGTCGCTCAACCGCATGCCGCTCGAGGACGTGACGGCCGAGGTCGAGCCGCTCATCAACCGCGCGATCGCGGTGAGCCCGAAACTCGCGGAGGCCTATGCGACCAAGGGGCTGCTGCGCACCGAGGAATTCCTGTTCGACGAGGCGATGCCGCTGCTCGAGAAGGCGACGCAGCTCAATCCCAACGACGCCGCCAGCCACCGCTACCTCGGCCAGCTCTACGAACGGCGCGCGGAGCCGAACCGCGCGCTCGAGCACTTCTCCCTCGCGGCGACGCTGGACCCGCGCGACTTCCTGCCGCAGGTGTGGCGCTGCGTCGAGCTCGTCGACCTCGGCGAATACGCGGACGCGAAATCCGCCTGCGACAAGGCGCGCGAGCTGAACCCGAGCAACATGTGGGGCCCGCTCGCCACCGCGTGGATCGCGCGCGCGCAGGGCAAGTCGGACGACGCGATTCGCTGGATCGACGAGGCCGTCAAGCTCGCGCCCACGGACTTCAATCTCGCGGACCAGAAGATCGACCTGCTGCTCACCCTCGGCCAGTACGAGGCGGCGCGCACGGTGGTGCGCGGCCTGCCGGCCAGCGAGGGATTCTTCAACCTGGCCCGCGAAGCGCAGATCCTGCTGGTGGAGTCGGGCCCGGAAGCGTTGCGCCGGTGGATGGCGGAGCAGAAGTTCGCGGATCGTGCCTCGACGGGCGCCGAGCTCGCCGAGCTCGCGCGCCTGCAGTTCGTGGCGAACGACGCGGTGGCCGCACGCGTCACGCTCGCGCACGCCGATCGCATCCTCGACTCGGCGGCGGCGGACATGCTCGACGGCAGCCAGATCCGTCACGAGTACGCCGTGGCGCTGACGCACGCAGGCATCGAGCTCAAGGGCGGCGGCGACACCGCGAAGGCGCAGAAGCTGCTGCGGGATTTCGACGCGATGCTCGACCGCTACGAGCAGTCCGGCGGCATGCACTATGGTCTCTACACGCTGCGGGCGAACTCGCTGGCCATGCAGGGCAAGCGCGCGCAGGCCGAAGCGGCGTTGCAGGTGGCATGGAAACGCGGATGGCGCGCCCGCTGGCGCGCCGAGCGCGAGCCGTTCCTGGCGGGTTACACCCTGCCGGCCGGCAAGTAGTGCACTAGCGCGACGGCGGCGGGCGCGGACCCGGCGGAATCATCGCGGCGATCTGTTGTTTGTTCTTCATGAACGTCTCCCTCCGTCGTCGGCGACATCTTCCGGCGAATCGGGAATATCTGCAAACTCGGTCGGTCGCGAACGCGTCAGGCGCGTGATGAGCCACCCGAGACCCGCTCCAAACAAGGCGTAGAGCACCAGCGCGGCAGCGTACATCGCATTCGCGTGAATGAGCCGCCACGAGACGGGAAACACGTGGAGGCTCAGGCCGTTCCACGCCGCGATGCCGGCGCCCATGGCGATCACCGAGTACACGGGCCAGCGCCAGAACGCGCGCTTCTGCGCGCGCAGCAGGTACAGCATCAGCAGCATCCCGGCCGCGGTCACCGCGTAGGCGATGACGAGCTGCGTGAGTTGCGAGCCGCGCATCAACGAGCCGCCACGTGGAAGCGGCCGCCGCAACCCTGGTCGCGGCGGTCGACCGTGGCGCAGTCGAGCGGCGTCGACGGGGCGCCGCCCGGACCGTCGTCGTCGAGACACTGGCGGATCTCGTTGAGCCAGGGCCGCGAGCCCGGGCGCGCAGCGCGCGGCGTGCGGCAATGGAACGTGAGCGTCGCCCCGAGTCCCGTACGGTATGCGTCGGCCGCCGTGCGCAGTTCGCGCGCGTCCGTTTCGCTACCCGCGATGGTAGTTAGTTTCGCGCCGAGCGCGGCGTCGAGCACGCGCGCGCCATCGAGCGTCGCCTGGAAGTACGCGTCGTCGTCGAGCCCGCTGCAACCGCCGTGCTCGCGCCATTCGTGTTCGTGCAATCCGTCTTCCATGCCCGGCATCAGCGGCCGCAGTTCGCGCGTGAGCGCCGGTTCCAGCGCGAGGCGCGGTGCCGGGCAGTCGCGCGGGTACTGGCGCGGTTCGAGCTTCTCCGGCCAGAGGCCGTGGATCACGAGCGCCTTCGCCTGCCGCGCGCGGCATTCCTTCTTCTGCCCGCGCTCCGCGCAGAACGACTCGTGCAGCGTCATGGCCAGCAGGTAGAAATCGAATTCGGCGCGCCGGGCAAGCGCGCCGGTGGCGCTCCCCGGCGCGGGATCAGCGGCGGGCGGGGCCGCCTCGGCCCTGGCCGGCTCGGATTCGTCCTTCGTCGACTGATAGATCGCGACGCCGGCCCCCAGGAAGACCGTCACCAGGGCCGGAATGATGGCCGCGGCCGATGGATTGGTTTTCTGCGCCGGTTTTCTGGGCATTGGTGCGGCCATGTCGGAGGATTATGCCGGTCGTCCTGACCCTGCGGCTCCGGTTATATTCCGCCGGCTGAAACCGCTTCCAATCAGAAATCAGACCCGGGATCCCATGAAACCTTCCGTTCTGCTGACGCGCCTTGCCGTCCTGTCCGTGTCCGGACTCTCCGTCGCCGCTTCGCCGACGCTCGAGCTCGAAAAATTCGACCGCCTGACCACGCCGGTCATCGACCCCGCCTCCGACGACGCGCAGCTCGCCCTCAAGCGCTTCACCGTGCCGAAGGACCTCAAGGTGTCGCTCTGGGCCGCCGAGCCGATGCTGGCGAACCCGGTCGCCTTCGATTTCGACGAAAAGGGCCGCCTGTTCGTCTCCGAAACGCATCGTTACCGCACGAGCGTGCTCGACATCCGCAGCTACATGGACATGCTCGAGGACGACATGGCGCTGCGCTCGATCGAGGAACGCACGGCCCTGCACCAACGCGTGTTCGGCGAGGAGCAGACGAAGCAGCTCAGGCAGGAAAGCGAGATCGTGCGCCTCGTCGAGGACACGGACAGCGACGGCGTCGCCGACAAGAGCAGCGTATTCGCCGACGGCTTCAACTCCGAGCTCGACGGCATCGCCTCGGGCGTCCTCGCGCGTCACGGCGAGGTGTACTTCACGAACATCCCGAGCCTGTGGAAATTCACCGAGCAGGCCGGCGGCGCTCCGAAGCGCGAGGAGCTGCTGCGCGGCTTCGGCGTGCGCTACAGCTTCACCGGCCACGATTTCCACGGCCTCGCCATCGGCACCGACGGGAAGCTCTACTACTCGATCGGCGACCGCGGTGCGCACGTGAAGGGCAAGGAGGGCCAGGTGGTCGAGCTGCCCGATGAAGGCGGGGTGTTCCGCTCCAACCTCGACGGCACCGAGTTCGAACTCGTCGCGCGTGGCCTGCGCAATCCGCAGGAGCTCGTGTTCGACGAGCACGGCAATCTCTTCACCGGCGACAACGACAGCGACCAGGGCGACATGGAGCGCCTCGTGTACGTGGTCGAGGGCGGCGACAGCGGCTGGCGCGTGGGCTACCAGCACGCGCCGGAAGGCCACGGCGGCCCGTGGGTGAAGGAAGGGCTGTGGAAGCCTGCCTTCGACGGGCGCCCGGCCTATCTACTGCCGCCGGTTTGCAACATCGAGGACGGCCCCTCCGGCCTCACCTACTACCCCGGCACCGGACTCACGCCCGCGTACAAGGGTCACTTCTTCCTCACGCACTTCAAGGGCAGCATCGCGCGCAGCGGCATCCAGACGTATACGATAAAAGAGAACGGCGCGTCGTTCGTGCCGACCTCGAGCCAGCCGTTCATGGGCGGCGTGCTGCCCACGGACGTGACCTTCGGTCCGGACGGCGTGCTGTACCTCCTCGACTGGGTGGACGGCTGGCCGAAATCCCAGAAGGGCCGCGTGTACGGAGTGAGGCCGGCGAACCCGGATCCCGCGCAGACGAAGATCAGCGCGGAGCTCAAGGCGATCCTCGCCGCGGGGTTCGAGGACCGCAAGGACGCCGAGCTGGCCACGTTGCTCGCGCATCCCGATCGTCGAGCTCGCCTCGAAGCGCAGCTCGAGCTCGCGTCGCGCGGCCCGAAGAGCGTCGGCGTGTTCACGAAGATCGCGAACAACTCGAAGGCCGATCCGCTGTCGCGCCTGCATGCCGTCTGGGGTCTGTCCCAGCTGGGCCGCGCCCGCTCGAACGTCGGCCCCGTGCTGACGAAGCTCCTGGGCGACAAGGACGCCGAGGTGCGCGCGCAGTCCGCGAAGGGGCTGGGCGACATCGGCTACGCGAAATCCTCCCCCGCGCTCGTCCGGTCGCTCGCGGACCCGGCCGCGCGCGTGCAGTTCTTCGCCGCGCAGAGCCTCGGCAAGCTTGCGAGCGAGAGCAGCACGGCGCCGCTGCTCGCGCTGCTGAAACGCAACGCGAACCAGGATGCCTACGTGCGCCATGCCGCGACCTACGCGCTCTCGAAGATCGGCCGCAACGCCGCGCTCGACGCCGCCGCGAAGGATGCGGACGATGCCGTCCGCCTGGGCGTGGTGCTCGTCTACCGCCGGCTCCAGGACCCCGCGCTCGCGCAATTCCTCGACGACAGGAACGCGTTCGTCGCGCGTGAGGCCGCCGAGGCCATCAACGACGCGAACGTCGAGAAGGCTTTCGGCGCCCTCGCCGCCAGGCTCGCCACCGCGCCCGTGAAGGACGAGGCCGTCGTGTCGCGCGCGATCAACGCAAATTTCCGTGCCGGTGGCGCGGAGCGCGCGCAGGCGCTCGCCGCGTACGCGGCGAACGGATCCGCGACACCCGCGATGCGTGCCGAAGCGCTGACGCAGCTCGGGCTGTGGGGCGACGTGCCGGCGCGCGATCGCGTGGTCGGCATCTTCCGTCCGCTGCCAAAGCGCGACGGCAAGCCGGCCGCTGACGCGTTGGCGGCCGCCCTGCCGAAGCTCCTGGGCAGTGCGCCCGAGCCCGTGCAGCTCGCCGCCATCGAATCCATCGGCAAGCTCGACGTGCGCTCCTCGTCCGACGCGCTGGTGAAAATAGTGAGCGACGAGAAGGCGCCGGTCGCGGTGCGCGAAGCCGCGCTCGGGCGGCTGGACGGATTCGGCGGCGACGCGGTGCTCACGGCGGTCGCGGCCGCGGAGAAATCCAGCGTCGCGTCCTTGCGTCTCGCCGGGCTGCAGATCCTCGCGCGCCGCGCGCCGGATCGCGCACTGCCGGTGATCAAGCGGTTCACCGCCAGCGCCGACACCGCCGAACAGGCCGCGGCCTACCGCGCCCTCGGCGATCTCGACAGCAAGCAGGCACCGACGCTGCTCGTCGCGGCCGTCGACCAGCTCTCCGCCGGCAAGGTGTTGCCCGGCGCGCAGATGGAGCTCATGGACGCGCTCGACAAGAGCCAGTCACCCGCCGTGAAGGCGCGCTGGCAGAAGCAGACGACGGCGTGGAGCGCCGGTACGAATGCGCTCGCGCCCTACTCGTTCGCGCTCGCGGGTGGCGATCCGCGCGCGGGCGGCAACGAGTTCTGGGAGAACGCCGTATTGCCCTGCGCGCGCTGTCACAAGGCGTTCGGCGAGGGCGGCGAGGCGGGCCCCGATCTGTCGCTCATCGGCGCGAAGCACAAGGCCGACTATCTGCTCGAGGCCATCGTGAAGCCGAATGCGCACATCGCGCCCGGGTTCGACGTCGTGACACTCGCGCTCCAGCACGGCAGCACGGAGACGGGATCCGTCGCCAAGGAGTCGCCCGGTGCCATCGAGCTGAAGCGCGCCGACGGGAGCGTCATCACGATCGATCCCAAGCAGGTGAAGACACGCACGGCCGCGCCTTCGTCGATGCCGGAGGTGTACGGACAGATCCTGACTCGCAAGCAACTGCGCGACCTCGTGGCGTTCCTCACCGTGCTCGACGGCAGTCGCGGCAATGATGAGCCCGAGGAAGCCATGGGCGTTTCGAATCGGGCGATGCAGGCCGTCGCGAAGGAATCGAAGGGCGGCGGACACCAGTGAAGGTCTCGCGGCGCAACCTGCTGGCGAGCGCGCTCGCCGCCGGAATGGCCGCGCGCGTGACGGCTCAGGAAAACAAGGGTTCGAAGATGGCCAACCAGAAGCCTTGGGATACCGTGGTCGTGGGCGCCGGAGTGTTCGGCGCCTGGACGGCGTGGCACCTGCGCAAGGCGGGGCAACGCGTGCTGCTGCTCGACGCGGTCGGTCCGGCGCACGCGCGGTCATCGTCCGGCGGCGAGTCGCGCATGACTCGCGGCCTCTACGGGCCAGACGAGATCTACACGCGCATGGCGTTCGACTCGCTGGCGAACTGGAAGTGGCTGTCCGATCTCGCGGGCCTGCCCGTTTTCCATCCGACCGGCGTCATCTTCATGTTCCAGAAGCGCGAAGCGTACGTCGAGCAGGGGCTCGAAGTGCATCGCCGCCTCAAACTACCCACGCTGGAACTCGATCGCGCGGCGATCGCGCAGCGCTGGCCGCAGATCGATTCCACCGGTATCGAGGCGGGCATCTTCGAGCCGCAGTTCGGCGTGCTCATGGCGCGGCGCGCGGTCCAGACACTCGTGAAGCAGTTCGTGAAATCGGGCGGCGAGTACCGGGTCGCCGCCGTGAAGCCCCCGGATGCGGAGAAAAGGGTCGCGCAGCTCGAGGTGGGTGGCGGCTCGACCGTCTCCGCCGCCAGCTTCGTTTTCGCCTGCGGCCCGTGGCTGCCGAAGGTTTTCCCGCGACTGCTCGGTCCGCGCATCTTTCCGACGCGGCAGGAAGTGTTCTACTTCGCGACGCCGGCTGGTGACGAACGCTTCGGCGCCGGCGCGCTGCCCGGGTGGGCCGACTACAACGACGGCGACATCTTCTACGGCATGCCGGACATCGAGAGCCGGGGATTCAAGGTGGCGCACGACAAGCACGGCCCGCCGATCGATCCGGATCGCGGGGACCGGATCGCGTCGCCGGGAGGGCTCGCCGACGTGCGCGCCTATCTCGCGAAACGGTTCCCGGCACTGGCGAACGCGGCGCTCAACGAGGAGCGGGTTTGTCAGTACGAGAACAGCAGCAATGGCGACCTGCTGATCGACCGGCATCCGGCGGCCGACAACGTGCTGCTCGTCGGCGGCGGCTCCGGACACGGCTTCAAGCATGGTCCCGAAGTGGGACGCTACGCGAGCGAGTTGCTCACGGGAAGACTCGGGAAGGTCGAGCCGCGATTCAGCCTGGAGACGAAGGCGGAGCAGCAGAACCGCGCGGTACACTGACCGGCGCAACGCGGGCGCCGCTAGTATCTTGCGACGATCATCAGCGGCCCGGCGGTATTCGCGGGAATGGTGACGGACTCGCCGGCCGCATCGAATGCCGTCCAGCGCCTGCCATTCACCGTCACGGACTTCATCGGGGCTTGGTCCACCGCGCGCAGTCGCAGCTTGAGCTCCGCGGCGATGCCGCCTTCCGGCAGCGTCACGCGTGCGTCGATGAATCTCCGCGCCGCGCGCGAATCGATCGTGAAGCCGACCCGCCCCCAACGCGTGGCCGCATTCGAGACGGCGACGCGCCGGCCGTCCGCGAGCCACTCCCGTGGCGCACCCTTCGCGAGCCACAGCGTTTCGCGCTCGGGATCCTCGAACACCAGCAGCCACTTCGTGAACAACGGCACCACGAGCTGCGCCGGCGTGCAGTACGGCGCGGCCTCGTCGTCTGCGATGACCTGCCGGGTCTCCGGCGCGAGCCAGGTACCCCGCGTGTACTGATGCGCGGCGACGCTGTAAGTGAGCAGCAGCGCTTCGCGGATGAAATCGTGCTGGATGAGGCCGTAGCCGTGGCCATACGACAGGAAGCCCGCGACCTCGCCCGTCTCGTAGCCGTACGCCGTGGGCATCCCGAGCAACGTGTCGTGGTGCCGGGCGCGGTAATCGACGATGGCGGCGACCTGCTCGCGCATCAAACTACCGGAGTACATCATCTCCATGTAGGTGCGGTACGAACGATGCTGCGGGTCGAGCCGGTCGCGCGCGACGGCGACGTGAAACGGCTGCTCCACGCCCGCGATCGCGGGCAGCACCGGCATTCCGCCGTCGTCGAGCGTCGAGCGCCCGTAGGCGGTCTCAAGATCGCGACGCATCGCCGCGGCTTCGCCGACGAGTTTCGTTCCCCACTCCGTGAAGCCCAGCCGCTGCCACACGCGGCCCAGATCGCGGAATCCGCGCGCGGCCTCGGTGGTGTTCGAGAAGTAGGGCTGGAAGTAGCGCTGCGGATCGAGGTCGAGCACCGAGTCCGCCTCGCTCCAGCCCGAGATGAGCCCGTACGCCGGATCCGCGGCCGGCAGGCGACGGGCCTGCTCGCGCATCGCGAGCAGCACGCGCGTCAGCGCGTCGATGCGCGCGCGCTGGCGGCGCAGCAGCTCGGGATCGCCGCCGGCGTTGGCGTACTGCGCGAGCACCGTGAGCATGCGGCCGAACTGTCCGGTCTCGGGACCGCGGTAGACGATGGAGCCGTCGTCGCGCACGAACTTCGAGAAGTAGTTGTCGATGATCGCGCCGGCCCGGTCGACGAGTCCCCATTCGAGGAACGCGGCCACCTCGACCGTGAACGTGTCCGGGAATCCGTCGTGCTCGGCGCCGCCGTAGTTGGTCTCCACCGCGCCGTACTTGGGGAATCCCTGCACGCGGGTGGCCATCGTGCGCAACAGCGAGAAGCGCGCGAGGTTTGCCAGATGGGCGTCGGGCACCTCGATGCGCATTCCCGGCGCGAGGGCCGCGTCCCAGGTCTGCTTCAGCTGCGCGAGGTCCGCGTAGAACGGCGCGGCGGCCGCGTCCCCGCGCGGCGGGTACGGCAGGTAGGTATCGACGTGGCGCGCCCAACGCAGTTCGCCGCCCTCGACGCGCGCGACGCGATACCACACGGGTTGCACGCGTTCGTCCGCCAGCGTGCGGAACGGCGCGTAGGCGACCATCTCGGTCCAGGTGCCCTCACCTTCGGGATACACGAATCGCAGCGCAGGTAGATAGCCGCCGACGAGCCCGTCCCACACCTTGCCGGCGTCGCGCACGGCGCGGATGGACGGCTGATAGACGGCCGGGTCGAAGTTGGAGGTACGGCCGCCGTAGTTGACCCACACCTTGTCGCGCGAATCCGGCGTGCCTAGGAAACTGTACACGTTCGCTCGCACGCGGGTGATCGGCGGCAACGCCGCGGCCACGTCCGTGTAGCGCGGATCGCCCGGCCGGCGCAGGAGTGTCTCCGCCAACAGATCCCGCCCGCTCGCCTTCACTTCGGCGAGCGTGTGGCCGAGATACGGAGGCTGCGTTGCGAAAGTGGGCTCGGAGGTCTTGGACAGCTCGAGCGAGACGCCGCGTTCGCCGACGAACAGGATCTTGCCGTCCCGCGTCGTGAAGTCCTCGAGGATCGCGGTGCGTTCGTCGGGCAGCACCGCCATCACGGTATACCGGCCGTAGCGTTCTCCGGGCGCAACCGTCGCGCGGCGCGAGCCTTCGATCAGCTCGACGCGCGCCGTGCCCTCGATGAGGATTGCTTTCAGGGGCTCGCCTGCACGCGCCGGGCCACCAAGCAAAACGGCCGCCGCCCCGAGGGCAGCGGCCGTCGTAATCGACCTGCTCGTCACTATCAGAAGTTCATGTGGAAGTTGACGCCGTAGGTCCGCGGCGGGTTCGTGAGATACCCCACGCGAGCACTGCGGCCGCGCTCGCGGTCGACCGAGAGGTAGGCCTTCTCGTCCCACAGGTTGTTGACGAACACCGCGGCTTCCCATCGGTCGCTGCGCACGCCCCAGCGAATATTGGCGAGGTCGTACGACGGCAGCTCCGGGTCGAAGTTGACCGTCGTGCTCGCGGGAACTCCGCCGAGCTGGATCAACCGCGCCGAGCCGTCGGCGTTCGGCGGGAAGTGGATCAGGCCGAAGCCGGCTTCCTGGTCCGCGAGCTGCGTGAACGACGAGCCCACGTGCTGGAAGGTCAGCCGGAAGAAGCTCTCGAGGCTGTCCGACAGCGTGAACGTGTAGCCGGCCGTCGCCGATGCCTGGAACTTGGGAGCCGTCGGCAGGCGATTGCCCTTGCGGATGCCGGCCAGGACGATGCCCGGGCGGTAGTCTTCGGTGATCTCCGCGTCGGCGTACGTGCCGGAGATGCCGAAGTCCCAGTGCTCGTCCGGCCGCACGAATAGCTCGAGCTCGGCGCCCTTCGACTCGGCCTGCGCGTTGAGGATGATGCGCGACGAGCACGATCCTGCGTCGCCGACCACCTGCAGTCCGTCGATGTCCGTCATGAACACCGCGGCGTTGAGCGTGACGCGGCCATCCGCGAACCGCGTCTTGGCGCCGATCTCGTAGTTGGTCGTCTTCTCGTCGTCGAAGCCCGGGTTGCCACCGAACAGCGCGGCGTCCGCGGGTGTGCACAGGCCCAGGTTCAGCGGGTCGTTGATGCCGCCCAGTCGGAAGCCCTTCGACACCTGTGCGTTGAACTGCACGTCGTCGGTGGCGTCGAACGAGACGATCACCCGCGGCGAGAAGCCGTCGGAGCTCGTCGAACCGGGTTCGTCGATGAAGATGTTCGGATCGACGAAAACGCCGGCGAACGTGAGCAGACGGTCTTCTTCGAAGTCGTAGTAGCGGAGGCCGCCGGTCACGGCCCACTTCGGATTGAAGCGGTAGGTGGCTTCGCCGAACGCCGCGAACTGGCTGAACTCGTACGAGATGCGCGAGTAGAAAGGCGTGTCGGCCGGCGCGGAGAACGTCGAGCCCGGCGCGCCGACGAAGGCGTCGTAGCCCGGCGTCGGCAGCGTCTGGCCGTAGTCGCGCTCCATCTCCTGGTAGAACGCGCCCACCAGCCACTGGAAGGGGCCTTCGCCCGCAGAGCCGAGGCGCAGTTCCTGGCTCAGCACCTGCAGGTCCGTGACGTCGAGCAGCGTGGAGTCGAAGCGCGCCTGCGCGTCGGTGCCGCCGATGTCCTTCGTCACGCTGCCCGTGAGCTGGCTCGCGTCGCGAACCACCGTGACCTCGCGGTCGATGTAGGTCGAGACGCTCGTGAGGCCGAGGCTGTCGCCGATGCTGAACTCGAGCTTGAGGTCCGCCATCATGAACTCGTCTTCGAGTCCCTCGCGCAGCTGCGTCACCTGCCCGCGCGCGCCCGGATCGACGCGCGGCTCGGTCGTCGTAAACGTGTTGCCGAGGATGTTGTAGATGTCGACGCGCGGATAGCCGTCCGTCTCCAGCTTCTGGTAGACGATGCGCGGCGTGATCGCGAAGCTCTCGCTCGGCTCGAACCGGAACGCGAGGCGGCCGCCCGTGCGCGTGCCGCTGTTCACGTCTTCGAGAGTCGCGCGCCCCGGGTACTTCGAGTCGATGAACCCCGGGAGCTCGCTGTGGTAGCCGACGGCGCGCATCGCGGCGCTTTCGCCCAGCGGCACGTTGACGGCGCCTCGCAGGGTGCCGCCTTCTTCACCGTCGACGGCGCTCAGCACCGTGAGGTCGACCGAGCCGCCAAATTCGCCGACGTTCGGCTGCGCGGTGATGTACCGCACCGTGCCCGAGGATGAACCGGCGCCGAACAGCGTGCCCTGCGGACCGCGCAGCACTTCGACGCGGTCGAGGTCGTAGAGGTCGAGATCCGGCGTGAACAGCGCCACGGAGATGGGCGACTCGTCGAGATAGATGCCGACGGATTCCTTCGCGCCCGGCTGGTCGCGCACGACCTGGCCGGCGCTGATGCCGCGGATCGCCACCTGGCTCTGGCCGGGGCCGAGATCGGTGATCGCGAGACCGGGTACGTTGCGCGCGAGCTCGACGATGTTGGTGGCGCCGGATTCCTCGATGCTTTCCGCCGTCAGCGCAGCGACGGAGAACGGCACGTCCTGCAGCGAAGTGGCGCGCTTCTGCGCGGTGACGATGATCTCTTCGTTGATGTCGTCGTCCGAGGCGGCCTGCGTCTGGGCCTGGATGGCGAGCGGGGTCAGGAAGCAAGCCGCGGCACTGCCGCGCACGATCCAAGATTTCATGCGACCTCTCCTTTGGTTCATGAGCAACCCCGGGGACCGTTGCGACCATCCCCCTCCCGGGTCACTGGTGATCGGCAGTGTAGCGGAAATGGCGCGGTGGTCCGCCAGCCGGTCGGATCGCCGGGGAATGAGCAGATGTTTCCTTGCAACGCCTGAGCGTTGCGGGCCGGCGGGGGTGCGAAAGACGGGCATGGGGTCAGACAACGCAACCGCCGATGAGAGGGGTTGCTGACTGTCCTGCGGCGGTCTTCCGCGTAGGGTGCGCGACGTACCCGATTTCAGGAGACGACATGAACGCGAAACTACTAATCCCCTTGTGCGCCGCCGCGGCGCTGTTGGCCGCCTGCGGACCCCGGGAAGAACCGAAGAGCGATACTTCGACCGCGCCGGCCACCGAGACGGCACCCCCGCCCGCGGACACGAGCGCGATGCCGCCGCCGGCCGATACCACCACGCCGCCGCCGGCCGATGGCTCGATGCCGCCCGCCGACTCCAGCACGCCGCCGCCCGCGGATGGCACCACCCCACCCCCGCCCAGCGGCCAGTGAGCTAACTACATGCGCACGACCACCGGCTGTGCCGTGACCCTGTGCGCCGTCGCGCTTCTCGCCGCCTGCGGGAAGCGTGACGACGGCGCGAAATCCGCCGACACCGCGGCGGCCGCGCCCGCGGCGGCGGACGTCCCGCCGCCCGCCCGCGCCACGGCGCAACTGGCGCCCACCCAGGGCAATACGGCGGCCGGCACGCTCGACCTCGTCGCCGAGTCCAATGCGGTCCGCGTGAGCGGCTCGCTGCAGGGACTGCCGCCGAATGGCGAGTTCGGCTTCCACATCCACGAGAAAGGCGATTGCAGCGCGCCGGACGCGAGCAGCGCGGGCGGGCATTTCAACCCGACGAGCTCTCCGCACGGCGATCCCGCGGGCGCCGAGCATCACGCCGGCGACATGCTCAATCTGAAGGCCGATGCGCAGGGCGCGGCCACCGTGGACGTGAGCGTCACGGGCGTTTCGCTCGTGAGCGGCCAGGCCGAAAACGTGCACGGCAAGGCCATCGTCGTGCACCAGAAGGCCGACGACTACAAGACGCAGCCATCGGGAGATTCGGGCGCCCGCATCGCCTGCGGCGTCATCAACTGACGCCGGCGATCAGGCGGGCGAATCCTTGGTTTCGCGCAGGAACAGCGCGCCGATGACGACCGTCACCGCCGCGACGACGATCGGATACCACAGGCCGTTGTAGATGTTGCCGGTGGCCGCCACGATGGCGAACGAGGTCACCGGCAGGAACCCGCCGAACCAGCCGTTGCCGATGTGATAGGGCAGCGACATCGACGTGTAACGGATCTGCACGGGGAAGAGCTCGACCAGCCACGCGGCGATCGGGCCGTACACCATCGTCACGTAGATGACGAGGAGTGTGAGCAGCAGGATCACCACCGGGTAGTTGAAGGCGGCCATGTCCGCCTTCGCGGGGTACCCCGCCTCGGCGAGCTTCGCCTTCAATGGCGCGGCCACTTCGTCCTGCAGCGCCTTGTACTGCGCGGCGGTCAGGTCGCGTGATGCGTCAGGGGCTTGCGCCTGCACGGTGACGAAGGTGTTCTCGCCGATGCGCACGCGCGCGAGCTCACCCGGCTTTGCTGCTTCGTTCTTGTACGAGACGCCCATGCGCGCCAGCGCGCCCTTGAACAGGTCGCAGCCGGTCGTGAACTGCTTCTTGCCGATCGGATCGAACTGGAAACTGCACTCGGCGGGATCCGCGATCACCACCACCGGCGACGCCTTGACCGCCGCATCGAGCGCCGGGTTCGCGAACTGCGTGATGGCGTTGAAGATCGGGAAGTACGTGAGCGCCGCGAGCAGACAGCCGGTGAGGATGATCCTCTTGCGGCCGATCCTGTCCGACAGCGCGCCGAACACCACGAAGAATGGCGTCGCGAGGAGCAGCGCGGCCGCCATCACGAGCTGCGCGCGCGTCGGATCGACCTGCAGCGTCTTCTCGAGGAACAGCAGCGCGTAGAACTGGCCGCCGTACCACACGACGGCCTGGCCCGCGGTCGCGCCGAACAAGGCCAGCAACACGATCTTGAGGTTCGACCATTTCGCGAACGACTCGGTGAGCGGGGCCTTGGACAGTTTGCCCGCGGCCTTCATCTCCTGGAACACCGGGGATTCCTGCAGCTGCAGGCGGATGTACGCCGAGATCACGAGCAGCACGATGGACAGCAGGAACGGGAGGCGCCAGCCCCACAGGTCGAACTGCTCGGGGCTCATCGACACGCGGCACGCGAGGATGACGAGCAGCGACAGGAAGAAGCCCAGTGTCGCCGTGGTCTGGATCCAGCTCGTGTAGAGGCCGCGCCGCCCCGGCGGGGCGTGCTCGGCGATGTAGGTCGCCGCTCCGCCGTACTGTCCGCCGAGCGCGAGACCCTGCAGCAGACGCAGCACGATGAAGATGATCGGCGCGATGACACCCGCCGTTTCGTAAGTGGGCAAACACCCGACGAGCGCCGTCGACGCGCCCATGATCACGATGGTGATGAGGAAGGTGTGCTTGCGGCCGACGAGATCGCCCAGCCGCCCGAACACGAGCGCGCCGAACGGCCGTACGAAAAAGCCCGCCGCGAAGGCCAGCAGCGCGAACAGGAAGGCCGTGGTGTCGTTCATCCCCGAGAAGAACTTCTTGGTGATGATGGTGACGAGCGAACCGTACAGGTAGAAGTCGTACCACTCGAACACGGTGCCGAGCGAGGACGCGAAGATGACGCGGCGGTGCGCGGCGTCGATGCCTTTTTGTTCTTGTGCCACGGATCCCCCGGAAAAGCGGCGCCCAAGATAACCGGGCGTCGATGCGAGGGTAAAGCCAAGTCTTACAGGGCCGGGCTTGACAGCCCCGGTACAATATTCGATCCGCGTAATCGCCCTCCGCCCGCCACATGGACAAAGCCGTCACTCTCCCGAAAGCCCGCAAGCCGTCGCCCGAAAAACAGGCGTGCATCGGCGTCCACGGCGCACGGCAGAACAATCTCAAGAACCTGAGCCTCGATATTCCGCTGGGCGAGCTCGTGGTCGTCACGGGTGTCTCGGGCTCGGGCAAGTCGTCGCTCGTGTTCGACACGTTGTACGCGGAAGGCCAGCGCCGTTATGTCGAGACGTTCTCGCCGTACGCGCGCCAGTTCCTCGACCGCATGGACAAGCCCGCCGTCGACCGCGTCGACGGCATCCCGCCGGCCATCGCCATCGATCAGACGAATCCGGTGCGCACCTCGCGCTCGACCGTCGGCACGATGACGGAGCTCAACGATCATCTGAAGCTGCTGTTCGCGCGCGCAGGAACGCTGCATTGCCGGAACTGCGGCAAGACCGTGCGCCGCGACTCGGCCGAGAGCATCTACGCCGATGCCACGGCCCGCGCGGCGGCGGCCGGCGATCCGCGCGTGTACCTGTGCTTTCCGGTGAGCGTGCCCAAGAACTTCAAGGAAAAGGAAGTCACCCAGCTGCTCGAGTCGCAGGGCTACACGCGCGTGCTGGAGCGCAGCGGAAACACGCTCGAAGTGGTGCAGGACCGCGTGCGCCTGGGGACGGCCGAGCGCGCCCGCGTCATGGAGTCGCTCGAGACGGCGCTGCGCATGGGCCGCGGCCGCGTCAATCTGCACGTCGTGGACGACGCGCCCTCCTCCGCCGAAGGGGAACCGAAGTCGCTCGCAGCGTGGAAGTTCTCGAACGAGCTCCACTGCGCGGACTGCGACATCACCTACCGCGACCCGGTGCCGTCGCTGTTCTCGTTCAATTCACCGGTCGGTGCCTGCGAGGCCTGCCGCGGCTTCGGCCGCATCATCGGCATCGACTACGGCCTCGTCGTTCCCGACGAATCGAAGACGCTCTCCGGCGGCGCCGTCAAACCCTGGCAGACGAAGTCTTACAAGGAATGCCAGGACGACCTCGTGAAGTTCGCGAAGAAGCGGGACATCCCGCTCGATACGCCGTGGTACGCGCTCACCGACGACCAGAAGAAGTGGGTCATCGACGGCGAAGGAAAGTGGGAGAAGAAGGTCTGGTACGGCGCCAGGCGGTTCTTCGAGTGGCTCGAGACGAAGGCGTACAAGATGCACGTGCGCGTGCTGCTGTCGCGCTACCGCGCTTATACGCCGTGCACGGTGTGCAGCGGTTCGCGGCTCAAACCGGATGCGTTGCTCTGGCGCGTGGGCGGCAAGAACGTGCACGAGCTCGTGCTGATGTCGCTCGACAAGTCGCGCGTGTTCTTCGAGCAGCTCCAGCTGCCGGCCCCGCTCGACGAGGCCGCGGATTTGCTGTTGACGGAAGTCCGCACGCGCTTCGCCTATCTGTGCGAGGTCGGGCTCGGCTATCTCACGCTGGACAGGCAGTCGCGCACGTTGTCGGGCGGTGAAGTCCAGCGCATCAACCTGACCACCGCGCTCGGCACTTCGCTGGTGAACACGCTCTTCGTGCTCGACGAGCCGTCGATCGGCCTGCACCCACGCGACATGCAGCGGGTGACGCAGGTGATGCATCGTCTGCGCGACGCGGGCAATTCACTGGTCGTCGTCGAGCACGATCCGCAGATCATGCTCGCGGCCGATCGCCTGCTCGACCTCGGCCCCGGCGCGGGCGAGCGCGGCGGCGAGATCGTCGCGTTCGACACGCCCCAGGCGGTGCGCGCGAATCCGCGCTCGCTCACCGGGCAGTACCTCTCGGGCGCGAAGCAGGTCGCGCCGCGCGCGGCGCCCGTCGTCGCCAAGCCCGCGGACTCGAAGCCGAAGGCGCGCATGGTGCCGTCGCAGAAGGCCGTGAAGTTGCGCGGCGTGCGCGAGCACAACCTGAAGAACGTCGACGTGGAGTTCCCGCTGCGCCGGCTGGTGTGCATCACCGGCGTCTCGGGCTCGGGCAAATCCACGCTCATCGAAGACGTGTTGCACAAGGCGCTGCGCAAGGCGCTCGGACAGCCGAGCGAGGCGCCGGGCGAGTTCGACCGACTCGACGGCGCGGATCTCATCGACGACGTCGTGATGATCGACCAGAGTTCGATCGGCCGCACCACGCGGTCGAATCCCGCGAGCTACGTCGGGGCGTTCGACGTCGTGCGCGAGCTGTTCGCGAACGAGTCGTCGGCGAAGACCCGGGGATACACGCCAGGCACGTTCTCGTTCAACTCCGGCACCGGCCGCTGCCCCACGTGTTCCGGCAACGGCTTCGAGCACGTCGAGATGCAGTTCCTCTCGGACGTTTACCTGCGCTGCCCGGATTGCGACGGCAAGCGTTACCGCGCGGAGACGCTCGAGATCCGTCGCGAAGGCGCCGATGGCACGCGCCGGAACATCGCCGACGTGCTCGACATGACGGTCACCGAGGCGCTCGAATTCTTCAGGGGCCATTCGGGCGTCGCGATCCGGCTGCAGCCGCTCGTGGACGTCGGCCTGGAGTACGTGAAGCTCGGTCAGCCGGTGCCGACGCTGTCGGGTGGCGAAGCGCAGCGGTTGAAGCTCGCGGGGCACCTCGCGGAGGCTGCGGCGGACGACACGCCGTCGATCCGCGGCAAGCTGTTCCTGTTCGACGAGCCGACGACGGGGCTGCACTTCGACGACGTCGCCAAACTACTGCGCGCGTTCCGCAAGCTGCTCAAGATCGGGCACTCGCTGCTGGTGATCGAGCACAACCTCGACGTGATCCGCTCGGCGGACTGGATCATCGACCTGGGGCCGGAGGGCGGCGACGGTGGTGGGCAGATCGTGGTGGCGGGGACCCCCGCGCAGGTCGAGTCGCACGCGACGTCGCATACGGGCGCGGCACTCCGCGAATACGAGAAGGCGCTGGGGGTGGGAAAGGGGTCAGACCTGTTTTCCGCCACCAAGGTCGCCGAGCCGTCTGCGCGACGTCGGGCGGAAAACAGGTCTGACCCCTTTATCACCATCCACAACGCCCGCGAGCACAATCTCCGCAACATCGACGTCGAGATTCCGCGCGAGGCGTTCACGGTCATCACCGGCGTCTCTGGCTCCGGCAAATCGACGCTCGCCTTCGACATCATCTTCAACGAAGGCCAGCGGCGGTATCTCGAATCGCTGAATGCCTACGCGCGGCAGTTCGTGCAGCCGGCGGCGAAGCCGGACGTCGATGCGATCTACGGCATTCCGCCGACGGTCGCCATCGAGCAGCGCACCAGCCGCGGCGGGCGGAAATCGACGGTCGCGACGCTCACGGAGATCTACCACTTCCTGCGACTGCTCTTCCAGAAGCTAGGCACACAGTTCTGCCCCACCTGCGACGTGCCGATCGAGCCGCAGTCGGCCGCCAGCATCGCCGAGCGGCTGCTCAAGCAGCACCGCGGCTCGCGCATCACGCTGCTCGCACCGCTCGTCGTCGCGCGCAAGGGCTACTACACGGAGCTCGCGAAGTGGGCGAACGCGCGCGGCTACAAACACCTGCGCGTCGACGGCGAGATGCTGACTACTTTTCAGTGGCCGCGCCTCAACCGCTTCAAGGAACACACCATCGAGCTGCCCGTGGCGACGATGTCGGTGCAGAAGGACAATGCCGATTCGCTGGAACGGAACCTGATCAAGGCGCTCGATCTCGGCAAGGGCCTCGTGCACGTGATGGATCCGGACGCGAAGCGACCCAAGGTGCAGGTGTTCAGCATCAAGCGCGCCTGCCCGTCCTGCGGCACGAGCTTCGCCGAGCTGGACCCGCGCCTGTTCTCGTTCAACAGCAAGCACGGCTGGTGCGAGGACTGCTTCGGGACGGGCGTGGAGCTCGAGGATTTCGACGAAGAGCAGTCCGGCGAGGAGTCGGCCTGGGTCGAAGCCGAGGGCGAGGATGGCGGCTCGCTCGTCTGCGGGACCTGCGACGGCCAGCGCCTGAACCCGGTGGCGCTGCACGTGCGCTTCCGCGATCTCAACATCGCGCAACTCACGCGGCAGGCCATCGACGACACCGTGAGTTTCGTGGGCAAGCTGCGCCTCACGAAGCGCGAGTCGCAGATCGCGCGCGACCTCATGGCGGAGATCAAGTCGCGCATGTCATTCCTGCAGCGCGTCGGCCTCGGCTATCTGCCGCTCGACCGCGCGGCTCCCACGCTGTCCGGCGGCGAGGCGCAGCGCATTCGCCTGGCCGCGCAGCTGGGATCGAACCTGCAGGGCGTGTGTTACGTGCTCGACGAGCCGACGATCGGATTGCATCCGCGCGACAACCGCGTGTTGCTCGATGCGCTCGCCGAGCTCGCGAAGAACCGCAACACGCTCATCGTCGTCGAACACGACGAGGACACGATTCGCCGCGCGGATCACGTCATCGACCTGGGCCCCGGCGCCGGCGTGCGCGGCGGCGAAGTCGTGGCCACGGGCAACGTGGCCGAGCTCATGAAGAATCCCGCCTCGGTGACCGGCCGGTTTCTCGCCAAGCCGCTCACGCACGCCGCGGAACCGCGGCGCGCCACGGGCGCGAAGGCCGCGCAGCTCAGGCTCGAAGGCGTGGAGCTGCACAACGTGCGCCGGGAGACGATCGGCATCCCGATCGGGAGGCTCGTCGTGGTGACCGGCGTCTCGGGCTCCGGCAAGAGCACCGTGGCGCGCGACGTGCTGTACACGAACCTCAAGCGTCTCGTCACGAAAGTGCCTGGAGCGAAGAAGCCCGCCAAACCGCCCGAGCTTGCGGGTGTCGCCGCCGTGCGCGGCGCCGAGTACATCGACCGCGTGCTCGAGGTCGACCAGACGCCCATCGGCAAGACGCCGCGCTCCTGCCCGGCTACCTACATCGGGTTCTGGGACTCGATCCGGCAGATCTACGCAGGCACGACCGAGGCGAAGATCGCGGGCTACTCCACCAGCCGGTTCTCGTTCAACACCGGTGAAGGCCGCTGCCCCGCGTGCGAAGGCCAGGGGATGCAGACGATCGAGATGAACTTCCTGCCCGACGTGAAGGTGCTGTGCGATTCGTGCCGTGGGCGGCGGTTCAACAACGAGACGCTGTCGATCCTGTGGCGCGGCAAGTCGATCGGCGACCTGCTCGAGATGAACATCGACGACGCCGTCGGGTTCTTCGCGGCGCATTCGTCGATTCATCACGCGCTGCGGCTCCTGCAGGACGTCGGGCTGGGGTATCTCACGCTGGGACAGCCCTCGCCGACGCTCTCGGGCGGCGAGGCGCAACGCATCAAGCTCGTCACCGAGCTCGCGAAGGTGCGCGGCGAGGATCGCCGCGGACCGCGGCAGAAAGCGCCGCACACGCTGTACGTGCTCGACGAGCCGACGGTCGGGCTGCACATGGCGGACGTGGAGAAGCTGATCCACGTGCTGCATCGGCTGGTCGACGCAGGGAACACGGCGGTCGTCGTCGAGCACAACCTCGACGTGATGGCCGAAGCCGACTGGATCATCGACATGGGCCCGGAAGCCGGCGCGGGCGGCGGCAAGGTCGTCGCGGCCGGACCGCCCGCGGCGGTGATCGCGAAGTCGGCGCAGTCGCACACCGGCGCGGTGCTGAAGGAATTCCTGGCGGATCGACGCGCCTAGGGACTGGAAAAAGGGGTCAGACCTATTTTTCGGGCGGTGCGGTTGGCAGACTCGCGCTATCGAAAAATAGGTCTGACCCCTTTTTCCAATGCCTCACGGTCTCCTCTGCTGGAAATGCGGCGCTTCCCTCGAGGCGCTGTCCCTGCCATTGCGACGTCTCGACGTCTGTAAATCCTGCAACGAGGAGTTGCACGTTTGCCGGATGTGCGTCGAGTACGACACGCGCGTCGCGAAGCATTGCCGCGAACCCACGGCCGAGGAAGTGCGCGACAAGACTCACGCGAACTTCTGCGACCACTTCAAGCCCAAGGTGGGCGCCTATGTTCCTCCCAACACCGCGGAAGTCGACGCCTCCCGCTCCGCGCTGGATGCCCTCTTCGGCAAGAAATGAACCGGAAACTCCCATGAAACTCGCCTCGCTACTCCTCTCCTCCATGCTGATCGCCGGCGCCGTGCAGGCCCAACCCGCCGACGAGCCGCTGGCCCCCGCGGAGCAGGTCCGGCAGATGGGCCGCGGCGTGAACATCGTCGGCTACGATCCGCTGTGGCAGGACGCCGCGAAGGCGCGCTTCAAGGAGCGGCACTTCAAGATCATCAAGGACGGCGGATTCGACAACGTCCGCATCAACCTCTACGGCTTCAAGCAGATCGACGATAACGGCGTCGTGAGTCCGCAGTGGTTCGAGACGCTCGATGCGCTCGTCTCCGCGGCGCTCGCGCAGGGCCTGCACGTCATCATCGACGAGCACGACTACGAGCTGTGCAGCAAGGACGCCGCGGGCTGCCGCACGAAACTCATGGCGTTCTGGACGCAGGTCGCGGAGCACTTCAAGGGCGCGCCGAACAAGGTGATGTTCGAGATCCTCAACGAGCCGTCGCGCGCCGTCGACGCCTCATGGAACCAGCTGCACTCCGAGGCGCTCGGCATCATTCGCAAGACGAACCCGTCGCGCAACGTGCTCATCGGTCCGGCCTTCTGGAACAACATCAGCTGGCTCGACAAGCTCGAGCTGCCGACGAACGATCGGCACATCATCGTCGAAGTCCACTACTACGAACCCCATACGTTCACGCACCAGGGCGCGAGCTGGTCGCCGGAGTACACCAGGCTGTCGGGCATCCGTTGGGGAACGCCGGCCGATCTCGCGAAGATCGAGAAGGATTTCGACGTCGCGAACGCCTGGTCGAAGAAGCACGACCGCCCGATCTACCTCGGCGAGTTCGGCGCCTACGACAAGGCCCCGCACGAGGATCGCGTGAAATACACCGCCGCCGTGGCGCGCGCCGCGGAGAAGCGCGGCTGGGCCTGGGGCTACTGGCAGTTCGACAGCAATTTCATCGTCTACGACATCGACAAGGACGAGTGGAACCGGCCGATCCACGAAGCGCTCGTCCCGCCGAAATAGCGATCGAGACCGAAACCGGACGATTCCGGGACTACATCCGGCGGCACGCTCCGTAACCTGACACCCGGTCGAATCACTGGAGTGTCGATGATGAAGCTGACGACTTGCGCCGTTTCGGCGGCGATTTCCCTGTGCGTGGCCGTGCCGGCCTTCGCGCAGGACACGTTCTACTACCCGCCCACGAACCGCACCGAGGCCCAGCAGAAGCAGGACCGGTACGAGTGTCACGAGTGGGCGGTCGCGCAGAGCAGGTTCGACCCGGTGAACGCCGCGTCGGCGCAGCCTGCGGCCCCGGCCTCGGCGACGACGGTACCGTCAGCGGCGACCGCGCAGTACGACCCGTCGAAGACCGGTCGCGCCGTCGTCGGCAGCGCGGCGGCGGGCGCCGCGATCGGTGAGGCCACCGACAACGACGTGGGCAAGAGCGCCGCGATCGGCGGCGCCGCTGGTCTGCTGCGCGCACGCATGGCCGAAAAGAAGGCCACCGGGCAGCGTACGGCGGAGCAGATGCAGGCTCAGGCGCAGTCCCAGGCGAATGCGCAACGCGCGCAGGCGGCCCAGGCCGACCAGCTCCGCGCCGGCCGCGACGCCTACAACCGCGCCCGCTCCGCCTGTTTCAAGGGCCGCGGCTACACGATCAGCGACTGAGCGGAATACCCGCCGCGGGATGTCAGGTTTTCTGCCGTACAACGTCACGAGCCTTCGCGACCGGGAGAAAATCGATGGACGAGATCCGCAGACGATTGATGGGACTGGGCGCCGCCGCGGGCGTCGCGCTGCTCGCGGGCGGCGCCCGCGCGGCCGGGACCGGGCCCGGGGCCGTGAAAGATGCGGCTCCGCCGTCGCTCGACCCGATTCAGCCGTTGCCGGTGAAGCCGACGCCGGGAAAGCCCGGCGACTTCGATTTCCTCAGCGGCGAGTGGCGCATCCATCACTGGCAGCCGAAGCCCGGCACCGAGGGTCGTCAGTGGATCGAATTCGATGGTGAGGCCACGGTGCACCCCATCCTCTCGGGCATCGGTTCCGTCGAAGAGCTGCGCATCCCGGTGCGCGATTTCAGCGGCATGGGACTGCGCCTGCTCGATGTCGAGAAGAAGGTATGGTCCGACCATTGGGTGAACGCGAAGAGCGGCGTGGTGTCGACGCCGGGTGTCACGGGCAGTTTCGAGAACGGCGCGGGCATTTTCGTCTCCGAGGACGAAGAAGACGGCAAGCCGACGAAATGGGTCGGCGTCTGGGATCGCATCACGCCGAAATCGTGTCGCTGGCGCCAGGCCGTGACGCGCGACGACGCAAAGACCTGGCAGCAGACGTGGATCATGGAGTGGAAACGGGTTTAGCGAATCGCTGACCGCGCGCAGGGCGCCAGCCGCATCCGCTCCATGGGCGCGGTGAGCCATTCATTCAACGCAGGCAGGCCGGGCGACGCGGTGGCAGACCTCGAGAACGACACGAAGACCGATCCCTCTCTCACGGCCTGGCGCGGGTACGAGTTCGCCGAGTGATCGCTGACGAACGTCGCGACGATTTGCGCGCCCGACTGCTCCAGCCGCGGTCGCACAATCCGCTCATGAAAGTCCGCGAACGACTGCTCGCGCTCCCGCGCGATGGGATACACGTCGACGAGCACGACGCTCGCAGGCCGCGCCGTTCCCGCGGGTGGTGCGCACGGCGTCTGCCAGGCGCCCGGCCGAGCCTCGCGCAGCAGCATCGCCTCGTCGATGTCAGCGATCGTCGCGTTGCAGGCATCCGCATGCTTCTTCCAGACCTCGCCACCATAGAAGCTGCGCAGCGCGGGCCCGCGCGCCGGCGCATCCGCGAACGCACGCATCCACACCCAGCGCGCAGGATCGTCCAGCGAACGGAAGGTGCCGACGATGCGCGCGCCGCCCGATTGATACGCGTCGAGGAATACGTCTTCGAACATCCCCACGAGCTCGTCGCGACGGCCGGGCTGCGCGCGATAGCCGCGCAACTCGAACAGGGTGGGCGTGAAATCCACCGCCGGCGGCGCGCAGCCGGCAGCGAGCCGGGCCAATCCCCCGGCGATGGCGGTGCGTCGGTTCATGCCGCAGAAATAACCCGGAAATCCTGCCGCCGCGCGTCAGGTATTCTGCGCGAATGCGCGCGAGCCGCCTCCTCACGATCCTGATCCTGCTGCAGGTCCGCGGCCGCATGAGTGCCGACGCGCTCGCGCGCGAGCTCGAGGTGTCGGTGCGCACCATCTACCGCGACGTCGACCAGCTGGGCGCCGCCGGCGTGCCGGTCTACGCGGAGCGTGGACGCACCGGCGGTTTCGCCCTGCTGTCCGGCTTTCGCACGAACCTCACCGGCCTCACGACCGACGAGGCGGACGCGGTCTCGCTCATCGGACTTGCGCAGGCGGCGGCCGATCTCGGATTCGGCGCGGGCGCGGAATCCGCGCGGCTCAAGGTCCTCGCGAGCCTCCCGCCGGGTGCGGGCAAGGTCGCGCACCGGGTGGCGTCCCGCTTCCATCTCGACGCCGCGCCCTGGTATGCGCGCCACCAGCCACCGCCCGCGCTGCAGGCGCTCGCGCAGGCGGTCTGGACCGACGTGCAGGTCGATGTGACCTACGAGAGCTGGAAAGGCATCGCGCGCCGCAAGCTCTCTCCCCTGGGCCTCGTCATGAAGGCCGGCGAGTGGTACTTCGCCGCCGCGCGCGGCAGCGCGACGCGCATCTATCGCGTGGCCGCGATCCGCGCGCTCGAACTCACGCGCGACGCCATCCAGCGGCCGCGCAACTTCGACCTCGCGACGTTCTGGGCCGGTGCCACGCGCGAATTCGAGACGCAGTTGCGCAGCGAGACGGCGCTCGTCCGGCTCTCGCCGCGCGGGGTCGCGTTGCTGCGTGACGTGAGTCCGGCGGGCGCCGACGCGGTGGCCGCGCAGCACGCCGAACTGCCGGCGACCGGGTGGATAGAGGCACGGATCCCCTTCGAGAAGGAACCGCACGCGGTCCGCGAAGCGCTGCGCATGGGCGCGGAAATGGAAGTGCTGGAGCCGACCACCCTGCGGGACGCCGTGGCGTGCGAGGCGCGCCGTATCGCGGCGCTCCACGGCCGCCTGCGACGCAAACGCTCCTGACTTCGCCGGCCGGAGAACCGGCGCGCCGGATGACTACTTGCGGCCGCTCAGACGCTCGATGAGCGATGCGAACTTCGAGCCCTTCTTGTCGACCTTCACGCGCAGGTGGCGGACGCCCGAGTCTTGATTGCCCTCGATTTCGAGCGTGCTGGCGCCGAGGATTTCCAGAGTCTGATCGAGCGTTTCCTCGTCGACCTGCGCATGCGCGTCGCGCTTCGGTGCACCGCGCGGACCGGGCTTGCGGGACTTCGTGGCGGCGGCCTTCTTCGGGTCGGGCGCGGCAGCCTTGGCGGCGGGGGTGGCCGGCCGTTCGGCTTCGGGCTTGAAGAAGCGCGGTGACGATTCGCCGTCGACGTCCTGCAGGATGCGCTCGGGCGTATCGTCCTCGAGCAGCTTGAACACCCCGCTGGTCGAGGCCGAGATGGATTGCGGGGTCGGCGCCGGGCCATCTTTCACGTTCGCCGCGCGGTGGATGCCACTGCGTTCCGCGTTGAGGTCCGTGGCGCGTTCCTTTTCGATCGTCGTGACCGGCACGACCGAGACGGTCTTGAAGTCGGAGCGCACGTAGTACGCCACCTGCTTCGCGGAAACCGCGTCGCTGAAGAAGCCGAGGCGCAGACCGTACCAGGTGCGGCCTTCGCGATTCGCCTCGGTGGTGTAGAGCGTGTACGCGTTGAAGATCGCGAGCGGCGCGACCTTCGACATGTCGAACGGCGTGACCGACCAGTCGAGCTGAACGGCGAAGAGCACGGGCGCATTTCGCTTGACGTCGCTCTTGATCGCCTGCATCGCCTGCGCGTCTTCGGGCTTGACGACGCGGATCGCCTCGTCGACGTCGGCCTCGCGCGAGCCTTCGCGGTAGGGCGAATGCCGCTCGAGCAGCCGGATCGTCTGGGTGTCGGACAGGTCGTCGAGTTCATCGATGACCTGACGAACGTTGGTGACGGCCGCAATCGCGGACAGCGGCAGCGCGGGCATCTGCACCGTGGGCTCGGGAGCCGGGACTTTCGGCGCCGGGGCCGGCGTTGCAGCCTGCAGTGCGGGAGCGCTGACCTTCGCCGCGATCTTCGGGGCGACCGCCGGCGGCGTGGCCGGGGTGGCTTTCACCGTGGGCTTCGCCGCCGCGGGCCTCGCGGCCGCGGGCTTCGCCGCGGGTTTCGGCGCTGGCTTCGCGGCGGCCGGCTTTGGCGGCACGACGGCTTTCGCGGGCGCGGGCTTCGCGGCCACCGGCTGCGGCGGCTGACTAACTACCGGCGCCGCCCTGGGCGGCGCCTTCGCTTCGGGCTCGGCCGGCGGGTGCACGACCGGGACGTCCGGCGTACGGAAATCGGGTTCGCTGTCGGAGAGCGTGAACGGCTCTTCGAAAGTGGGCTTCGGCGCCGGCGGCGGCGTCGACGCGAACGGATGCGGCGCGGAGCTCACGGGAGCGGGCGCCTTCACGGGTGCGCTGGCGGCCGGGGCGGGCAGCTGAGCCACGACCGGCAGCGGCTGCGCGGCCACGGGCGGCGTCGCGCGCACCGGCGCCGCGACAGCCACGGGCTTGGCAGGGATCGCAGGCTCGCTCGCGCGCGGCGCGGCAGGCGTCGCGGGTGCGGGCGCCGTCGCGGCCTTGGCCGCATCGTTCGCGCGCAGCTTTTTCCCGGGGGCCTCGCCGGCCCAGGCCTGCGGGTAGACCTCGCGCACGATGGCGAGCATCTCTTCCGCCGCCTGCAGCGTTTCGAAATAGCCCATGTGCAGACGGAAGCGTTCGCGGCCGTCTTCGCGACGGCGGCTGACGAAGAACGTGTACTGGGCGAGCGTCGGGTCCTTGGGCTGCGACAACGCCATCGGCGTCGTCGACGAAGTCAGATTGATGACGAAACCGCCCGTCGCGGCACCGGCGGATGGTCGCGTGAGGGTATTCACGACGAAATCTGGTTTTGCGCTCATGACCTTCGCTCTTCCCCGGAAAATTCCCTGAGTCTGCCTCCCTTCCCGGAAGCGGACTCTCTGTCACTCACTTTGGAGTGTGCGAACCGGTGCATATACGGTCAACGGACGAACTGAGCACGCTGTCGCAGTTCACAGACCGAAATATGCCTTCCCTTAACGCGAATGCGACATAACCGTGTTACGTCTCGTCAGTCGGGCAGCCGGTTCCAGAAGCGCCCGGCGGACGAGAAACGCGGCGCGTAGAAATCGTCGTCGAGCGAATTGATCGTCACCGGCTTTCCCGCGCCCGGCGCGTGCACGAAGCGGCGCTCGCCGACGTAGATTCCGACGTGATTCACGCGGCGGCTGCCGATCTTGAAGAAGACGAGATCGCCGCGGCGCAGCTTGCCCTGCTTGACCTGCGTCGCATCCGCCGACTGGTCGCTCGACGTGCGCGGCACCACGAGTCCGAGCTGACGGTGCGAATAGAACACGAGTCCGCTGCAGTCGAATCCATCCAGGGTCGCGCCGCCATAACGGTACGGGGTGCCGCGCAGACGCAAGGCGAATTCTGCGAGCACCTCGCCACGGTTGCGGGCATTCGAAGCGCCGCCGCTGCCGTCCCAGGTGGGCGTCGCGGGCAGCGATTCGAGGGCGGTGTCGACGACGGGGGCCGGGAGGGGTCGCGGGTCGGGGGTGGAGGCGCAGGCGGACAGCAGCACCGCGACGACGGCCAGAAAGCTATCCCGCGGCGCGTTCATCGCCGATCTCCGAGCCGGGCCGGCGCGATTCGAGGATCTCGGTCATGGCCGCCGCCGACATCGGGCGTGCGAGGAAGAAGCCCTGCGCCGCCTCGCAGCCGCGAGAGCGCAGGAAATCGAGCTGGGCGCCGGATTCCACGCCCTCGGCCGTCACGCGTTTTCCGAGCGTATGCGCCATGGTGATGACGGATTCGACCAGCGCACCCGCGGAATCGTTCATCGGCACTTCGTCGAGGAAGGAGCGGTCCAGTTTCACGGTGTGCACGGGATAGCGGCGCAGATAGTTCAGGGACGAATAACCCGTGCCGAAATCGTCCAGCGCGAGTTTCACGCCGAGCGCGGCGAGAGCGCGCAGCGGCTCTTCCACCTCGCCGTCGGCGAGCACGGACTCCACGAGCTCGAGCTCGAGCGCCGCGGGGGCGATGCGGTGCTGATCGAGCGCGTTCTGCACGAGGCGCACGAAGCCCTGGTCCTTGAGCTGCTGCACGGACACGTTGACCGAAAACATGCGCGGCGCGATGCCGGCGCGTCCCCACTCGGCGAATTGCGCGCAGGCGGTGTCGAGCACGAATCCGCCGATGTCGGTGATGAGCCCGGAATGCTCCGCGGCGGGGATGAACTCGCCGGGTAGTTTGATGCCCTCGAAACGCGTCTGCCAGCGCAGCAGCGCTTCGACGCCGCACAGGCGCCCGTCCGCCAGTGAGAACTGCGGCTGGTAGAAGAGCGAGAGCTCGCGCCGGCGCAACGCGCGGTGCAGGCCCGAATCGGTGAAGCTCGCGCGCCGCTGCGCCATCTCGCGTTCGAAGAAGATCGCGCGGCCGCGGCCCTGCGCCTTCGCGCGGTACATCGCGAGGTCGGCCTGGCGGATGATGTCCTCGAGGTCGGTGCCGTCGTCGGGGAACAGCGTGACGCCGACGCTCGCGCGCATCGCGTAGTCGCGTCCGCCCAGGTTCGCGGGCAGCGCCAGCGAGCGGATCACGCGATCGGCGATCTGCCGCACCGTCTCGACGTCGCCCACGTTGCGCAGCAGGATCGTGAACTCGTCGCCGCCGAGGCGCGCAACGGTGTCGCCCTCCTTCGTGCACGCCTTGAGCCGGTGCGCGACGATCGACAGGAGCTGGTCGCCGGCGGCATGACCCAGCGTATCGTTGACGCGCTTGAAGTGGTCGAGGTCGACGTACATGAGCGCGCCGCGCGTGAGGCCGGTGGCCGCGGCAGCCAGCTCCTGCGCGAGGCGGTCGCGGAACAGCGCGCGGTTCGGAAGCTGCGTCAGCGGATCGTAATGCGCCTGGCGATAGAGCCGCTCGTCGCGCGCCGAGTTCGACAGCACCGCACGCAGCCGCTCCGCGAACGCGGCGCCGTAGTCGGCGACCGCGGCATCGCGCGAAGGCTCGCCGTGATAGCCGACGATGAGCAGCGCGGACAGCCGGTCGTCGTCGATGACGGGCCACAGCCAGAAGAATTCGGCGCCGACGTCGCGCATCGACGTGAGGAACGCGTGGCGCGATTCCTCTACGCGCGCGATGGTGAGGCCGTCGGGCGTTTCGCGCACCGTGGCGATCATCGCGGGATCGAACGTCACGCGCTGCACCGGCAGGTCGTCCGCGCCCAGGGCCGCCATGAACAGCCGGCCGTGCGCATGCGCGGTCGGGTCGAGCAGGATCACGCCGACGCATTGGGCGCGGGTGAGCTCGCGGAACTTCGGCAGCACGACGTCGAGCGCCCGGTCGATCTCGCTGGCCGCGAGCAGCGAGCGATCGACCTCGCCGAGCACCTCGAATGCACGCCAGTCGCGCTGCAGGGACAGCGAGGTGAGATTGAACTCGCGCTCGAGCGAGGCGAGCTCGTCGATGCCGAGTCGCGGCAACGTCTCGAATCGCCGCTCGCGCAGCCGCGCGAGCGCGCGATGCAATGCGTGCAGCGACGGCAGGTAGCGTTCGCTGATGAGCGCCGCCGCCGCGAACGCCATGACGAGGGTGAGCGCGATGAGTCCGAGAGACATCGGCAGCAGCTCGGCGAGCGTCGAACCGAACGTGGCCTCCGGCGCGAAGATCACGACCGTGTCGCCCGTCCTGCCGTGGCCGGATTCCGCCGGCACGTACGACATCGCACCGCGCCACTCGCGGCCAGACGCGTACCACGCGAGGATCGACGTGCCGCCCGGCGCGTCGATCGCGTGCAGGGCGCGCCGCGCGAAGAGCTGCACGAGTTCATCGGAAACCGGCGCGCTCGTGAAGCGCGCGACGCCGCTCGCATCGAGCACCACGAGATAACGGCCCTCGATGCCGCGCGTGAAGTCCGGCGGCGCGAGCCGGCCGTTCACGAGGAACATCGAGGCCTTGTCCCGCGACAGCGCCGCGAGTTCCTGGTTCTGCCGGGAAGTGCGACGCTCCTCGGCCTCCATCCAGCGCGAGAGCACGGACAGGCAGACCGGGATCAGCATCGCGATGGAAATGATGAACCAAAGGCGGCGCGTGAGCCCGCTGCGCAGGACAGAGCTGTACGAGTTGCCGCTCATCATTTTCCAGTGAGGTTGCGCCCCCGCAACGCGGACGTCGCTCCCCGGGGGTGTCTCACTGACTTTACGGAATGAGGCGCGGGGCAAATGCGCGCCGCGTCACGATTGGCGTGCGGCCCGACTCAGCCAGAGGTCTTTTTGGGCGCCTGTACCGGGTTTGGCTGCGGCGCACGCACTTCGGCGAGCTGCCGGATGCTGCTGAACGTGTAGCGGTTGAGGCCGCGCCGCGCCGCCCGCGCCGCGCCCAGCATCGCACGGGCGACGGTCTCCGCCGGCACCGCGCGATAAGGCTCGCGCTTGCCCGTGAGCAGTGGATTGATGAGCGGCGCGAAAATCCGGCCCGTGATCTCGAGTGGCCGCAACGAGGGACGCGGTCCCAACAACAGGCTCGGCTGCAGGATGTCGACCGAGGAGAAGCCCACGTCCGACACGGCCTCTTCCATCTCGCCTTTCGTGCGCAGGTAGAACTTCTTCGAACCGGAGTCCGCGCCGACCGACGATACGACGATGAAACGCGCCACGCCCGCGGCGCGCGCGGCCTTCGCGAAATGCAGCACCGCGTCGACGTCCGCCGCGCGGAACGCCTCCTGCGAGCCCGCGTCGGCGATCGTGGTGCCGAGGCAGCAGTAGGCGTCCTGCGCGGTCAGACCCTTGATCTGCTCGGCGAGCCGCGCGAACACGACGATGCGGTTCGCGAGCTTCGGATGTTCGCGGCCGAAAGGGCGGCGCGTGAGCGCGTATACCCGCGCGTAGTCGGGCGCATCGAGCAGCGTCTTCAGCAGCAGGCCGCCGACGAGCCCGGTCGCGCCGGCGACCAGCGCGACTTTCGCGGGCGGAATGTTGGGCGTCGAACTCACGCGCCGGAGCTTATCAAGAATCTTTTCACGCATTCGCACCGCAAAGTCGGCTTGTAACCCGGTTGGGTGATGCGAGCGGATGGCGGCTGCGTAAGCTGCATTCGTTCTCAGGCATCGCCAAGGAGTGAACACATGCAGAGTCCTAGCAAATACGATCATCACCGCCGCTGGCGAGGGCACGGCGCCGCGCTGGCGCTGCTGTGGCTGTCCGCGTCCCTGGCGGGCGCCGCGGAATTCGACGCCAGGCTCGCCGCGCCGCGCATCGAGAGCGTCGCCGAGCTGCGCGGTCAGGCCCAGTCGTTCGCCGCGCGCTTCGTCGCATTGCAGGCCGAATCCCCGGACGCTGCCGTCACGAACGCGGCCGCCTTCCGCGAACGTTTCGATCTCGCGTGGCGCATCCAGCAGGCCATCGATGGGCGCGAAGCGCTGGGCGATCTGTCCGCCATCGGGCTGGTGTCGATGCAAGGCGGCGCATACCGGCTGGACTTCGCGCAGGCGCCGCAGTGGATGCGGCTCGACCGCTGGCTCGCCGACACCCTGCCGCAGGCGGACTGGGATCACCTGGGATCGCAGCTCATCGCGCGCGGATTCCGCACCGAGGACGTCTCCACGCTGCGCAACTTCGTGGAATCGCACGACGCGTCAGCCGCGGCGCGAATGCAGGCGCTGCCCGTCTCGTTGACCTTCAGCCGGCTCGTCAAGAAGTACGACCGGCTCAGGATTCCGGTGACGGACGAACTCGTTCTCTCCTATCTGTACCAACGCACCCGGTCTCACGACGAGGCCCTGCGTGGCTGGGCGCAGCAGTTGTTCTCCGCGCTCGATGCGCAGCGGACACGCATCCTCATCTCCTACTACCTGGAAACCCCGGGGTTCGGCGTGTGGGCGCCGGGCGATCGGCAGGCCGGCATCGCGGACGTGCTCGCGACCGTGCGACTGCCCAACTTCGAAAAACTGGCCACGGACGAGGCCAAAGGAATCACACCATGACGAGTCTCCGCACCCGGCCGCCGTTCTTCGGCGCCCTCGGCATCGCATCGTTGCTCGGCGCATCGACGCCGGCCGCCGCACTCGAGATGTCGGTATTTCCCACCTCGATCGCGCAGGCCAACACCGGCGGTGGTGTCTATCTCGGCCACACGGTCTCGGCGCGGACGAACATGAACCGGCTGAGCGCCAGTGGATCGTTCGCCACCGCGTGCAACGACCCGCGGACGCTGCCGATCACCGGACAGCGCTCGTTGTCCTCCGAAGGACTCACGGGGCCGCGCATCCTCGCCGTCACCGTGCCCGAGACAGTGCCCGCGCTGCGCACGATCCCGGGATTCTCCTCGGTGGAGTTCGGCGTCGAGCTCACCTGCACCTACACCTGGACCGCGCGCGCCTCCGAGGCCACGTTCTCGATCGGCGCCGGCGGCGGCGGCGTCACCATCGGCGGCGGCGAGCGGGCGGACGGCAGCACCATCGAGTTCCGCATGCTGCGCTCGGATGGAACTTCGCGCGGCTGCATTCGCGACTGATCGATCCTCCAAAGAACGACACCAAGGAAGGTAGTCATGAAGAACTTTCGGCATCTGCTCGCGGCAGGCTTTCTGGTCGCGACATTCCACACGACCGACGCCTGGGCGGTGTATTGCAGCCCCATCGTCATCGATCTCGGCAAGAACGGCATCCGACTCGGGCCGGCCGGCACCGGCGTCTATTTCGACGTGAACGCGGACGGCGTGCGCGATCACGTGCAATGGGTCCGGCCGGGCGGCGACGAGGGGTTCCTCGCGCTCGATCGCAGCGGCAACGGCCTCGTCGACAACGGCGGCGAGTTGTTCGGCGTCGGTACCCCGATGGCTTTCGAGGGTCGCGCTGCGCCCAACGGCTTCGTCGGCCTCGCGCAATACGACTCCCGGCCGCTCGGCGGCAACGACGATGGCATGATCACCGCCGCCGATGCCGTCTGGCCGCAGCTGCGCGTCTGGGTCGATCTCAACGCCGACGGCATCTGCACGGCCGACGAAATGCGCACGCTCGCGAGCTACGGGCTCGCCGCGCTCGAGACGATTCCCAAGGTGCGCCGGCACCGGGACGCCGCCGGCAACCTCATCCCGTACTGGGCATGGGCGACGGACCGGGTACGCCCGGGCAGATCGCTCATGGTCGACGTCTACTTCCTCGTGCTTTCCTGAGCGGCGTACTACGGGCCGATCAGACGCACTAGGTCGATCCGCGATTCCACGTCGAGCTTGCGGAAGATCTGGCGGATCTGGGATTTCACCGTGTCGGGCGAGACGCCGCGCAGGCTCGCGATCTGCGCGCGCGTCCGCCCCGCGCACAGTTCCTGCGCCACGGCGAGTTCGGCCGCCGTGAGCGTCGCGGCCGGCACGCGGTGCACGAAGCACGACAGCGCGACCGGGCCCGCGCCGGTGAGGCGAACCGCGATGCCATGCGGCCGTTCGCCCAGCTCGAGCGCGGTGCAGGCGCCTAACAAACCCGAGAGCAGGTGCGCGATTTCCGCCACGGGCACCGTCCGGCGCAGGCGCGCGAGGCGGCGCAGTTCGCCGAGCAGTTGCGCCGGGGTGCCATGGGCAGGCATCGGCTATTTGTGTCACGCCGGCGTACGGCGGCACAGCGCCAAATTGGCCCTTTGGGGCCAATAAGTCAGCGGGTCTCGGTGATCCGCTTCACCCAGGACACGTACTTGTCCATCCAGCCGTGCAGGAACTTGCGGGTCTCGGCATTCGCGATGTTGCCCGCATCGTCGAAGAAGCCATCCTTGATCTGCAGGTAGACTTCGGGCTGGGTGGCGATCTGCGGCATGTCGAGGAACGCGACCACCGAGCGAAGGTGCGACTGCGCGACCGCGGTGCCGATCGCGCCGATGGAGCTGCCGACGATACCCACCGGCTTTCCGGCCCAGGCGTTCTGGCCATAGGGCCGGGACGCATGATCGAGCGCGTTCTTGAGCACGCCCGGGATCGAGCGGTTGTACTCGGGGGTCACGATCATCACCGCGTCGCAGGCGCGGACCTCGCTCTTGAGCCGCTGCACTTCGGGCGCCTGGGCGCGGTCGTCATCCTGGTTGTAGAGCGGCAGGTCGCCGATGCGCAGCTCGCGGAAGTTGAAGTCGGGCGGGGCGAGCTTGATGAGCGCGGCCGCCAGCTTCCGGTTGATGGAGTCCTTGCGCAGGCTGCCGACGAGGTAACCGATCTGTTTGGGCATTTCCCAATACTGGTCAAATAACAACGGGCTTTCTGTAGGAACTCAGTGCATCCATCGGCGCGAGGGATTCGTATGATCGGCAACCTCTACCCGTCCGGACGCCGCGATGCACAAGCGTACCCTGCAATGCGTGTTTGCCTTCATCCTCGTGTCCCTAACGGCCTTCACGGTATGGGCCAGCACCCGTCAGTCGGTGCTCGACTGGGGCGGGCTCACGACCCCGCCCGACAATCTCTGGACCATCGCCACGCTCGTCGACGCGGACTACGGCTTCCTCACTTTCTACGTGTGGGTGCTGTGGAAGGAGACGCGGGCGTTGCCGCGCGTCGCGTGGTTCCTGGCGATCATGCTCCTCGGCAACATCGCCATGTCCGCGTACGTCCTGCGCCAGCTCGCGCGGCTGGCACCGGGGGATTCGATGTCGACCCTCCTGTGCACCCGCAACTCCTGAGCGATCGAATGCGGGACTTCCTCCAGCGCCGGCTCGTGAACCCCTTGCTCGCGCTGTTGCGCCAGGGCGTGACTCCAGACGCGCTCGCATTGTCGGTCGCACTGGGGATCGCGATCGGGCTGATCCCCGTCCTCGGCGCCTCCACCGCGCTGTGCGCGCTCGCCGCCCTCGCGCTGCGTCTCAACATGCCCGCGATCCAGATCGTCAACTATCTACTCACGCCGTTGCAGCTGCTGCTCATCATCCCGCTGCTGCGGTTCGGAGAGTGGATATCGCGCTCGCCTCGGTTCCCGATCACGCTCGAGTCCGGCCTCGCCCTCCTGTCGAACGGGATCTTCAATGCGGTGAATGTGCTGTGGACTGCGATCGTGCACGCGACGCTCGGCTGGATCGTGCTCGCGCCCCTGGTCGCTTTCGTGCTGTACCGCGTGCTGTGCGTGGTCTTCCGCCGCGTCGGCCCCGCCCGTCCCGTGGAGGCCCGATGACGTCGCTCGCGATGCGCCTGCTCGAGCGCGATCTCGTCCCCGACTTCCTGATCAGACGGCGCATCCGTTCGCTGCTCGCGCAGCGCCTGCGCGAAGAAGACGCCGGTGACGAGGAAAAGCAGCGGCAGCGATTGCACGATTTCATCGCACGCCTCGAGTCGAGCCCGGTGGCGATCGAAACCGCGGCGGCGAACGAGCAGCACTACGAGGTGCCCACCGCGTTCTACGCACGGGTGCTCGGCAAGAATCTCAAGTACTCGAGCGGGCTCTACACCGAGCCGGGCGCGCGGCCCGCCGAAGGGCTCGACGCGGCCGAGGCGCGCATGCTCACGCTCACCTGCGCACGCGCGCGTCTCACCGACGGCGACCGGATCCTCGAGCTCGGCTGCGGCTGGGGATCCCTGAGCCTGTGGATGGCCGCTAACTACCCGCGCGCACGGATCACCGCCGTGTCCAACTCGCGCACCCAGAAAGAGCACATCGACGCACAGGCGCGTGCGCGCGGCCTTTCGAACCTGGACGTCGTCACCTGCGACGTGAGCCGTCTCGAGTTCCCGCCGGAGACCCGCTTCGACCGCGTCGTGTCGGTCGAAATGTTCGAGCACATGCGCAATTACGACACCCTGCTCGGCCGGGTCGCGTCGTGGATGGCGCCGGGCGCCACGCTTTTCGTGCACATCTTCACGCACCGGAAGTACGCCTACGCGTTCGACGTCCGCGACGACAGCGACTGGATGGCGCGCTACTTCTTCACGGGCGGCATCATGCCGAGCGACGACCTGTTGCCGCATTTCCAGCGGGACGTGCGCCTGCTCGAGCACTGGCAGGTCCCCGGCTGGCACTACCAGCTCACGAGCGAGGCCTGGCTGGCGAACATGGACCGCAATCGGGAACAAATCATGCCCGTGCTGGAACAAACCTATGGCACCGCCAAAGCATTGCGCTGGTGGGTCTACTGGCGCGTGTTCTTCATGTCCTGCGCGGAGCTGTGGGGATACGCCGGCGGGAGCGAGTGGATGGTGTCGCATTACCTCTTTGAAAAGCGGTAGAGTCGCTCGCCATGGGCTCCCCTCGATTCTCGACGTGGCGACGCATCACGCTGACCCTCCTGCTCCCGGCCACGGCTTTCGCAGTCACCGACGCTGACCGCATCGCGGTCTACAAGGACTTTCGGACGCAGTACGACGCGAAGGAATATGCCGCCGCCCAGCCCTTTGCCGAGCGCCTGGTCGCACTCACCGAGGAGCAATACGGCAGCGACGAGCTCCAGCTCACGAATCCGCTGACCAATCTCGCCACCATCCACTACAAGCTCGGCAACTACCCGGCGGCCATCGAGAACTACCGCCGCACGCTGAACATCCTGCAGGCGAAGTCGACGATCGCCGACAAGGCGCAGATCCGCCCCCTGCACGGGCTCGGCATCAGCCTGCTGGGCGCGAAGGATCCGGAACAGGCGGTGGTGGCGCTCAAGCGCGCCGCCGATCTCTCGCGCAACACCGACGGGCTCTTCAACATCGACCAGATCGAATTCATCGATCCGCTCGTCGATGCGTATGCGGCCACGGGCCGCTATGCCGAGGCCGACAAGGAAGCCGGTTACGCGTTGCGCGTCGAGGAAGCCGCGTACGGCCGCAATTCGCTCAAGCTGCTGCCGCGTCTCGACAAGTTCGCCCGCTGGCTGGAGTACGACCGCCGCTACACCAGCGAGCGGAACATCTACGAGCGCGCGCTGGCGATCCTCACGAAATCAGCCGGGCCCAATGACCTGCGCCGCATCGGTCCGCTGCGCGGCATCTCCCGTTCCTTCCGGCTCGAGGCGTTCTACGGCGTCGAAGGCGCGGACAACTCCGCCACCTTCAATTCCAACACGGCCGCCGCCAACGTCTTCAACGAAGGCACGACGCAGCGCCGCGGCGAGAGCTCGCTCACGGCCGCGCTCGCCGTCATCGACGCCAACACGCCGGTCGACCACAAGCTGCGCGGCGAGGTGCTCGCCGATCTCGGCGACTGGTACCTCATCTCCAACGCGACCCGCCGCGCGTACGAGAGCTATGCGGAGGCGTGGAAGTCCTTTTCCGCGGCCGGCGACACGCGCTACCTGCAGCTGCCGCGTCTCCTCGCCTACCGGCCCTCGATCAGTTCGCTCGACCGCTCGCAGCTCGACCCGGCCGAAGCCGAGGTGAAGACGGTGGAAATGCACATGACCGTCGATCGCGATGGCCGCATCGACAACGTCACGTCCCCGACGACGGACGTGCCGGAGAACATCGTTCGCAATTCGGTGGCGTCGATGCGCCGTTCGCGTTACGCGCCGCGCATCGACAATGGCGCGGCCATGCCCACCGAGAACGTCGTGTTCCTCGAACGCGTGCTCGTCAAAGTGGCGACGCCGGGTACGGCGCCGTCATCTGGGACTGGGGAGGCGGAGAAGCCGGCGCCGGCGCCGGAAGAGAAGAAGCCGGATCCGCCGACGGAGTAACCGCCGGCACCGCGGGTCCGCGCGCCTGCACCAGCGGCGGATCGTTGATCGGCACCGCTTCGATGGTCACTTCCGCCGCCGCCGCGACGGCTTCCGCCGATCCCGGGATCGGCTGCACCTTCGGCTTCAACGGCTGCGATGCGAGCAACGGCTTCGCCACTTCCAGTTGCGGGAACTGCGTGAGGAATTTGGCGGCCGCGTCGCGCATCGCGGCGTAGCCGGCGATCGCGAGCTCCTCTTCCCCATTGCCGATCTTTGGCGCGGGGCCGCTGCCGTAGCCCGTGAGCGTGAGGTTGTCGACGAGCTCGCCGGTCGGCGCGTAGATCGCGATCTGGTAACGGATGGTCACGGCGCAGTACACGCCGCCGGTCTCCTTCGCATTGGCGAACGAGAACTGCTCGATGCGCGGCTCGAAGATTGCGTGCAGGCCGGGCTCGAGGCGTGCCGCATCGAGACTCTCGAAGATCTTCGCGTCGGTGAATTCCGCCTTGAAGATCTCCTCCATGATGCGCCGGTGCGAGGGGCCGAGCTGCGCCTCGTAGTCGACGCTGGCGCGCGATTCCTTGTGCGTGTAGTTGCCGGCCTCGTTCGTCACGACCACACCGACCTTCGCCGGCGTCGTCACGATGAGCGGCTTGGGCAGGTCGCCTTCAGGCCGCACGATCACCGCGGCGCAGCCCGAGAACAGGACTGCCGCGAGCGGGAGCGTGAGTCGGGGTGTGCGACGCAGATTCATGGATGCCCCTGGGCCCTGGCGGGCTAGCTGATGCAGCGCGGAGTTCCGAGCACGTCCACTTTCATGACGCAGCTCGGACCGCCGATGGTGAGTCCCACGAAGGTGCCTTCGTTGTCGTCACACATGGCACGCATTAAAGCCGAAAAGCGCGCGTTGATAAACGGCGGGGAGTTCGGGCCGTCGGGCATGCCGATGGCGTGGATGCGGATCTTGTGGCGCCCCTGCCGATCCACCGGGTTGTATTTACGCACTGCCGCCAGCGCGGCCTCGATGGAACCGCCCGTGAAATCGTCGCCGATGACATACACGCTGATTTTCTTGTCGGCGGCCCACCAGCCCTGGACGGCGGCGCCGATGCCCTCGACCGGGCTCGAATTGCTGTAGGCCTTCCAGTTGACCATCGTCGAGACGATCTTCGCGCGCTGCGCGGGCGTGTCCTGCAGCCACTGCCCCTTCGTGCTCGGGAACATCGGCTTGCCCTCGTCGTCGAGGATCTGCAACCCCTTCACCTTGGGATAGATGTCGAGGATCTCCTTCATCACGTTCTGGGCATTCTCCCAGTTGTCGGCCTGCATCGAGCCCGACGTGTCGACGACGAAGATGATCCACTCGCTGTCCACCGGGATGCCGCCGACCGCGGGCACCGTGTCGATGCGCCTGGGCGCGTTCTTGAGCAGGCGTTGCATCTCGGCCGTCAGCGTCTGGTGCAGGGCCACGAGGTCCTGCTCGACCTTGTTGGTGACGGAAGCCTCGCCCGTGCTCGCCTTGAACTCGCCGCGCACCTTGTTCAGCTCGGCCGCGAGCTGCGCAGCGGTGATCTGCTCGGTGTTCAGGATCTTCATGCGGCCCTGCATCTCGCGGTTGAGCACGTCAGTCTCGCCGCGGATCTCGAACAGCTGCCGCTGGAGCGCGTCGATCTGGCCCTTCAAATCCTTCTCGCTGCGCTCAATGACGATCGGACGGCCGACATCGGTGAGTACCAGCAGCAGAATGATGGCGCCGAAGCCGCAGCAGATGCAGTCGAGGAACGACAGCGTGAAGACTTCGAATTCGCGGCGCTTGCCCAATCCCATTTCTGTCTACCTCAGGGCCAGTCGCGCGACGGGATGACGTAGGTTCCGCCGGTACGGCGAGCGAGCCGCCAGAATGCGTGCGCGGCCAGTATGTCGCCCTTCATCGGCAGCAGCACGACATCGACCGGCATGTCCTTGTTCAGGGTCTTCGCGGCGTCGTCGAACAGCTTTTCGCGTTCGCGCACGTTGATGAACTTGCGCGCCGGCGGCACCGATCCCTGCGTCGGCAACCCGTCGGTGACGAGGATGATCTGGTCCGGCTGCGGGTTGAGCGTGCGCGCGGTGAGCAGCGCGTTGACGAGGCTGGTGCCGTCACCCGGCACGATGTTGCGCGTCGCGGTCATCACGTTGCTCACGGCGCGCGGATCGTTCGAATCGAGCCATTTCCCCTGCGTGTCGCCGAGAACGGCCTTCGTCTTCGTGTTGAAGCCGTACACCTGGAACTGGCTGTTGTCGGGCAGCTGCGCCGTCAGCCACTGCACCATGTCCACGGCGCGGCGCCACTTCTGCGCGGCCTTGCGCGCCGCCTCGGGCTGGTTGCGCAGGCGGATGACCTTCACGACGTCGTCTTCCATCATGCTGGCCGACGAGTCGAGCAGGACGAGCACGCGCTTGCCCTTCACCTGCAGCGCGCTCACGTACAGGCGCTTGCCGCGGCCGCGGAACGCGACGCGGCGGTCACCCGCCGGCGCCTTGTCCAGCGAACCGCCCTGCAGGCGCTTCACGCCCTCGTCGAGCGACTTGATGTCGGCCATCAGCTTGTTGATGTGCTCGCGGCGCGCGAGGCTGTCGTTGTCGTACACCGTCGCCTGCTCGCGGCGCTCCTTGAGCTCGCGCTGCACGCGCAGCGCGCGCGCCTGCGCGGAGGCCGCGTCTTCGTCGGTCTTCTCGAGGGTGTTCTTGATCTGCACGAGATTCTTCGTGCCTTCCTTCACTTCTTCCTCGAGCTTGCGCACTTCGCCCGTGAGCTCGTCGATGCGCACGATATCCTGCGCGCCCGCCTGCGCCTGCACGATCGTATAGAAGAGGACGACCGCGCCGAAGCCGCAGCAGATGCAGTCGAGGAACGACAGCGTGAAGACCTCGAAGGCGCGGCGCTTCTTCTTCATGCGTCGCGTCCGGTGGCGGCCGCGGAGATCAGCGTGAACTCGACGCCGGGCGTTCCGACGCGCACGCGGTCGCCCGCGCGCAGCAGCGCGCGCTCGCGCACTCGCGCGCCGTTGATCCACGTGCCGTAGCGGCTGTGATCGATGAGCACCGTGCGCTCGCCCTCGCGGCGCAGCGAGCAATGGCGGCGCGATACGCCGGCAGCGGCGCGCGGCAGCGTGATGTGCGGCGTGTTCGAGACGTCCTCGGTGCCGATGACGAGGCCGTCGTCGGGGAAGCGCATGGAGTCGCCGCCGAAGAGAATGTGCGTGACCTGCAGTGCGCGGCCCGGTGACGTGCTGACCGACGATACGTATTCCACGTCCGCCGCGAGCGGGTGATCGACGAGGCGGTTCACGTGGCGGCGCAGCCGCGGCTCCTGGTCCCCGGCGGGTTGCAGCGATGCCGCCACCGCGGCGATGCCGGCCGGCGCGATGACGAGGCCGTCCTGTTCGAGCTCGAGCAGCCGGGCGAGGAAACCGGGCCAGCGGCGCGACTCGGCGGGCAGCACGAGCGCCGCGCCCTGCCCCGCGATGCGCGCGGAGCGCGCCAGCCGAGCGAGCTCGCGGTAGAAAGGCTGCGCGGCGTCGGCGAACGACTGCGCTTCGACGTCCACCGCGAACCGTCCGCCGCCCGATTCCAGGGCCGCCTCGGCGCGGCCTTCGGTGGCGGCGCGCGCCGCGAGCGCCGGGAGCGTGGCGAACAGCTGCTGCTCGGTATCGAGGGTGAGCAGCGGATCGAAGCGCGTGTTCTTGACCATCGCCGCGGCCACGGCCCCGAGCCACAGGTCGTAGACGTCGAGCAGGTTCGCGCGCTCACTGACGAACGATTCTTCGAACGCGAGCGTGGCACCGCCCGCGACGCGCGTCGCGATCGCGGATCGCCAGCCGGCTTCGAGCAGCACGTAGTGCGGGCGCTCGGAAACGGCGGCGGCGGTGAGCGTGGCCGCATCGATGAAGTCGCGCGCGTCGATACCGGCCGCGCTGAGCGCGCCGCGCAGGCTCGCCAATGCCGCCGCGTCGAGGTCCGCCGGGATCGCGACGATGGCGTCGACGCGTTCGGTGACCCCGAGCGCGCGCAGGTGCGCGGTGATCTCGAGTGCGCAATTGCGCGCGGCGAGCGGGTTGCGGCCGAGCTCGCGCCAGTGGTGCAGCGACACTTCGTCCGGGCGGCCGCGGGCGGCGGCGAGCGCGGCGCGGCCGAAGCGCGCGTCGCTCCCCACGATTTCCACGGCCAGCGGCTCGCCCGCGAGGAGCGCGCCATCGCGGGCGATGGACAGCGTGTGGTGGTCGAAGTGGATGCCGTACATGTCTATCTAGATGTTCGTCGGGAAACTGATGCTCGAGTCGGCGTTGTATTGCAGGTCGGGCGGCAGCTCCTCGGGAGCGATGCCTTCGTAGGGATCCTTGTCCGGGCCCTCGTCTTCCGCCGCGTCTGCGCTGGCGGGCGACGGAGCCGGCGTGGCGCCCTGCGGCGCGCCCGCGGCCGGCGCCGGCGCCGGCGCCGGCGCATCGACGGCCAGTGGCGGCGCTCCGCGCGAGTCGGTGGAAGGCGCCGCCGGTCCGGTTTGCGTCGAGAGTCGCGCGGCGCCTTCGATGGGCGCGCGCACG
>CADEED010000022.1 GCA_902826225.1 uncultured Pseudomonadota bacterium | reverse complement strand
TTCCGCTACGACGGCACGGCGTGGCGTCAGGCCCAGAGGATCGTCGGCACCCGCGGTGTTGGAGATCATTTCGGAAGGACGGTCAAGCTCGACGATGCCGGAACCACGCTCGTCCTGGAGCAGGATGACACCGACATGTGGGTCGGCGGGCTGCTCGAAATTTACCGTGCATCGAGTTCAGGCGCGTTCACGCATGCTGCCCAGCTGACGACGCCGTCGTCGGGGTCGGGCGGCGCGTCGGCGTGTCTCGGCTTCGCGTTCAGCGGCGACGGCCGTACGCTCGCGCGCCCGTGTTTCGGCATCGACGACCGGGTGAATTTCGTCCAGACGCTCAGAGCCCCGACCTGGACGCAAGGCGGGCGCATTTCCGTCAACGCCAGTTTTCTCGATCTCAGCTTCGACGGCACGCAGATGCTTACGCAAGCGCTCGCAAACCCGCGCGATCTGGTCGCCGCCTGGAGGCTCGGCCCCCAGGGATGGGTGTCCGAGGGATCGCTTGCGAGCACCAGCGGCTTCGGAGATTTCTACGATGGCGAATTTCTCTACATGCGCCGGATTGCGATCAGTCGCGACGGAAAGGTTGCTGCGATCGGCAGCCGGTACGACCGCGCGATGGGCCTCGGGCCACTGTATCCGCCGTACACGGATTCCCACCGAGCTCACGGCGGCGTGGTGGTCCACCTGCGAAAGGACACTGGCACGTGGTCGGTGCGGCGCGTGCTTGCACCCGGGTCGACGAATGACGGGCGTGCTGGTAGCGCCATCGCGCTTGGGGACAACGGCAGGCTGCTCGTGGTCGGTGCGCCTTATGACGGGAGCGCGGCGACGGGCATCGATGGCAACCGCGATGACGACTCGATGCCGCTCCGCGGTGCGGTGTGGCTCTATTGAGGTTGGGCCACGAGCTGTCGCCGAAAGAAATCCGCCAGCGTCGTCGTCGACTTCACCCGGTTCGGGATCTTGCGCCAGCCGTGCCCCTCGTCGGGGAAGAGCAGGTACTCGACGTCGCGTCCGTTCTTTTCAAGTGTGCCTGCGCGTTCCTGAACGGTCACGACAACCACCGCACGACGGCGCGGTTTGCTTCGTCAGACGTGAAGTAGTTGCAATGGTGAATGCCGGCATCGCGATCGAAGATCATGCGATTCGCATCCGGAATCGGAAATCCGCCGATCGTGGTCTTCACGTCATAGCTGCCATCCGTGGGCACGACGCCGTCGTTGTGTTCGCCAAAGATTCCGTCCACCGCGGCATTGGCGACGGTCCATCCGAAGCGCGCCAGCATGCTCTCGCCCTTTGGCGTGAAATTCGCGCCGATGGCGTGATAGCGCACTCCGTGGTCAGCGCCCTGATTCAGGCTTCGCAGATAGTCGCCGGGTGGAAACATGCTGCGCAGGCCCGGGAGCGCCGTGACCGAGCCGTGATACACGAGTTTCACCAGCATGAAGATGGCCTCCATGCCGATCGTGAACGGATTGTCCGGCAGCGAAGTGAACAGGTTCGTGTAGCGATCCAGCATCCTGATGCCATGCCGGGAGTCGGTGAGGATCGTTCCGCGCATCGGCGCGGCGACGAACACGGCGCGCCGCACCTTGAGCGCTCGGTTGGCCGTTGCGTACATGGCTGTGCGCTCGGCGAGCTCACGGCCCACCAGTCCACCGCGGCTGTGGGTGATGATGTCGACTTCCACGTTCGTGCCGTCCGGCAGCAAATTGAAGAACTCGCGCGCATTGTCTTCGGGAGTGACGTGAACGCTGGGGTGATCGAACGCGAACATGCGATCACCGTAGATCTTCTTGAGTTCGTCGACGGTCGAGGGGGGGATCTGTCCGAATCCACCCTGCGCCGTACTGAACGTCCCATGGATCAGCAGCAAGGCGCGTTCTCCCGAGCGCATCGAACTCCAGGGAATCTGCGTGGAGTCATCGAATGGAAAGCGCCGCAGGCCGTAAGGCCGCTTCTTGCTCTCCCAGGACTTCGCAACTTTGATGGCGCCAGCGCCAATCAGGTCCTCGGTGGCCCAGGCGAGCACCCGCACCAGCCTGCGCCCGAGCTTCGTGAGTCTTCCGCGAGTGGCATTTGCCGACGGTGCGTCCGGCGCCTCCTGGGCAGGGAGGCTGGGGAGCAGGAAGAGAATGTCCCCGCCGCCACCGCGAGTGGCCGCGGACGTCGTCGGCTGGCGATTCGCGGGAAAGATCCAGCGCGAGACGCCGAACTCATCCGTTTGCAGCACCGCGTAGTCCGTATCGGGCTCGATGTCGGGCACCCGCAGTGCCATTGCCGGCTCTCCTTCGGCCGTTTCGAGTCCGTCCGATCGCGTGGCGTCGGCGGCGGTCTTGTCGACGGAATCGATGTCGAACGCGAACGCCTTGAGCGTGGAGACACCGTTCTCACGAGCCGCGAGATCGAGCAGCTCTTCATAAGGGCCGCTCTCGGCTTGGGATCGCGTAGTCGTTGCGGCCGTGTTCTTCTCGAGGACGAAAACCTCGCCGTGGACGCCCGGCGCCTGCAGCGAGTAGCCGCCGGGCGCGAGCTCGATGTTCGCCGAACTGCCGTTCAATCTGGCCATGATGTCTTCCTGTCTTCAGACGTTTCGCTGCAGACGCAGCGCGGGGTGTCCGTAGTAGATGTATGCCAGGGGAGTGGCTGACTTGTCCTCGTACTTGCGACGGCGCTCCAGCAGTGCTTCGCCCACCTTCTTTCCGTTGGCAAAGACATCGTCGTAGAAGGCCAGCGCGGCATCGTGAGCATCGTCGTCATGCACATCCCAAAGCGGCGCGATGAACCCCATCGTGCCCCGCCGCACGAGTTCGCCGGGGAATCCACCCGCGTGTCCCAGTGACCGGCCGGGCGCTCCGACCTGGCAGGCATTGAGAAACACGAAGGAGAAGCGTGGAGTGCCGCCGCAACGATAGGCGCCGGTCATCGCGCTGGCAGGAATCTGACTTCCATCGGCGAGGATCAATGTCTGATTGTTGGCATTCGGATCGCTGTAGCCGTGGATCGCGAAGTGCACGAGGTGCCCGGGGATCACCGTCCCGCTGACGAGAGGCCGCATCTCGTCGAGTATTGCCTCGAGATTGATCGTCTGCCACTTGCTCTCCAGCGCCTTCTGCTCGGCGAGGGCCTTGACGAGTTTGCGTTGGCCGGAGTTCGAGTCGCGGCCGTATTCCGAGGCGACGGCCGTGAATCGCGCGACGTTCATGTGGACCACGGGCGGCAACATGACGTGGGGCTCTTCCACCCAACGCCCCATGACGGTCTGCGCGGCGAGGAAGGGTGGCGCCGACGGATCGAGAGGCGTGTGCAGATAGGCCAGCTCCCAGGGCACGTAGGTTTCGTTGGTCAACAGCAACAGGGTCGGCGGCCTCTTGATCGCCGCATGCACGGTCTCCAGTACCTCGAAGAATTTGTCCGGGATATAAGCCGCGATGTCCTGGCCTTTGGACTCGAGGATGTTGCGCGCCAAGGGACCACCGAAGCCCTGCGATCTGAGGTCCTTCATGATGTCGGCCGCGAATTCTCTCGTGCCGGGCGGCGCAGGCTTCGGGGCGATGGCTCCCAACGGATGCGGATACGCCGGAGCGATCAGCTTCCATTCGAGATCGCCATCCTGTTTGCTGATGATGCTCACCGTGATGTCCACGGCGCGCTCGGTGTCCGGTAGTTTGATGCGGCACGGATCGGCCCGCGCCGTCGCGGCCGTGGCCCCGGCGGCTGCTTCCTCCTCGGAAAGGTCGATGATGGCGCCCTTGACCGCGACGTCCCTTCGTACCGAGCCGATCACCTGGTCGCGATAGACGAACAGCGCACGGATGATCGCGGACGTCGCGTGGGGGTCGATGGTGCCGCTCACGCTCACCAGTGCGTTCTCCCGGAGCGGTACGTACACCTGTGCCGGATCGAGGGCGACACCGTCGCCTGTCAGCAGGACCAGGACGTCCTTGCCGCGGTCCGGGTCGGAAATCTCGATGGCGCTGGCGCCTCCCTTCACCTTGGGATCGGGCCTGGAGGAAAAGCCGACGAAGATCTCGATCTCTTCCTCGAGATCCGCCTCGTCGGGTGCTCGCAACGCCGGGAACGCCGAGAACGGGTGTACGGGTGGCGCGCCCGTGGCCGCCGGATTTTGAGGAACGGCTCTCTCCGCTGCGCCCCCGGCCGCCGCGGGGGCCGTGTCGTCGAAGAATCCCACGACATTGTCGACCGACATCACCACCACGCGACCCGTCGGTATTTCGCTCACGTCCGCGGCGCCGTCCACCTCGGACGACGACGTGTGCTCGTGGAGGTCGAAGGCCTGGTGGAGCCGGGTTTCCGGCGTGTTCCGCTGGATCAACTTGAAAACCTCTTCACTCGTGTAGAGGTAGTGATAGCGGATGCCGGGTTCGGGGCGTTCGATGACGACATGCGTGTAGCGCGCGCGGCCCGCGGCGCGCAGAAACCTGTCCAGCTGTTCGATGGTCCAGTTGGACAGCACCAGAAGAAACGACTGTTGCATCACCGCGCTGGCCGGCGCAGTCCGCTCCCGGATCTCCATGTTCATGTCGTCGATTCCTTCTGCTCAGCCATTGAACGCGAAACCGGCCCAGTAGTAAGGCGCGGAATAGGGTACGACATCCGGCTGCCGACGGTAGTACCGCGCCATCGCATACGCATTGGCGTCGGGCGGATCGGCGGCAAACGCGCGCTTTTCCCAGTGCTCCGCGAGCTTCAGGTCTCTGGCAGTGCCGTCGCGCAACCAGCGCTGCGCGCCCTGCAGCGCGGCGGCGACATCCTCGCCGAGGCCGAGATGCCGCCGGTAGAACTCGCCGAAGAGCAGTGCGGTGGAAAGATCGTCGATCGACCACAGGGCGCAGATCACCCCGCGTGCACCGCCTTCGATGAAGGCGCTCGGCATGCCCAGGAACTCATCCGGGGCACGTCGCACGTCGCGCAGGCCGGTTTCGCACGCGGAGAGGACCACGAGTTGCACACCGCCGAGATCCACGTCCGTGGACACGATCCGCCCGGTGGTCAGCCGGGAGTCATCGGCCAACGCCAGCCAGGAACGCATCACGTCCCGCCAGTCGTACCGTCCGTGGGCCGCGAAGTGAACGTGTGTCTTCCCCGGCAACGCTTCGATCACCGCCTCCGCGGTGGCCATCTCACCGGACAGGACGCGCGCGGCGCCGGCACCAAACCGGTCCGCCGCGAGACGACCCTCCAACTCGGCGTAGGGCAGATCGTCGGTGGGGTCGACGATGGCCAGGAGGCTGGGGGCGTCCCGATGCGATGCGTTGCCGCGCCGGCGCGCCGCGCTCGCCGCGTAAAGACTGGGCGCGATGGTGATCGGGTGGTCATCGAGGAAGGCGCGACGTTTCCCATCGGACATGCGCGATGCAGCCTGGAGCGGCAGAAGCGCCAGTGCCGCCGACGGCATCAGCAGTATCGGCGCCTGGTCGAGGCCGAGGGAGTGAAGACGAATCTGCACGGGCTCGAGCAGCAGGCTCCACAACTCGTGAGTGGTGCGCTCGATGGTGTCCCGCCAGGCCGCGGGTGACTCATCTTTGGAGGAGTCATAGTATGCACGCAGCCAGCCCGGGCTGGTGGTGTCTCCGTTCAGCAATTCGACGTGACGGGCAAACACTCGCTCGCCGAGTTCCACCACGTGACTCGAATCGATCCGAGACGCGGGTGCCGGGATCACGAAGGCCAACGAACCCGCACTCGATACGACGAAGGCCACCAGCGCGCCATTCCGCGGAATCAGCTCGAGGACCTCGTTCACGGTAACTTCAGCGCGTGCGAACGCCGGATCGAAGGTTCTGGCGGCGTCGGTGGCCGATTCGAGTTCGGCACGGGCAGCCTCGCGGACGCTCGCCTTTGGCTCGAAGCGAATGCCGTGCGCGCCGAAAGCGATGCGCGCCTGTTCGATCGTCAGGCCGACCATCCTCAGATTGCCCTCACGGGACTGAGGCGCGGCGGGAAACATCTGGCGCAACCGGCTCAGGTCAGCCTGGGGTTTGGGCAGGTCTTCGTGTCGCAGCCGCTCCGTCGCCTCGATCACGCGCAGCTGCGCGCGTGCCTTTACGATGCGCTGGCGAAGCTCCGCGGGCAATCGTCCGAGGTCGGCATTGTCCCGCGCCAGGCTTTCGGCCAGGTGACGCGAGCGCCCCGCATCGAGCATCAAGAGGCTGCGCTCTGTTTCGCCGAGCCGGGCGAGACAATACGCGGCGCCGATATGGATGCGATCCGTGGAGCTGGACGCCGCCAGCCTTCCGGCTTCCGAGTGAGCCTGCGCGAGCTGGGTTCTCCCGGCGGCGATCATCTGCTCGAACACGGCCGCCGCGGCGGCCCATTCTCCGGCCGCCATGAGCTGGTCGGCGAGGTGGCTGCGTACCGCCCGGCACGCGGCCGGAGATTCCTCCGGCGTGATCTCTCCGAGCGCACGCGTGAAGCGATCGATAGCGGCTTGCCGCTGCTGGCCCTCGAGTTCGATCAATCCCCAAGCCAGTTGCGCCAACGCCCAGCGCTCCGGATTGGAGTCGCGGTCGTAGACCTCGAGCGCGGCTTCCAGGTGTCGAAGTCGCTCTTCCGAGGTCAGGCCCGAGCCCGTGCCCAGCTGGCCGAGCGAGAAGTGACCCCATGCCCAGTCGTCCGGGTTCGACTCACGAGTGAATACCTCCAGCGCGTGGCGATAGTGTCGCACCGCGTTGCGGCGGTTGATTTCCTCCCCCTCGGCGCGGCGTTCCCGGAACGCGTTGCCGAGGTTCATCTGTGTCATGGCCCAGAAGTAGGGCAGCGCCGCGCGCGTGCGAAACTCCAGGGATCCCTCGAAGGCCTGGATGGCACGCTCGATGTTCTCGTCCGCGTCCCCTCCGATCCTGCGCATGTAGGCCGAACCCAGATTGTGCATGCTCATCGCCCAGTCCTCGGGAGCCGCTTCGCGAGTGAAGACTTCCAGCGCCTTCTCGAGGTGTTCGATGGCGTTCTCCTGGTTGGTCGCAGCATCGCGATGCAGGCGCATCTGGTGAGTGATTCCCAGCGAGTTCTGCACCATCGCCCAGTCCATCGCATGTTCGTCGCGAGTCAGCACCTCGAGGGCCAACTCGAAATGCGCGAGCGCGTCTTCGATGTTCTGGGCGAGTTCACCGAGCCGTCGTGACTGGTAGGCATTGCCGAGGTGATGATGGGCGAGAGCCCAGCGGACGCCGTCACGTTCCCGCGACATCGAGGCCAGCACTCGCTGATGCTGCTCGATGGCCCTCTCGATATTTCGCGTGCGATCGCCTCCGCTCCATTCGTACAGGGCGATGCCGAGTTCCGTCCTCACGCGAATGGCTTGCGCGTCGCCTTCGGGCATGAGCGAGAGCGCCTCTTCGTATCCGGCGATCGCCTCACCGAGCCGGTCATCGCGATTCCTGACGCCCAAGGTGACGAGTTCATCCGAGACGGCGATCAGCACGATGGCTCGCAGGTGAGTCACGCCCGGATCGGTCAGGCCTTCGAGCGAACGACGGAACCGCGCGACCGCCTGGGTGAGCGCGACCTCTTCGGTCACATCCCGACGTCTGCGCCACGCATCGCCAATCTTGAAGTCGCAGATGGCAGCGCGGGTTTTCTCCCCGAGCGCAGCGAAGTAGTCTCGCGCCAACGAGTTGTGCGCGATCAGTTCATCGACGTCGGGCGCGCCGGCGGATTCGAGGACTTCCACGAGCTGCTGCTCCGTCGCCACCGCCTGATGAAGGAGTTGCGATCTCACCTGCGAGACCCACGCAGGGATCGGTTCCTCGAGGACGGCCCGCATCGACTGGCTTGCCGCATCGAGATTCCTGGCGCGATCGCCGCGAATCCGGGAGAACCAGGCGCCGGAAAGATTGACCAGCGTCTTGGCCCAGTAGTCCGGAAAGAGTTCGCGCGGCCTCAATTCGAGCGCACCCTCCAGGGAGTGGATGGCCCGCTCCAGATTCTCCTCGCGCTCGCCGATCTGACGAACGAGATAACAGGCGCCGAGTGAATTGAGCGCGAGCGCTCGGTCGACCGGGTGTTCCGTCGCGGAGAAGATCTCGAGCACCGACTGGAAAATACCGATCGCCGCTTCGATGTCGTCGGCATTGCCCCGCTGTCGGCGCACTTCGCCCAGGTTGTGCGCATGCCTTGCCCAGTCGATCGGCGCCGCATCCCGCGAGATCCCCTGGAGTTTGCTCTCCATCCTGGCAATCGCCGAGGCCGGGCCGAGTTCCGTCGCATGCGTGTCGGGACGATCGGTCGTCATGTCTGCTGGCTTTCCGGAATGGCAAGGGTTCGCAGGTTCAATCATGTTCCTCGACATGTCGCCTGTCATGGAATTCGCCCAGCCGTGCGATGAGCCGCCGCGCGCGGCTGGGGCGCAGGAGCACCATGTGCCGATGCTGACCCGTCGACAGTTCGCCGAAGCCGCGGCCGCCGCCGGCGCCGTGCTTGCCTTCGGGGAGGGGAGTGCGGCAGCGCCCGCGTGGCGCGAGCGCCGCGACCTTTACCCTCAAGGCGTCGCCTCGGGCGATCCGGCGAACGACAGCGTCCTCCTCTGGACGCGCCGCCAGCCGGCTGGCGGCGACTCGCGCACCGCCTACCTACTCACCGTGGAGGTGGCGCAGGATCGGGGTTTCGGTGCCGTCGTCGTGCGCGCTAAAGCCGAGGTCACCGCCGGCACCGACTGGACCTGCCGTTTCATGGCAGCCGGGCTCGAGCCCGCCACCGAGTACTGGTACCGTTTCACCGACGCCGAAGGCAACGGCAGCCGTGTCGGCCGCACGCTCAGCGCGCCTCGTGAGAGTGACGCACGCCCGGTCCGCTTCACCTTCGTGAGCTGCCAGGACATGACGATCGGCGCCGCGAATGCCTATCGCCGCATGATCTACGAGGACGAGCGCCGCCCGCGGGCCGAGCAACTCGGCTTCGTGCTGCACCTCGGCGACTTCATCTACGAGGTGCTGAACTACGCGGACGAGATGCCGGAGGGCAAGTACCGCGGCCGCCGCTTGCGGCCATTGTTCAAATACCCGAACGGCGAGAAGTTCCGCGACTACCACGTGCCTGTGACGCTCGCGGACTACCGTACGGTGTGGCAGGCCTACCTCACCGACCCCGACCTGCAGGACGCGCGCGCCCGCTGGCCGTTCGTACCGGTGTGGGACAACCACGAGTTCACGTGGCAGGGATACCAGAGCATCCAGGTGTTGGGCGGCGAGCAGCGGCCCGCGCAGACCAAGAAGTTGGCGGCCAACCAGGCGTGGTGGGAATACCAGCCCGCGCGTGTCGCGCAACCTGGCGCGAAGCGCGACCGCTTCGAGGCACCCGCGGTCAAGGACACGCCGATCACGGAATACGACGAGAACGGCTTCGGCCTCGGCGCCGACAATGCGGCGGCCGTCGAGAGCCTCACTATCTACCGCGCGTTCCGCTACGGTCGCAACGCGGAGCTCATCCTCACCGACAACCGCTCTTACAAGATCGCCGACGCGGACGCTTCTGCCGTGTCACCCGACGGGTTCCCGATGTTCGCCGATGAAGATACCGCGCGAGTCATCGACGACGGCCGCACCGCGAACGGCGGCAAACCGCCCGCCACGCTGCGGTTCGCGGGCGAGGATGTTCCGAACCCGGGCGTCGACCAGCCGATGCAGACCTATCTAGGGCCGAAGCAGCGCGCGTGGCTCATCGACCGGCTGACCGGGAGCCTGGCGCCGTGGAAGATCTGGGGTCATTCGTTCGGCACGCTGGCGTGGCGAACGGACCTCGCCAACCTGCCCGAAGGGATAGGCAAGAAGTGGCCGGGCACGGGCTTTGGTCTCGCGAACGGCGGCTACTACTCCGAGCACGCGCAGATTTACGACATGCTGCGCAAGAAGGGAGTGACCGGGCTCGCGGTGGTGGCCGGCGACAAGCATTCGTTCTGGGCCGGGCTCACGTCCGCGGATCTGCCGCCTCGCGCGTACGACCCGGTGGGGGTCGAGTTCGTCACGGGGTCGATCTCGGCGCAGGGGCTCGTCGAGCTCGGCGACCGCATCGTGAAGCCTGACCATGCGTTGCGTGCGCTGTATTACACCGGCGAGCATCGCGAGATCCCTGCAATCAATTTCACAATGTTGCACGGTGTGCGTGCCGCGCTGGCGCTTTCGAAGACGAGCGTCGCCGAGGCGCGGAAGCTGCACAACCCGGCGGTGGCGCCGCATCTCAAGTTCGTGGATCTCGGCGGGCACGGGTACGGCCTGGTCACGGTGAGCGCCAACTGGCTCGAGACCGAGTTCGTCTGCATCCCGGTGCCGTTTGAGCGCAGTGACTCGCCTGACGGAGGCCCGTTGCGCTACCGCGCGCGGCATCGCGTGAATCGGTGGAAAGCGGGGGAGCAGCCGAAGCTCGCGCAGATCGTCGTCGAGGGGAACGCGGACTACTCGATCTGACTTCGTGCTTGGCTCGCGCCCGTCCGCATGGATCCGGAACCTCACCTTGGGCCAGACTATGGGAAGTGATCCATTCACACCGACCCTGGTTGACGCTGCCGGCCCTCGCAACCGTGATTCTTGCGGGCTGCAGTTCAGCGCCCCCGCGCGAGCCGCCGATCGATCCTGATGTGGCTCGTGCCGAGATACGCGCGCACATTCCGACTTCGGTTTCGAGTCGTGAGAGTTGGGCAATCGACATGTTCGCGGCTTTCGAGACACTCGAGGTGCGACCGACGACGCGCAACATCTGCGCCGTCGTCGCGGTGATCCAGCAGGAAACGGGATTTCAGGTTGATCCGGCGGTTCCCGGACTGCTGGCCATGGCGCGGCGGGAAATCGATGAGCGCGCCGCGCGTTATCACATTCCGGGTGCGCTCGTCGCCCTGGCACTGAACACGCGTTCTCCCGATGGGCGGAGCTACGCCGAGCGGTTGCGGCACGCCAGAACCGAACGAGCGCTGAGCGAGATGTTCCAGGATTTCATCGGCACGGTGCCGCTCGGTCGCCAGCTCTTTGCCGATCTGAATCCCGTGCGGACTGGTGGGCCGATGCAGGTGAGCATCGCGTTCGCCGAGGCGCACGTGAGGACCAGTACCTATCCATACCCGCTCACGGAGGGAGTGCGTCGCGAAGTGTTCACCCGTCGCGGAGGAATCTATTTCGGCATCGCCCATTTGCTCGATTACCCGGTCAGCTACGACTCCATGCTGTATCGCTTCGCCGATTTCAACGCGGGGCACTACGCAAGCCGCAACGCGGCTTTTCAGCAGGTCGTCAGCTCATTGAGCAAGACGCGTCTCGCGCTCGATGGGGATCTTCTGCGCGAAGGCAGCAGCGAGCCGAGCCAAACCGAACTCGCCGTGCGCAAGCTGGCCATCGGCCTCGGCGATCGCCAGATCCGCCGCGATCTCGAGCTGGGATCAGAGCACGAATTCGAGGAGACTGAACTCTATCGAAAGGTCTTCGAACTGGCAGATTCCAGAACGCCCGCGCCGCGGGCGGTGGTGCCCAGCATTCGCCTGCAAAGCGTGAAGATCAGTCGCAAGCTGACGACCGAATGGTTCGCAAAGCGAGTGGACGACCGCTACCGCCGTTGTCTGCGGAGCCCGCAACGGGCGGAGTGATAGTGTTTGAGCGGAGCTCGTCCTTGATGTTCAGGGGAAACTTATGACAGCGAGATCGGCGTCTTCACTCTGCCTGTTTGTAATGGCACTGAGCTTCGCAGCGACCGTCGGCACGGCGCAGGCGGATACGAATGCTGTCGTGGTCGTTCACTCGGGCCGCTTGCTCGACCGCCCCGGACAGGCTCCACGCGGTCCGTCGACCGTCCTGGTCCGCAACGGCAAGATCGAGTCGATCCGCGACGGATTCCTGGACGCCGCCAGTTATCCGGGTGCCCAAGTCATCGACTTGCGCGACAAGTTCGTGCTGCCCGGCTTGATCGATTCGCATGTCCATCTCGACAGCGACCGCGCTGGCCAGGAAGGTTTGATCGAGGGGCTGACGAATGGCCCGGCATATTTCGCCTACGAAGCAGCCGTCAATGCCCGCAAGACCCTGGCCGCAGGCTTCACCACCGTGCGTAATCTCGGCAACGGTGACGGCGTCACGCTCGCCCTGCGCGATGCGATTGCCGCAGGCAAAGTGCCGGGCCCGCGCATCGTCGACGCGGGAAACGGCATCTCCACCACCTCCGGCCACGGCGACAGCTCACTGGGCCTGAGCCCCGACCTCGCGGAGCACGCGCACCAGGAGAACCTCTGCGATGGTGTCGAGTCCTGCCGCCGCGCGGTGCGCCTGCAGATCCGCCGTGGCGTCGACGTAATCAAGATCATGACCACCGGCGGCGTGAACAGCCGCATCGGCGCCGGCCTCGGCCGGCAGATGTTCGACGACGAAGCCAAGGCGCTGATCGAGACCGCGCACCTCTACGGCAAGAAAGTCGCCGTGCACGCGCATGGCGCCGACGGGATCAACACGGCGTTGCGCAACGGCGCCGATTCGATCGAGCACGGAACGCTGCTCGATGAAGAGGGCATCAAGCTGTTCCTCAAGACCGGCGCGTACTACGTGCCGACGTTGTCGACGGTGAACGGCTACCTCGAGCGCATCGCGAAAGATCCGAATGCCTATCCGCCGGAGGTGCGCGCCAAGATCGACTGGCGAATCTCGATCACCGGGCAGGCGCTGGAGAAGGCATTTCCCCGCGGCGTGAAGATCGCGTTCGGCACCGACGCGGGCGTCTCGAAACACGGCCGGAACGCCGACGAGTTCGAATTGATGGTGAAGCACGGCATGCCGGCCTCCGAAGCCATCAAGGCGGCCACGGTGAATGCCGCAGATCTGCTGGGCCTGTCGAAGGAAACAGGCACGCTCGAGCCCGGCAAGCGAGCGGATCTCATCGCCGTCACGGGCGATCCGTTGAAAGACGTGACGGTGCTGAAGAAAGTGGACTTCGTGATGAAAGAGGGGCGGGTGCAGTAGCGAACAGGGTTGCTCGATCGACGCGACACCCCGACACTACCCGCCATGAAGATCGCACTCATCATCGAGAACAGCCAGGCCGCCAAGTCCGAAATCGTCCACAACGCGCTGAAGAGCGTCGTCGAGCCACTGGGCCACCAGGTGCATCACTACGGCATGTACACGGCGGAGGACAAAGCCTCGCTCACCTACGTGATGAACGGCCTGCTCGCCGGCATCCTGTTGAACGCCAAAGCGGCCGACTTCGTGGTCACCGGCTGTGGTACCGGCATGGGCTCCATGCTGGCCTGCAACTCCATGCCCGGGGTGTTCTGCGGCCTCGTTGCGGATCCGACCGACGCTTTCCTGTTCGGCCATATCAACGACGGCAACTGCCTGGCCATGCCGTACGCCAAGGGCTTCGGCTGGGCGGCCGAGCTCAACCTGCAGGACTGCTACCGCAAGTTGTTCGAGCACGAGCGCGGCGCGGGTTATCCCAGGGAGCGCGCGGCCATCATGGCCAGGAACCGCGGCATCCTGAAGGAGCTGAAAGCCGCTTCCTGCAAGGACATGCTGACGGTGCTGAGGAGCGTCGACCAGGAGCTGCTGAAGTCCGCGGTGGCGGGTGAGAAGTTCAAGGAACTGTTCTTCTCGAACTGCAAGGACGGCGCCATCGCTTCCTATCTGAAGCCGCTCGTGGCTCGCGCGGCAGCCTGAACCTGGAGCGACGACCAGACAAGTGAGCAAGCCGACGATTGCCTACGTCACCGCCGTCGCCGCGCGCGACGTCGACGAAGACATGTCTCCGCTGGTCTCCGCGTTGCGCGATGCCGGCGCGGACGTGACGATCGCGGAGTGGGACCGGCCGCACGACTGGAGCCGGTTCGACGCGGCGATCCTGCGTTCGACCTGGGATTACCCGCAGCGGTTCGCGGAATTCGTCGACTGGGCGGAGGCGGTGAGCCGAAAGACGAAGCTTCTCAACCCGCTGCCGTTCGTGAAGTGGAGCTCCGACAAACACTATCTCGGGGACCTCGCCAGCAAGGCGGTGCCGTCCGTTCTCACGAAGTTCATCGAGCCCGGGGACCGCCCCGATCGACGACTCGAAGAGCTGTTGAGCCAATCGGACGTCCACGAGTTCGTCGTCAAGCCGGCGGTCGGCGCGGGTTCACGAGACGCCCAGCGCTTCGGGCGAGAGGAAATACAGGATGCGGCCCGGCACGCGGAGCGGATGCTGGGTGAGAAGCGCAGCGTGCTGCTGCAGCCGTATCTGAGCCGGGTGGATCAACTCGGCGAGACGGCGCTGATGTATTTCGAGGGCGAGTTCAGCCACGCGATCCGGAAGGGTCCGATTCTGAAGAGAAAGGAAGGACCGACGACGGCGCTGTTCGCGAAGGAAGCGATCACGGCCAGAGTGCCGGACGCGGCGGAGTTGAGCGTGGCCGCGCGCGCGCTGAAGGCGGTGCCGTTCGAAACGCCGCTGTACGCGCGAGTCGATCTCATCCGGGACCAGGAGGGCGATCCGGTGGTGCTCGAGCTGGAGTTGATAGAGCCGAGTCTGTTCTTTCCGTTTGCGGCCGGCAGTGCGGAGAAGCTCGCGGCGGCGGTGGTGCGGAGAGCGAAAGGGTGACGCTGCGCCACTTCGCGGCGCTGCTGCTCGCACTGATGGTCGCGTCCGCCGAGGCGGCGCCTCCCGAACCCGTGAAGATCCGCGTCAACGGGGTCGAGCTGCACTACATCAGCGCCGGGAGTGGTGAACCGCTGATCCTGCTGCACGGAGGCCAAGGGGATTATCGATCGTGGGAGTTGCCGCTGGCGGAGCTCTCACGTCGTTACCGTGTCATCTCGTACAGTCGCCGTTACAACTTTCCGAATCGGAATCCACAATCCGCCACGGATCATTCCGCGAAGACCGAGGCGGCGGACCTCCGCGCCTTCATCAAGGCCTTGCGACTCAAACGCGTCACTCTCGTCGGCACCTCCATGGGCGCGGCGACGGCACTCACCTTCGCCATCGACGATCCGGGCAAGGTGCGACGGTTGATCATTGCCGAACCGCCCATCCTCTCGCTGGCGAAACGGACTCCCGAAGGCGACGCGCTGTATCAGGACTTCATGAAGCGCATCCAGGATCCGGCTCGCGCGGCGTTCGCTGCCGGCGATGACGAGGGCGCGATGCGATTCTTCGTGGACGGCTTTGCGACGCCCGGACGATTCGCCGCACTGCCGCCGGAAGCACGGCACGGCGTCATGCAGAACTCCGGCTTCTTCAAGATGATTGCGCGCAGCAGCGACCCCTATCCGGATCTCCCGGTCGCGAGTCTCCGCCGGCTGCGAATGCCTGTGCTCGTGATCACGGGCGAGAAGACCGTCGCCATCAACCGGCGTATCAACGAAGAATTGTCGAGCCTCATCCCGCGTGCCCGATCGGCCACGATTCCGGCGGCCGGGCACGGATCGCCCCGCGAAAACCCGCGCGCTTTCACGGAGGTCGTGGAGGACTTCCTGAAGTCGAGCTGACGTGGACTACAACTGCGAGCGCTGACTCGCCGCACGTCAGTATCGGCCCGCGCCCGCTGAGGCATGGGCCTATTTCCGGCCGGCGCCCGAACGCCCCATCTTGCAAAAGATGTGGAAAGCGACTTCCGGGACTTCGCTCGGGCGACTGGCGCTCTGCGCCGCGCTATCGCTCGCAGCCGTGGTCTGGCCAGCCTCGAGCGGCGCGGCCGGCGGCCGGGTCACGCAACATACCGAAGACTTGCGACCAAGACTCACGCGCGCCTCCACGGGAGGCTCCGCGATCCTGGAGCTCACGGCGTTCGGCCGCAACTTCCGCCTGCAACTCTCCAGCAACGAGCGTCTCGCGCGGCTGGCCACCGGCAGCTCCGTGCAGCTCTACAAGGGCGCCCTCGAAGGCGCTCCGGATTCCTGGGCGCGCATCAGTGTTCACGACGGTCTGCCACGCGGCATGATCTGGGACGGGCGCGATCTCTTCATCGTCGATGCGGCGGCGGAGGCCGTGAACTACGGCGCGGCCGGCACCGGGATGTTCAAACTCTCGGACGCCGTACTGGAGCAGGGCATCTCGTTCACTGGCGACGAGTTGGAGAAGCCTCGCGACGCGGCGGACGCCTACGGCGCCATGATCGGCGAACTGCGAGTCCGTGCGCAGGCGCTGCAGGTCGGTGCGGCCACCGAGGGGGTCGGGATATCCATCCTCGCCGACGCGGCCTATCTGGCGCGATACGCGAGCGAGGCGCAGGCCCGCGATGCGATCCTCACGCGAATCAATCTCGTGGATGGAATCTTCAGCTCGCAGGTCGGCGTCGAACTGCAGGTCGATTCGATCAACATCGCCGGCGAACTCACGGCAGGGCTGACCGCGACCACCGATTCGAGCACGCTGCTCGAAGAACTGGGCAGGTTGCGGCAACAGACCCCGGCGCTCTCCGCCACCGGCCTCACGCATCTGTTCACCGGCCGCGACCTGGACGGGAACCTCGCCGGCATCGCCTACACGCTGGCCCTCTGCAGCCAGCGTTTTGCCGCCAGTCTCGCCGCGGCGCGCGGCAGCGCCGCGATCGATGCGCTGATCACCGCGCACGAGATCGGCCACGTGTTCGGTGCTCCGCACGACGGCGCGCAGCAGTGTGCGGCCACGCCGCAGGGACAGTTCATCATGACGCCGCAGCTCACGAGCTCGATCTCGTCGTTCTCCCAGTGCAGCCTCGACCAGATCGACGCGGTGATCGACAGCTACGCCTGCGTAGTCGCGCTTCCGCCGCCCGGCCCGGCACCGACACCCGAACCTCCGGCGCCGCCGCCCGCCGACGATGGCGGCGGCGGTGGCGGCGGCTCGATCGACCCGTCCTTGCTGCTGCTCCTGCTCGCGCTCCTGGCCGCGCGCGCCCGGCTGCGCATCGATCGGACGATCTAGGAAGCGGCGCAACGCAGTGGCTGTCGGCATCCGACCACGGCATCCAGCGGACTTCGCTCCTGCTGGCGCGAGCGCGTAATTTCCATACTAAGCGCTCCTCTGTTCGCCGGAGCGCACATGCCGTACGTCACCACATCCGATCAGACCCAGCTCTACTACAAGGACTGGGGCAAGGGTCGACCCGTCGTGCTGCTCCACGGCTGGCCCCTGAGCGCCGACTCCTGGGAAGCGCAGGCGCTCGCGCTCGCAGAAGCAGGCCACCGCGTCATCGCGTACGACCGCCGCGGATTCGGCCGCTCCTCACAACCCTGGAGCGGCTACGACTACGACACGCTGACCGACGACCTGCGCGCCGTCGTCGAGCACACCCGGGTTTCCGAATTCGCGTTGTTCGGCTTCTCGATGGGCGGTGGCGAAGTCGCGCGCTACATGAGCAAGTACGCGGGCGAAGGCGTCTCGCAGGCAGGGCTCATCGCCTCGATCGTTCCCTACAAGCTCAAGACGCCCGACAACCCGAAGGGCACGCCGCTCGCGGCGCTCACGGAAACTCTCGCGGCCATTCGCGAGGATCGTGGCAAGTTCTTCGCCGGGTTCTTCAAGAAATTCTTCGGCGTGAAGGGCGGCAAGAAGCCCGTGAGCGCCGAAGTCCTGCAGGCCGCGTGGAACGTGGCGATGCAGGCCGGTCTCAATTCGACGCTGGCGTGCGCGGAGTCTTTCTTCAAGACGGACTTCCGGGGCGAGCTCGCGTCGTTCAAGGTGCCGACGCTCGTCATCCACGGCACGAAGGACGAGAACGTGCCGATCGAATCGTCGGGCCGCCCGGCGGCGCAAGGCATCGACGGGGCGAAGCTCATCGAGTATCGAGGCTCGCCGCATGGCCTGCTCGCGACGGACGCGGATCGCGTGACGAAGGACTTGCTGGCCTTCCTGAAAAGCTGAGTCGCGAACGGAAGTTCAGGCGGTTCCGAGCAGGTGGTAGCGCTGCGCGCGCAAGGCGCCCTGCAACAGATCCGTGACACCGAGGCTGCTGCAAACCTCGCGGGCGGATTGGCTGACCGCCTGTCTGGGCAGGCCGCAGTTCTCGGCGATCCACTCCAGGTCTCGCCCGTCGAGTACCCAGCGCAGCAGGTCGCGGGCCTCGGGATGCAATGTCGGGTACTCAGCCAGCACCGGCGCATTCTCGAACTTCTCCAGCATCGCAGTGCAGATCACGCGGGCTGCAAGGCGCGTCGACGGATTGCGCGCTTCGATGTCCTCGCCCATGCAGGACACCGCGGCCACACTGCCGTCCCTGCGACGGATCGGCGCGACGAAGCCGGTGTGAACGTGGAACTCTTTCGCTTCGTCGAAAATCCCGCGCTCGCGCAGGGTCAGGCCGCTGTGGTCTCCGAGCACGTCTTCCCAGAAGAACGGGTGGTGACGCTCGAGCGTCGCGCGCACGAGCGGATCGTGAGCGCGATAACCGAACTCCACGTTGTGCGCCAGCCAGGCGACGTGCGGGAAACCCTGCGCATGCAGCCGGATGTCGGGCGGCCCCGAGCCGGGTGAAGCGGGCGGCGTGACGACACCTGCATGGAACCAGCGCAGGCCGACGTCGGCGAGCGCCGGGCGCGCCCGCGCCACGGCGCTGTGGAGTGGGAGCGATTGCATGCTCAGCGCAACCTCGATCGCATGGCGCAGGGGTGTCGTGAGGCCATCCCCGCCCGAGCGCATCACGGAGAGCAGACCCGGGGCGGGCGCGTAGCCGGCGGCGAGCAGCAGGCTGTTCTGCACGTCGGGTGGCGCGCCGACTGCCGCTGCCAGGCGCAGGACCATCGGCCGGCTGGGCATCGAACGGCCGGATTCCAGGAAGCTGAGATGCCGCGGGGAGACACCCGCATCGAGCGCCAGGGCGAGCTGCGACTGAGCGCGCTTCTGCCGCAGTCCTGCGAGCAAGGCGCCGAAGCGATGGTGACCCTTCCCGTTGGTGGTCATGGCGCATAAGACATTACGCCGCGCACGTAGTTCGAACAAATACGTCTCAGGTAAGCGAAGGCCGCGCGCCCTGTGTGGCGCGACTACCTGCCAGGTAGGTGCGCGACGCCGACGCATCCGGCAGCCTTTCCGCATGAAAGTCCGTGACCTCTATCCGCTGATCACCACTTCCGAGTTGTTCGATGCACGCGATTTCTACGTGCGCCATTTCGGATTCGAGGTGCTGTTCGAGGCCAGCTGGTTCGTCTACCTGTCGGGCCCCGGCGAGGACGGCTCACGCGGCGCAACCCTGGCGCTGATGCATCCGAGCCACCCGTCATCGCCACCGGGGCCGGAAGCCTTCGACGGACGCGGCATGATCCTCACGATCGAGGTGAGCGATGCGGCCGCCGTCGCGTTCCGGCTCGAACGGGATGGCGCGCCGATAGTCCATCCGCTCACCGACGAATCGTGGGGGCAGCGCCGCGTCATGACCCGAGATCCGGCGGGCGTGCTGATCGACGTCGTCCAGCAGATCGCACCGGTGCCCGGCTTCTGGGAGCGGTACGCGCGATGATTTCGCCTGCCTACTTGCCGAGCGCGCCAAACACCTTCTTGGCCAGGCCGCCGACCGCCTTGGCGGGGTTCGCGCGAATGGCCTTCTCCTCCTGGCCGATGATCTTGTACACCCCGTCGAGTGCCGAACGCGCGACATAGCTGTCGATGTCCGCGTCTTCCTTCTTGAGAAGCCCCAGCTGCAGGCCCTTGCCAGCCACCTGATTGTATTTTTTCGCGAGATCCGCGTTCGCCGTGTATTTCTGCACGACGGGCATGAACTTCAGCATCAGGGGTTCGGATGTCTTTGCCTTGAAGAACCGGGTCACCGAATCGTCGCCGCCGGAGAGAATCTTCTTGGCGTCATCGACACTCATGGACTTCACGGCATCGAGGAGCAGCGGCTTGGCTTCCGGAACCGCTGCTTCGGCAGCGCGATTCATGGCGAGGACGAGGTCGTCGGCCTGGGCACCCATGCCCGCCATGCGCATGAGCTTTTCCGCCTTCGCGAGTCGCGGCGGCAGCGGAATCTTGACCTGCGTGTTGAGGAGGAAGCCGTCCTTCTTGCCGAGCGAGCTCACGGCCTGGTTGGCGCCTTGCGTGAGCGCCTGGCGCAGGCCGGTGGACGCATCCGCGTTGGTGAGGTCGCGCAGCGATGCGGACCATGCGGCCGTGCAGACGAACAGCAAGACGACGGACCTGCGGAAAGCTTTCATGCGCACCTCGCGCGAACCACGGCGAATGCCGACTTGGCGAGATCATGCGCTCAAAGACGCGCGTCCACATCCACGTTTCATCACCAGCGCATGGTCGCGTACAAGCCGCCATAAGGAACTGCGCCGTTCGCCTCGTCGTCCGTCGTGCCAACGAAGATCCGCATGGCGAAGGCCAGGGTGAAGTCGTGACTGGCGGTCAGCGAATAGTTGCCCTGCGTGGCGCCGCCGAACTCGTCGGTGGTGTGCGCATAGTCGAACGACAGGCTGTTGGTGGCCCAGTACCTGGCGATTCCGGCGCCGAAGCTTTGATCGAGCAATCCCGAGCTCTGGCCCATGGAGCCGCCGGCGCGGCTTGCCGCACGTGCCAGAAAAGTGTCGGCGAATCGTGAAAACCGATCGCGATTCAGACGCCTGAGCGATTCCGGCACGTCGACGTCGAACTCGCATTCTGCGTCGTCGTAGTCGTATACCGTGCCCGATGCGTAGACGCTCCACTTGGCGGCGTCGTAGCCCACGGTGCCGCCGTAGCCAAGGTCATGCAGCGAGCAGGTCGCGACTCCGGAGATGGTGATCACTTGCCCGATGCGCCCGGCAGAAGTGCTCGAGAAATCGAACGAATCGAAATCAGTATGCCGTGTCGACAGGTTGACGGCTGCACGCCAACCAGAGCTCGACAACGAAAGCGTTCCCGTCCAGCGCCGCGACTTGCGCAGGTCTTCGTCGCGCGTCGAGTCGAACTCCATGCTGCCGCCCACCACGTCGTTGCCGAAGCGGATTGCGGCCGCGCTGCTCGTCGTCTCGAGTGTCGTGCCGCCGGCATCGTCGCCCTGTGCGCGTAATGCCGAGACGCTGGCACCCCAGCGCGTGCCGCGATTCGAAGAGCCGGTGTCGTAGCTCAGCGCGCCGCTGGCCGCGCGGCTCGAGTCCTCGCCACTTTCGCCGCCGATGTCCAGCGCCCATTGCGCGTAGTCAGCGCCTGCCGCGAAAGCAGCGGTCGACGCCAGCGCCATGCAGGCAAGCAACGTGCAGAGCACGAGCTGACCACATCCAGTTCGGGCCATCATATGGAAAATCCTCGAGGGCACAGTCGTTGTCGTCCCCGAGACGCTCTCGGCAACGTACTGTGAGTAACGCGCGACGCCCGGAAACGCTGACCGCGGCGCCTGTCAGCTAGTGAGCTTCTTTTGGGCGCGCCGCAACATCGTGTTACATATTCGGCGCGACACGAGCCGGCTACCCATTGTGGCGGCGTAGCCCGCCAGAGCGTGTTCGACAGATCGTCGGCGACGAGCAGCGCACCGCGCGGGTGGGCGCTGCGGTGCTGGCAAGGATTGAATGTCTCGCTGGCCGTCGTGATGGCCGCCTTCACGCCGGCACGGCTCGCCGCCGGGAAACTCGACGCCGTGCGCCGTGCGCCGCGCGACGTTGGACAGCGCGTGGCTGGTGTGGTTCTACGCCGCTGCCCAGGGCCTCGCAATGTCACGGATTTCCTGATCGCGTGAGTCGCGACACGTATCCGCCGCCGGGAGCAAGCTCGATGACCAGTGATTCGCGCGGGTTCACGGTGCGCGATTCGATCTTGTAGTCAGCCGCATACCGGTCGGCATTCACGCCATCGGCGACCACGGTCGCGGTGTACTCCCCCGGCGCCAGGAACGAGAGCGGCGCCTCCAGCTTCCGTGCCGTCCAGTCGGTCATCGCCGCGACATACCAAGTATCGCCTTTACGGCGCGCCACGACGACATAGTCGCCGATCGCGCCCTGCAGCGCGCGCGTTTCGTCCCATGTCGTGGGGATGCCGGTCAGGAAACGGCCGAGTTCGGGCTCTTTGCGGTAGTCGGAGGGCGTTCCGGCCAGATACTGCAGCGGACTGTCGTAGACGACGTACTGCGCGAGCTGCTGCGCGCGCGTGCCCTGGCTCATCGGTTGGTCACCGACCACGCGGAAGGTCTTCTGCGTGCCGTTGAACATCGCGCCGCCTTCCCAGTCCATCGGGCCGGCGAGCATGCGCGTGAACGGCACGGTCAGCGCGTGATCGGGCGTGACGCGATCACTCCACATGTTGTACTCGTGCCCGAGCACGGCCTCGCGGGTGAGCAGATTGGGGTAGGCGCGTTGCAGGCCGGTTGGTTTGGCGACGCCGTGCAGGTTGACGACCAGGCGGCGCTTCGCGGCTTCGCGCGCGACTCGCTCCTGAAATCGCAGCATCGGCTGGTCGTCGCGATCCATGAAGTCGACCATGATTCCGCGTGCGCCCCAGGCGGCGTACCGGTCGAGCGCTTCCTCGAGGTTGCGAGACAGCGCGTGCGCCTCATTCCACAGCAGCACGCCCACGCCTTTGGTTTTTGCATAGGCGATCAAGCCGGGTACATCGATTTCGGGCGTGAGCCGCGTGTTGTCGCCGGGGTCCGACCAGCCGGCATCGAACATCATGTACTCCATGCCGTACTCGGCGGCGAAGTCGATGTAGTAACGGTAGGTCGCGGTGTTGAGCCCGGACTTGAAGTCGACGCCGTGCAGAAGGCGGCTCGTGATCCATTCCTCGGTGGATTGACCGGGTTTGATCCAGCCGACGTCCTGCAGCTCCAGCGGGCTCGCCAGGCGGTAGACGAGATCGTTGACCAGCAATCCGGCCGCATCCGGCGACACCATCAGCACGCGCCACGGCAATGTGCGCCTGCCCGAAGTGCGCGCGAGGAAATCGGCGCGCTTGGTGACCAGCGATTGCTTGAACTCGCCGCCCGCCACCACTTCCTCGAGTGGATAGCGCGCGAAGTCACCGGAGAACGCGGGTTCGCCGGGCACGCGACGCAGCCACAGCCCCGGGTAGTCACGCACATCCGAGTCGGTGAAGGCGACGAAGGCGCCGGCGGTCTGCACCGTGATCGGCAGATAGGCCAGGCGGCCGGCCGGCACGGCATCCGTCTTCAGCTGCTGGTAGTTTTCTTCGTGGTTGGAGTTGAAGCAGTCGACGCCGGGCTCCGTGCGGCAGGTCACGAGCGCCATCCAGGCGGTGTCGCCGTTGGCGAATCGCAGTCCGGCTGATTCGTTGCGCACGACCACTTCGCCGTCGATGGCCGTTTCGAAGCGGTAGGCGACCCCATCGTCGTAGACGCGAAATGTGACGGCGAGATGGGGGCCGAACGACAGGCGCAGTTCGTTGTAACGATCCGGGATGACGGAACGCTTCTCCGGCACGGCGGGCCGGATGGCCTCATTCACCTTGCGCCGTGTGTTTCCGCTCAAGGGGGGCAGCGCGTCCGCGCGCAGATGTCCGTCTACTTCCAGACCGATGGGCGGTGTGCTCACCACCACGCGGCCGCGGAATCGCACTTCCAGATTCAGCTTCCCATCGGCACGGATGACGGCTTCCAGCGGTTCCGTCGGCGCACGCAAGCGGAAGATTTCCGCGGAAGCGGGCATCGCCAGACTCATGAGCAGGAAACTGCAGAGGGCGCGCATCATTTGAATGCCTCGTGGCCTGGATCCGTTAGCTGGATCCGTTAGAAGAGGATATGTAGCGCGGGCGCTGGGACACGCGCCATTTTTGTACCTGGGGGGCTATTGAACGCGGGTCTCAGTCAGTTCTTGTAGCCCAGCAGGCACATATTTTTCGTGTCCGCTCGTATCCGTTGGGCTACATTTATTCGCCAAATCCATCGTTTTGGTAGTCAAGAGGATAAAAACTACTCCCCTGGCCGACGTCGCGGAGCTCCTGAAAGCCGTGCGTGCCGAGCAGGACCTCACGCAAGCGGAGCTGGCCAGCCGCGCGTGGGTCTCGCGCCCAACGCTCGCGCGAATGGAAACGCTCGCCAAAGGCGACATGAGTGTCTCGATCCTCGTGCGTCTACTCGACGCTGCGGGTTACGACCTCCAGCGCTCTACGAGTGGCAAACCATGAGGAGATCGGCCGCGAAGAACGAAACACGCTGGCGCAGCATCGCCAAGCAGATGCTGCAAGAAGAAGTGAGCCGCTGCGTCAGAACTCCTTCGTGAATCGCAACCCGAACTCGCTCGCATCGTTGCTGAGCATCACCAGCACGTAATCGCCCGTGTTGAGCCGCGCATTGTCGTAGCGCTCATCCGTGACGTTCCGGCCGTAGAGACCGAAGCTCCAGTCGCCATCGTTGGGCCGGTAACTGATGTCGGCATTCACCAGGTCGCGGCTTTCGACGAACGTGAATCGCGCCGGATCGCTGCTTGGCTCGCCGTACATGTCGTCGCGGAAGGACCAGTCGGCGCGCAGCGTGATCTCTCCGCCGCCGGCAGGAATCGTCAGCTCCGGGCTGAACGACATCGTCAGTTCCGGCGTCAGCGGCGCGACCGCGGCCGGATTCGGATCGTCGACGTCGACGTCGATGTAACCCACGGTCGCGTGCAGACGGAAGTTGTCGGTGGCGGCCCAGGTGGTTTCGAGCTCGGCGCCGCGCGAAGTCTGGTCGACGACGATGCTCTGCGTATTGAATCCGGCACCCGTCGTCGTGCTCACCTGGTAGGGCAGGTCTTTGTATTCCGTGTTGAACACCGAGATGCTTAGCTGCAGCCGGTCGAAGAGCTCGCCCTTCATGCCTATTTCGTAGTTGACCGCCGTGACGTTTTCGGTGGCGACGAAACAGTTCGGGTTGCCGAAAAGACAGAACGGGCGCGCCGGATACTGGCCGGCCTGATATCCGCTCTGCACGGCGCCGAAAAACGTGAGGCGGTCCGCGACCTTGTACGAAGCCGAGAGATCCCAGGTGAGTTCCGACCCATCGTTGGAATTGGACGCCCCGACCACGCCGACCACGGGTTCCGTGTCCGCCGACTTGTCGTCTTCGGTCTGCCGCAGTCCGGCCGCGATGCGGAATTTGTCGTTCAACTGGAAGCCGACGTTGGCGTAGACAGCCATGCTGTCGTACTTCTGGTGCAGGAAGAAGTCGCCGCCGGGCGGGCTCGTACACGGCGTCAGCACGGTGCCGCAGTTGAACTGCGTGTCGTTCTGGAAGTTCTGTCCTTCTTCCTCGTAATAGAAGAGGCCGACGACGTAGTCGATGGCGCCCGACTTGCCCGTGGCCTGCAGTTCCACCGACTGCTGATCGGCGGAGCCGATCTCGGGGAACGACAGGAAGTCGTCGAAGAAGCTGTCGTCGTCGAGACCGCTGCGGTATTCGGAGTGGCGGTCGCTCGCGAGGAGCCGAAAGTTGAGCGCGTCCGAGACTTCGTAGTCGACCGTCAGCGAGACGCCATAGGCCTTGTTCGTGACCTCGATCTGGTTGGCCTGGCCGGTGTTGTTGTCGTAGTGATCGGCCGCGCGGTCGGAGTTCCGATAGCCCGCGTTGTACACGGCGCCGTTCGCGGCGGTGCAGGCCGCGGGAGCCATCGGGTTGGCGGCGCGGCACGACGCGCCCAGCTCGTCGATCAGCGTGTAGTAAGGCCGCAGTCCGTTCTCGCCGTCGTTGCCGTCGCCCGTCAGCAGGAAGGACAGCGCGTCGGTCGGCTTCCAGTGCATCGCGATGCGTCCGGAAACGTCCTGCATCTCGCCGACCTTCTTGCTCGGATCTTCGACCAGCAGGAAGTCGCCGAGGCCGTCACGGCGCTGGTAAGCCAGGCTGAACGACATGGAGAACTCGTCCGTGATCGGCACGTCCGCGAACACGTCGCCGTTGAAGCGTCCGCGGCTGCCGGCGCTCAATGACATCTTTCCGCCCGGTTCGTCGCCCGGCTTGCGCGTGATGATGTTGATGGCGCCGCCGATCGAGTTGCGCCCATACAGTGTGCCCTGCGGGCCGCGCAGCACTTCGACGCGCTCTATGTTGGCGAGGCTCCAGTTCTGGCCCACCTGACGGCCTAGATAGACGCCATCGACGTACACGCCGACGCCGGGCTCGGTGGTGATCAGATGATCCTGCAGGCCGATGCCGCGGATGAACGGGTTCTGCGACGAGGTGTGACCCGCCGAGAAGCCGGTGATGTTGAGGTTGGGCACGAACTTGCCGATGTCGGTGAGATCGGTGATGCCCTGTTTCTCCATGGCTTCCGGCGAAAACGCGCTGATCGCGACGGGCACGTCGTAGATGCTCTGCTCGCGCTTCTGCGCCGTGACGGTGACGGTCTCGAACACCGAGTCGTCCTGTTCCTGGGCGAAAGCGGCCAAAGGCGCGGCGCACAGGATGACCGCGAGATTCTTCTTGTTCATTGCAAGCTCCCATGATTGGTGCTGACGGCAATCGGGCCGTCATGGCGCATGGGAGGGCAGCCTATAAGAAATTCGCGGGTTCTGTCCGTCTTGCACTGCAAGGTCATGGCCGATGACGGTCCTGCCCCGAAAAGCAGCGCCCGCTTCCGGAATTTTCCGCCCCGCAGCGCCGGCGCTTTTCGCGACGCCTGACGTTGGAGCCTTCTATCCGCGCGCCGTCTTTTCCCAGATCGCCCGCGCATGCTCCTTGAGCGTCAACGCTTCTTGCCACCGATCGGTAGTGTCGTTGCCGTCTGGCCCCGTGATGGCGTAGGGCTTGGGCCCCAGCTCACAGACGAACACGAGCGAGTCGTCGGCCCCGGCTCGGCGCCTGAAGCTGCGAAAACCGTACTCCCACCACCCGAGGAAAATGTCGAGCAAGGGGCGATGGTGCGGAGAGCTGATCTCGATCTGCACCTGCTCGCGGCTCGACACGCGGCCGTGGAAAGCCCAGCAGTGATCGATGACCCGGTGAATGTAAGCATGGTTCTCCGCCGAGATCGGCACGGAGAACTCTCGCCCCACCAGGAAGTGGGACAGATCCCCGACGAGCTCGAGGTCCGGCATGGCGTCGAGCAGGTCGAGCGTGAAATAGAGATCCGTGGTCATCCGGTCCCGGTGCGTCTCGAGATACACCGGGAAGTCGACTTGTTCCGCGAGTCGTCGCCACCCTTCGAGCAGCGGGATGCAATCGGCGATGCGTCTCGGCCGGACATCCGCCTGGAGATCCACGTGCCGGACGCCAACGGCCGTGCACAGATCGAGCACCGGTTTCAGGTCGTCGACGGTCCGCGGAAAGCAATGCGCCTCGACGGCATTGCAGCCCGGTCCTAACAACCCCGCGGCCCTGCGGAACGACGCCGGATCGGTCACGCTCATGCTCAGCCCGTCGTAGCCCGCGCCCACGATCATCTCGACGTTCTCTTCGACGGAGCGCTCGATTCCGTCGGTGTGCCGGCGTTCCATGCCCCACATCGACTGGAGAACGAGGAGCTTCTGCGTCATCGGCAGGTGCCGCGCGGTTCCTGCGTGCGGTGATAGTCGCGTCCGACCCAGGCGTTGTGACCCGGTTCCCACGTGCTGCCGGCGTGATTGTCGCTCAGGCCCGAGGCGGTCGCCGCCCAGGTTCCCACATCGATCATGAAGTCCAGTCCCGTCACGTTGATCCTGCGGTCACGCGTGGCGTACTCCTCGTGCCGGCTCACGCGGGCGCAGGGCAGGCGGTCAGCGACTTCCTCCATCGCATACGCCACGGCGCGGTGATCCGGATGATCGCCCGGGTTGCGCTTCTCATCGAGTTCGGCGATGTGCAGGTTCAGCACGGTGCCGGGCGTCATCTCGCTGGTCACGAGCGCTTCGAGCGTGGCGACGAAGTCGGCCCATCCGGCATAGCGCGCGCTGTCGTCGATGGCCTTCGTCTCGGCCGACGCGCCCGAGCGCAGGCGCTCGAGCGCCAGCGGATGCTGCTGGAATTCGGTGCCGGTGACGATGTTGCCGTCATGGATGCGCAGGAAATACGAAATGGCGTTGGCGTAGGTATGGCGCGCCACCTGGTGTCCGGCGCGATCGACGCCTTCGGGTCTGGAGTCCGCGCCCAACGCGGCGGTCGGGTTGGCGGCGTTGGCCAGGAAGCGGATGGCGCGCAGCGCGCCTTCTTCGCGCGCCAGGTAATAAGGAGTGGGCTCGCCGCCCAGGACCTTGCCGGCATCGCCGGCCGTGACGTGCACGAACACGGCTTTCTCGTGCGGCTCGTTCATCGCATGGAACGCGTCGGGATTCATGAAGAGTTGCCAGTCGTCGGGGTGGGCGACGACGAATACGCTGAGTGTTGGAACAGGCGTCGGCGGGGTGTCGCGCGGAAGACCTGCGCAGCCTGCCAAACTCAGCGTCAGCGTCAGCGCGGCGACGGCGGCGTGTTTCATCAAGCGTCTCCCCTGCGATTCTTCCCGGCTTGGAAGGCTAGCCGACGATGGATCGTGTCGCCAAGGCATCGAATCGGACCGAGATTATGGCGCTGGCGCCGGCCGAGCGTCGGGATTCGCGAATCTCAAACATATTCACGGCTGCAGGGAATATTGTGGTGGCTCAGTCGTTGTCGTACAGGCCGCTACGGTCGACCCGGCACTTTCTCAAGGGGGAATCATGTTTAATCCATTGGAGCGGGCATCGGTGTTCGCGTTGTTGGTTTCGGTGTTCGCTGCTCCGCAAGCGATTGCCCAGACCGTCAACGACGGGCATTTCAAGGAATGGCAGCAATTCAAGAACTACGCCGGTGTCAGCTGGAATTCGCTGGCCGCACGCTGCCCGCAGGATGGCGAAACCCCTTGTTCCGTCGTCGCCGGCGGTCCGCCGGGCGACTGGATCTGGGCCAATGGCGCCCAGGTCCAAACGTTGATGAGCTATTACGCCCCTGAACTCGCATCGCAGTCGAGCACGGCAAACTTCTTTGCCGCGGAGACTTTCCTCGGCGTATTTCAGCCGACATTCTCCTTCTGCATCACGTATCAATGCGGCGCCAGCGGCGCAGGCCTCACGAGTTCGCGCGACGAGAACGGCGTTCCAATCGTGGGCAGTGTCGGCTGGGGAACGACTCCAGTATCGATCAGCGGAGCACTCAGCGTAGGCGCCAGCGGCGATGCGAACGTCGGCAATTTCTATGTGGGTGCGTTCTTCTTCCGCAGCACGGGACCCGGCGTCTTCGCGTATGACGACGCGGGCAGTGTTGGGTCGCCGGACGGCGGCACGGCGCTGGACAGCGTACTGGTCAACGACTGGATCGCAGGCGTGCGCGCAACGCCTGCCAACGTCGTCTTGTTCGAGGAATCGAGCAGCCATGACGGCGTACACCTCGACCTCGCCGATGGATCGGTGGAAGTGGCACATGGCACGCCCGCGGGAGTCCACACGCTGGTCTATTCGATTTGCGATCGCGCGAATCCTGCGAGCTGTGACGATGCCGCGGTCACCGTGACCGTGCGGCCGTATGTCGTCGATGCCGTCAATGATGCCGGCTTCATCTCGCCCGCTGTGGGAGGAGTGGCGATTCCGAACGTGCTGGTCAACGATCTGCTCGGCACGAATCGAGCGACCACGGGCAACGTGCTGATCTCCACCGTATCGGTATCTCCGGCGAATGCGGGAGTTGCGCTGGACGCGAGCAATGGTGCCGTGACTGTGCAGCCAGGCACTGATGTCGGCAGTTACTCGATCGTGTATTCCATCTGCGAGATCGCCAGCCCCGACAACTGCGATTCGGCGATCGCGACAGTGACGGTGCGGCCCAACCCAATCGATGCGGTCAACGACTACGCCCGCGGCTCCTCGAAGGTGGCGAACACGCCGATCGCGAGCGTGCTCGCGAACGACACGTTCAACGGCGCTCGCGCGGCCACGCCGACGGTGGTCCTCAGCCGGGTCTCGCTGGTCCCTGCGACGAACGGCATCCAGCTCAACCTCGCGACGGGAGCAATCAACGTCAAGGCGAAGACCAGCAGCGGCACGTACAACCTGACTTACCGCATCTGCGAGGCAGTGAGCCCGGCGAACTGTGATATGGCCGTGGCGACCATCGAACTCAGCGGCAAGTCCAACTAGGGGAAGCGCAGCCAGGGCTCGGGTAGTCCATTGCCCGAGCCCTGGTTCAGCGCGGCGCTAGATTCCGCCCGCGGACTTGAATGCCGTAACGGTCGCAACCAGCAACACGACCCCCACGAATGCCACGACGAACCCCACGCGCAATGCGCGCCCCAGAACGAGGACGCACAATGCGCCGAGCAACGCGGCGCCGCCGACGAGTGCTCCCGGGAACGCCGGCAGCAAGAACGAACTTCCGATCGGCACCAGCAAGAGTGCGATCAAGACCTGGCTCTGGCGCTCGGGCGTCATTGTGCCTCCTCGGCGCGAATGCGGCCTTTGACGCTGTGGGCCCGGTTCGGGCTGCGAACGAGCATGTTCTCGTACTCCTTCTCTGCGGCGGCGAAGTCGCGGACTTCGAACAACATGTCGGCTAACAACTCGCGGGCGGGCAGGACTTCTCCGGGCGTCACCGGATGTTTCTCGGTCGACGACTCGAGAGCCGCCGCGCGGCGCAGGGTGTCGAGCGCCGTGTCCCTCGTTCCCTCCGAAAACTGCAGCCACGCGAGCGCGGACAAGCGTTGTATCTCCACCTGTGTTCCCCAGTAGGTGCTCGACTTCGTTGCCTCGTCCCGCAAGAGCGCGAGACGCACCAGGCACTCGCGGGCAAGCGGTGCGTTCCCAGTATGAACCGCGCCGAGCGCGCGGGCGAATTGCGAGATCGCCTCTACCGCCGGCACACCGTCCCAGGGGTACCAATCCGGCTCTCGCGGCCTGATCGATGCGGCCCGCTCCCAATCGCGCCGTTCCAGCGCCAGGCGCGCGGGTATCGCCGCGAGTGCGTAGGCGGCGGCGAGCTCGACCTGAACGGGAGGACGCAACTGCCGCATCGTGGTGAGGATGGCTTCCGCCCTGGCGTCCTGGTTGCTTTGTAGATAGGCGTAAGCCAGGTAGTCGAGCGCGTGCAGATAGTGGATCGAGACGGCGCCCGCCACGGGCTGTCTCAGCGCGGCGGCCGCGGACTTCAGGTTCCAGTCGATCGATTCCTGCCAGTAGCCCAGCCGCGTGAAGATGTGCGACGGCATGTGAAGGGCATGTGGCACATCGGGCGCTATCGTTCCGTATTCGCGCGCGATGGCGAGCGCGCGCGGCGCCAGTGGCGGCACGTCATAGGCATGGATGAGGTAGTGATGGGCCCCGGGGTGATCGGGGAACCGCTTGAACACCGACTCGATGAGGGCGCCGGCGCGCTTCTGCCGCGCGTAGGTCTTGTCGGCGGGATCCGCGGTGGCCAGAAGGCCCAGTGCGTGGAACAACGCAGCCTCGGGATCCTCGGGAGACTGCGCCTGTACTTTCGTCCACGCGACGTCGAAGGCCTCGAGATTCGGCTTCTCCCTGGCCGATTTGCCGGGTGAGTAGTACGCGACGACTGCCTCGATGTACGCGCGCTCGCGTGCGGTGATCCCCGGCTGCGCCAGCGCCTTGGCCGCCAGCGCCGCACCCGTGCGGAATTTCTCCGCATCGGGCGGATCGGACCACAGCGGATGCACCAGCGCCATCGACTGTCCCCAGTAGGCCATCGCGCATCCGGGTTGCCGTTGCGCGGCGCTGCTGAAGGCGGCCGCGGCATCTTCGTACATCATGTGATGCAGCAGCGACAGGCCGCGCTGCACTTCGGCATTCGCGGCGGCTTCACAGCTCGTCGGTAGGTCCACCTTGCCGAGCGCGTGGGAGTGGTCCTGCTGCGCGTTCGCCGTCGGGCAAGCCATCAACACCACGAGCACGGCAGGGCTCGCAATCCTGCAGGCTTTGGTTTTCATGCCGCATCCGTCCGGCAGCGGGTGTCCGGGTCGATGTTGTGGTTGTTCCTGAACAGGTTGTGCGGATCGCGCCTCCGCTTGAGTTCGACGAGGGCCGGGAAATTCCGGCCATAAGCCGCTTCGACCCGGTCCGCGCCCTCATCGTTCATGATGAAGTTGACGTAGCCGCCGCCGGCGTTGAAGGGATGCACGGCCTGCCAGTATTCCCGGCCCCACCGCGTGAGCGCCGCGGCCTTTTCCGGCCGCGGGTCGATACCGCAGATCACCATCGACCAGCGCGCATCGCGACATCGCCAGGCGGTATCGGCGCTGCCGACGCGATGCACCGCGCCGTCGATCGGGTACAGGTGCATCAGCGACAGCTCGGTGGGCGCGCGAGCGGCGTGCTCCAGATGCGCTTCGATCGCCGCATCAGTGAGTTCGTGCACGAAATCCCCTTTCCAGTACCACTGCATCCCCTTGGGTAGCAGCGGATCGAACAGACTCTGCATCATGGGGTACGGCATCTCGGAAAGCCCATTGAGAAGCGGCGCCGGGACGGCGGCGCGCATCGGCGCGAGTGCGCGCTCGCCGTCCTCGGCCGACCCGTCGAAGCAACAGATCAGCGCGCAGACGCGTCGGCCCCACAGGTCTTTCGGAAACGGCGCCGTCGAGGGCACGGTCTTGAGCCCGAGGAACGGGCACAGTGTCTCCGGGGCCGCCGGCAGGAAATCGCGGTATGCGCGCATCACTTCATTCGCGTGCGCGATGTCCCAGAAGATCGGGCCGCCGTACACACGCGTCACCGGGTGGGCGCGGAACAGGAAGCTCGTCACGATGCCGAAGTTGCCGCCGCCGCCACGCAGGCCCCAGAACAGATCGGCATTCTCTTTCTCACTGGCCGTCACCAGCCCGCCATCGGCGAGCACGACGTCGGCTTCGATCAGATTATCGATGGTGAGACCGTAGCGGCGACTCAGGTAACCGTGGCCGCCTCCCAACGTCAGTCCCGACACACCCGTCGTCGAGACGATTCCGGCGGGAACGGCCAATCCGAAGGCATGAGTGGCGTGATCCATGTCGCCTTGCGTACAGCCGGCTTCCACGCGGACGACGCGATGCGCGGGATCGACCCGCACGCCCGTCAGCAACGACAGGTCGATCATCAGCGCGTCGTCGCCGCTCGCGAGGCCCGCGCCACTATGACCGCCGCCGCGCACGGCGATCCGTATGCCCCGGTCGCGGGCGAAGTTCACGGCGGCCATCACGTCGGCGGCATCACGGCAGCGCGCGATGAAGCTCGGCCGCTTGTCGATCATCGCGTTGTAGAGTTCACGCACCGCGTCGTAGTTAGGATCGCCGGATGCGACGATCGGGCCGCGGAAATCACGTGTGAGCTCGGAAATATCGGTGTCGCGACGCATCTGGTCTCTCCGGATTCAGCTGGTGTAGTGGATATGCATCGTAGAGACCGCAGGCGGATGCGCCTATGATCGTGCGTTCGCAAGAGTTGACCGGGCGTTCCAGTTTTTGCGGAGCGTCCGGAGAATTTGATCCAGCGTACGGGGGTGGCCGATGGATGTAATGTCCGAGGTGCTGCGCGAAGTCCGTCTTACCGGCGCGGTCTACTTCGATATCGTCGCCCGTGCACCGTGGGTGGCGACCACGCCTGGCGCCGCGAAGATCTGTCCGGCGATCATGCCGGGATTCGAGCACGTGATCGCGTTTCACATCATGCTCGAGGGCCGCGCCTGGGCTCAGCTCGTCGACAATTCGGAGCCCGCGGTACTTCTCGAAGAGGGCGATGGCCTCATCGTCGCGCGTGGAGACTGGCACTCGATGGGTTCCGATGCGGGTCGACATACCATTCCGAACCTCGACACATATCGCCCGCCCAGCTCCGGAACACTGCCCTACGTATTGCGCGAACATGGCGGAAGCGGGGAACGGTCGAGGTTCGCGTGCGCGTTCTTCGGCTGCGACATACGGCCATACAATCCGCTCATCGAAGCGTTACCGCGCATGCTGGCATTCAGGAAATCCAGCGCGGCCGGACGCGAGGCCCTCGATTTGATGAAAACCGCGCTCGCCGAGAGTCAGAGTCCGCGCGCGGGTAGCGAGGCCATTCTCGCGAGGATTAGTGAGCTCATGTTCCTGCACGCGGTGCGTCAGTTCATCGACGGACTGCCGCAGGAGTCGAGCGGCTGGCTCGCTGCGCTTCGCGACCTTCAGATTGGCGAGGCGCTGCGCGCGATGCACACGCGGCCATCCGCCCAGTGGACGCTCGATTCGCTGGGCCGCGAGGTCGGCATGTCGCGCACGGCCTTCTCTGAACGCTTCACCGCCATCGTAGGAATGCCCGCCATGCAGTATCTCGGCAAGTGGCGTTTGCAGGTGGCGGCCAGACTACTGAATCAGCCGCACCTGAGCATCCAGCAGATCGCGGCCGACGTCGGCTACGAGTCTCACGCATCGTTCAATCGCGCATTCAAGCGCGAAGTCGGCATGCCCCCGGGTGCCTGGCGCCGCCGGCGCTGATCAACGGGTGCTCGCGGCGGTTTCGCGGACCACTGCCAGCAGCAACTCGCCGTATCGGTCCAGTTTGGTCGCGCCGATCCCCGAAATCCCGCGCAGCTCGTCGAGCGAGACGGGGAGCCGCCGCGCGACCTCCTGCAGCGTCGCATCATGGAACACGGTGTACGCCGGCACGCCATGTTCCTGCGCGACTCCCTTGCGCCATTCGCGCAACGCCTGGAAGGCATCGCCGGACCTGCCTCCGAGCGTGTCGGAAGGCGGCCGGTTGGATGTCGCGTCGCGCCTGGGTCTGCGCGGCCGCGCAACCTTCTCCGATGGCTTGCGCAGCTGGAGCATCCGGCGGCCGCCCAGGACATGTCGAGCGTCCACCTCGAGTCGCAGGACGTTGAACCGGTCGTAATCCACGCGCACCAGCCGCAGCGCGACGAGTTGGCGGATGACCGCGCGCCATTGCAGCGCGGAGAGCTCCTTGCCGATCCCGAAAGTACTCACGCGATCGTGGCGGTACTGTTCCACCTTCGCCGTCCGTTGTCCCGTCAGCACATCGATGATCTGCAGCGCGCCGAACCCGAAGCCGCTCGCCTGTTCGCAGCGATAGATGCAGGACATCAGTTTGCGGGCGGCCTCGGTCGCGTCCCAGAGGTCGGGCGGCGTCAGGCAGTTGTCGCAGTTTCCGCAGGCGCCGCTCGACTCGCCGAAGTAGTCGAGCAGGCGCACGCGGCGGCAGTCCACGGTCTCGCAGAACCCCAATAACGCGTCGAGCTTCGCGCCCGCGACGCGCCTGTGTTCCTCGCCCGACGGCGACTGGTCGATGAGCCGACGTTGCTGCACGACATCCGCGAGGCCGTAGATCATCCACGCGTCCGCCGGCAGGCCATCGCGACCGGCGCGACCCGTCTCCTGGTAGTAAGCCTCGATGCTCTTCGGCATGTCGAGATGCGCGACGAAGCGCACGTCCGGCTTGTCGATGCCCATGCCGAACGCGATGGTCGCCACCATGACGATGGCGTCTTCGCGGATGAACCTGCTCAGATGTTCGTCGCGCGTCTCGTGCAGCTTGTCCGCGTGATAGGGCAGCGCATTGATGCCGGAGTCCTTCAGGAATCCGGCGGTCTCGTCCACGGACTTGCGCGTGAAGCAGTAGACGATGCCGGAGTGCCCGGCGTGCTCCTCGCGGATGAACTGCAGGAGTTGCTTGCGCGCGTTGTCGCGCTCGGCGATGCGATAGCGGATGTTGGGGCGATCGAAGCTCGAGATGAACACGCGCGCCGAATCCAGCTTCAGCCGCGCGAGAATCTCCTTGCGCGTGGCGGCGTCCGCCGTCGCGGTGAGCGCGATGCGCGGGATGTCCGGATATCGATCCGCCAGCAACGACAGCCGCAGGTACTCCGGGCGGAAGTCATGACCCCACTGCGAGACACAATGCGCTTCATCGATGGCGAACAGCGCGATCGTGGCGGCATCCAGCAGTTCGAGGCAGCCATCCTTCACCAGCCGTTCGGGCGCGACATACAGGATGTCCACCGAACCGGCGCGCACCGCTTTCTCCACGCGCTGCTGTTCAGGCCGGGACAGCGACGAGTTCAGGAATTCCGCGCGCACCCCCGCCTCGCGCAGCGCGGCCACCTGGTCCTGCATGAGCGCGATCAACGGCGAAACGACAACGCCCATCCCGTCGCGCACCAGCGCGGGGATCTGGTAGCAGAGTGATTTGCCGCCGCCGGTCGGCAGCAGTACAAGCGCGTCTCCCCCGTTCGACACGTGCGCGATGATCTCGGCCTGGGGCCCGCGAAACGCGGAGTAACCCCAGACCTCGCGCAGCACCTGGGTGGCGCGGCTCATGATGTCGCTCATGACCGCGATTGTTGGCGGATTCGGCGTGGGCGCAAGAGTTCGTTCGAGGAAAAGCGCGTGAAACGCGCTGCCCGAAAAACACACCCCGGAAGGCCGGGGTGGAGGTTTCAGCCGCTGGGCAGGATCGACGACACGGGCAACAGCCGACGGCGCTGTTCTTCCTGCACCTGCTCGAGAGTCAGGTGCGTTGCCGCGGCGATCGAGGTCAGCACGGGATGGGACGCGGCTCGCGGCAACGTGAGCTTGTGAGTTCGCTCCCAGGCGCGAATCCTCTCGGCCGGCGCATTGGCCATCGAAGACAGGTCGAGCAACGCAACCCGGCGACGTTCGTCCGCCTCCGCGCGCTCCTCGGCCAGCCGGGCGCGGTAGTCCGAGACCAGTTCACCGGGATTCATCGGCGAGACAGGGTTCATCTACTTGCCCACGGCGATCGAATAGTCGATCTGCAGGTCGCAGGGCCCTTTGCCCTGGCGACCGTGACGCTCGCCATTGCACTTGGCCCGCCCGGCCGTACGCGTCTTTCCATGTTCGGCGATGTCATCCACGTTCGCCGCGAGATCGAGCTCGCCGCTGCAGCTCACGTAGGGGCACGGGTACACGAAGTACGCGCGCGCCGGCGGATGCAGCACGATGGACTGCGGCGCGGGAGGCTGGGCGGCCGCGTCATTGAAGACGAGGTCCACCCGGACGGTCGCGAACTGCGGGAACTGCACGCGCAGCTCCTTCGAGGCCAGTCGATTCCGTCGCTGCTTCTCGCGCAGCATGTTGCGGGCACCTTCCGGGCCGAGAGACGTGAGCTTCATCTTTCGGTTGCTCAACGACGACCGTAGCCGCCGCCACCACCACCGCCACCGCCGCCACCGCCGCGGGGCTTGTCCTGCGCTTCGTTCACCTTCAGGGGACGGCCGCCGAAGTCCTTGCCGTTCAGGGTCTGCATGGCGCGCTGCGCGTCCGCGCTCGACATCTCCACGAAGCCGAAGCCGCGCGGCTGGCCCGTGTCGCGATCGTTGATCAGAGCGACTTTTTCCACAGTGCCGTGGGCGGCGAACAGCTCACGCACGCTGTCTTCGGTGGCACTGAAGGGCAAATTTCCAACGTAGAGTTTGGTCAAGAGAAAGTCCTCGGAGATGTAGATAGTCGGCGCGATTGCGCCGCCACGCTTGGCAGGAGCGACCTGGGCGGCTCGCATGAAAAGCGCTCGCAAAGGTACTTCATGTGGGCCTTCGGAGCGCGGGAATCTGCCATTGGCAGCCGAATTGGCCCGTCCGGGGCCCTGAAATCGCGGGTGCGTCGTCCGGTGTCACCGGGGAACGGGCCCGCGCGAGGCCCGGCTGCCCCGTTTGGCATGGCTCGCGCGACCGTCCGGCTTTCACTAAGCTTCACCCACCGCCAGGCCGTCAGGGTTTCTTGCCGAGCGGCAGAACAAAAAACGTTGAAGGGAGAGGGAGAATCATGTCCAGCAATCCGTATACGCCGCCCCGGGCGGTCGTCCGCGACCTCGAAGACGCGCGGGAATTCCAGGAAGTTCGCCTGTGGTCGGCCAGCGGCCGCATCGGCCGGCTGCGCTACCTGGCCTACACCACCGGCGCGTCATTGCTGGCCGGCATCGCTGCCGCCGCTCTGGCCGCGGTCCTGGGCCAGTCGATGGGAATGATGATCGCGGTGCTGGTCTACATCGTCACGATCGTGTTCTGCGTGCTCGCCGCGATACAGCGCAGCCACGACATGGACTGGAACGGCTGGACCGTGCTGCTCACGATCATTCCGTTCGTAGGCCTGATCTGGATCTTCAAGAGCGGCTCCGCAGACACGAACACCTACGGAGCCCCGCCGCCGCCCAACACGATCGGCGTGAAAATCCTGGGTCTGCTGCTGCCGATCATCTTCATCATCGGCATCGTGTCGGCGATCGCCCTGCCCGCGTACATCTCGTACACGCAGCGCGCGGCAGGCGGCTAAGGAACCGCGGCGTCACGTCCCGGCCCGCGCAGAACACGCGGGTCGGGCGTGGCTCAGTCGCTCGCGGGCGTCACGTCCCGGCCGGCGAAATACACGCTCGTCGGCCTCGTCACGCGCACCTCGTCGGCCGTCGTCTCGTCGTCGTACGTTCGGTCGAGCACGATGAAGTCCGCCTGCTTGCCCGATTCCAGCGAGCCGATCTCGCGATCGCGGCCGATCATTCGCGCCGAGTTGAGCGTGTATGCGGCCAGCATCTGATCGAGCGTCACCGCTTCCGTCGCGACCAGCGGCGGGCGCTCGGGCTCTTTCGGATTCTTGCGCGACATCGCCGTGGCGATCGCTTCGAAGGGGTTGAAGCTGCTCACGTCCCAGTCGCTGCCGCCGGCCACGTCGGCGCCGGCGGCGATCAATGACCGCGCCGGGTACTGCCGGCCCATGCGCTCCGCGCCGATCCACGGCGTGAGTGCGTCGATGCTGTAGTTGTCCGGCTGCGCCCACAGCAACTGCAACGACGGCTGGACGCGCAGCGCCGCGAATCGTGGCAGGTCGGCCGGATCGATGAGCTGCAGGTGCGAAATGCTCAGGAGCTGCGTGCTGCCGGCGGCGCGCGCGGCGGCGAATGCGTCCAGCGTTTCACGGACTGCCGCGTCGCCGATGGCGTGGACGTGGACGTTGAAAGCGCGCTTCTGCGCTTCCTGGACGAACGCGACCAAGTCGGCGGGTGCCAGGTACAGCTTGCCGGTCGACTTTCCGGGTTTGCCCTTCGCGTCGTTGTAAGGCGCGAGCAACGCGGCGGTCTGCGTCGGATGTTCCATCACGCCGTCGGCCATCACTTTGATGAAATCGGGGCGGAACAGTGGATTGCCCGCGAGTTTCGCGCGCTGCGCCTCGAGGCGTTGGAACTCCGAGGGCTCGTTCTCGGCGCTGCTCTCGAAGGCGATGGTGACGCGCGCGTCGAGTTGACCGAGTCGCGCCAGCTCCGCGTAAGCGTCGACCGTCGGTTCGTCCGTATTCGCTTCGAGGAAACTCGTGATCCCGACGGCGTGCAGCTTCGGCAATACCGAGCGCAGCGCATCGAGGCGCTTGGCCTGCGAAGGTTTGTCCATCACGTCGAGCGCGAGGCTGGTGGCGCCGTCGACGAGAAATCCCGTGGCGTCGCCCCGCGGGTCGCGCTCGATCCGCCCGGCGGCGGGATCCGCCGTGGTGCGCGTGATGCCGGCGAGTTCGAGGGCGCGGGTATTGACCCAGGCGGTATGGCCGTCGGTGCCCCACAAGAAGAGCGCGCGCTGCTTCTCGATGGCGTCGAGCTCCTGGGCGCTGGCCTTGAACCCCGCCGGATTGACCTCGTTGACGACGATCCAGGTCGACGTCTTGTCGGCGGCGACGCAGGCCCGGATGGCGTCCGCCGCCTGCGCGATGGTGAGTTCCTCGTTGTGCAGTGTGCAGCCCCCGAGAGCGAGGGCGCCTTCGGCTGCGTGGATGTGGCTGTCGATCAGGCCGGGCAGCACCGTGTGGCCGCCCGCGTCGATGACTTTCGTGCCGGTTCCGATCCACGCGGCGACGCCTGCGTCGTCGCCGACGTAAGCGATCGAACCGGCTAGCACGGCGAGGGCCGTCGCGCGCGGATTCGTGGCCGACATCGTGCGCAGGTCGCCGTTGCGCACGACGAGATCGGCCGACAGATGCGCGGGCTCGCGTGTGCAGGCGCAGAGCAGGGCAACCAGGGTCAAAGCGATCGTGGTGGTTCTCATGGCGCGAACCCTAGCATGCGCGGCATCCCCACCATCGTCGACGAGTGGGCCGTGTTTGAGCGAGAATCCAGCCATCGTGCCCGACAAGAACTATGACGCCATCGTGGTCGGTGCCGGCCACAATGGCCTGACCACCGCCACGTATCTCGCCCGCTCCGGCCTCAAGGTGCTGCTGCTCGAGAAGAATTCGTGGATCGGCGGCGCGGCCGTGAGCCGGGAAATCGAGAAGGGCTGGACCTATTCGAACTGCTCGTACGTCTGCAGCCTGCTGCGCCCCGAGATCTTCCGCGACCTGGAGCTCGCCAGGCACGGTCTGCAGGTGGTGCCTTATGGCGGCGGCGTCACCATCACCTCGAAAGGCGACATCCTCGGCGGTTATGCCGACCACGAGCTGAAGCGTCGCGAATACGCGCGACACAACGCGCACGACGGCGACGCGTACGACCGGTACTCGACGGAAGTGATGCGCCAGTGCAAGTTCATCCGGCCGTTGCTGCTGCGTACGCCGCCGGATCCGACTTCGCTCAGGCCGCGCGACATCAAAGAGATGATCTTCCTGTCGAAGGAGTTCAAGAAGCTCGGCGAGCAGGTCATCTACGACACGATCCGCTTCTACTCGATGAGCATCGCGGACTATCTGGGCGAGTTCTTCGAGTCCGATCTCATCAAGGCGGCGCTGTCGGGCAGCGGAATCATCGGCACGGCGCTCGGACCTTGTTCGCCGGGCACCGCCTACGTGCTGCTGCACCACTACATGGGCGACGTCGATGGATCGATCGGCGCCTGGGGCTTCGCGCGCGGCGGCATGGGCGCGGTGTCGAAGGCGCTGGGCAGCGCGTTCAAGGCCTACGGGGGCGAGATCGTCACCGACGCGGACGTCAAACAAGTGCTGGTCAGCGGCAATCGCGTCGTCGGAGTCGCCTGCGCCAACGGCAACGAGTACCGCGCTAGAACCGTGGTGTCGAACCTGGATCCGAAGCGCACCTTCACGAAGCTGTTCGATCCCAAGGATCTGAAACCCGAGTTCGTGAAGCGCGCGAAGAACTTCAAGATCCGCGGCTCGTCGGGCAAGCTGAACATCGCACTCGACGGTCTCCCGGATTTTCCCGCGCTGGGCAAGGACAACCCGCTGCGCTTCGGAGACATGCACTTCCTCGAATCGCTGGCACAGGTCGAGCGCGCCTACGACGACTGGAAGAACGGCACCTGGTCGAAGGAGCCATACCTCGACCTGCTGATTCCGTCGATGACGGACCCCACGATGACGCCCGCCGGCAAGCACTGGATGAGCGTGTTCGTGCAGTACGTGCCCTCGACGATCCACGGGCGTCCGTGGACCGACGAGGATCGCGACGCCTGGAAGAACACGGTGCTCGACCAGATCGCGCGCTACAGCCCCAACTTCAAATCGCTGATCCGCCACGTGGAAGCGCGCACCCCGGACGTCATCGAGAACGAGACGGGGCTCACCGAAGGCAACATCTTCCAGGGCGATCTGTCGCTCGACCAGATGCTGTTCAATCGCCCGTTCCCGGGCTACGCGCAGTATCGCGGCCCGACGCGCGGCTTCTACATGTGCGGCTCGGGCACGCACCCGGGCGGCGGCGTGATGGCGGCGCCGGGCGCGAACGCGGCGCGCGAGATCCTGCACGATCTGCGGCGACCGAACCTGGTTCCCGAGGGCTGGCGCGATGACTGAGACCCATAGCGTCATCATCATCGGCGCGGGTCACAACGGTCTCGCCTGCGCGGCGTATCTCGCGAAGGCGGGCAAGCGCGTCACCGTGCTCGAAGCCGCGGCCCAGGCCGGCGGCGCGGCGGTCACGCGCGAGTTCGCGCCGGGCTTCAAGGTGTCGGCCTGCGCGCACCTGTCCTATCTACTCGATGCGGGCATCGCGAAGGAGCTGGACCTCGCGCGTCACGGGCTCACATCGGCGCGCGACAATCTCAAGACCGTCGCGCTGCAGCGTGCGGACGACCACCTGGTGCTGAACGCCGGCGCGCTGGAGAGCGGCCGCGTGAGCGAGTCCGATCGCGCTGCGCTGGCCTCGCATCACGCGAAGATGCTCAAGTTCGCGCGCGTCCTCGGCAGGCAGCACAACCGCATCCCGCCGCGATTGCTCGGCGGCGACCGGTCCAACCTGATAGGTGCGGCCCTCCTGGGTTGGGACATCCGTCGCCTGGGCCGAGACGACATGCGCGAATTCATGCGCATCGCCGGCATCAACATCTTCGACGTACTCGAAGAGGAGTTCGAATCGCCGGCGCTCAAGGGTGCGTTGGCGCTGGATGCCGTGCTCGGCACCAATCTCTCGCCGCGCGCCAACAACTCCGTGCTCGCGCTGTTGCACCGGCTCTCCGGCATCGCCAGTGGCACTACGGGCGGCGTGTCCCTGCCGGCCGGCGGCATGGGCGCGGTCAGCGACGCATTCGCGAAGGCCGCGACGGCCGCGGGCGCGACCCTGCGTCTGTCCGCGCCCGTGAAGTGCATTTCGCTCGATGGCGATCGGGTCTCGGGCGTGGTGCTCGCCAGTGGTGAGTCGCTCACCGCGGACGTCGTCGTCAGCAACGCAGACCCCAAGCGCACCCTGTTCGAGTTGCTGGGCGCGCGGCATCTCGAAACCGGATTCGTGCACCGCGTCCGCCATTTCCGCACGCGCGGCACGGCGGCGAAGCTGCATCTCGCGCTCGACTCGCTGCCGGCGTTTTCCCGGCT
>CADEED010000021.1 GCA_902826225.1 uncultured Pseudomonadota bacterium | reverse complement strand
TGCAAGATCGGCATCATGCCGGGCTTCATCCACAAGAAGGGCCGCGTGGGCATCGTCTCGCGCTCTGGAACTCTCACCTACGAAGCGGTTTTCCAGACGACGAACCAGGGTCTCGGCCAGAGCACCTGCGTCGGCATCGGCGGCGACCCGGTGCGCGGCATGAATTTCATCGACGTGCTCGAGCTGTTCGAACGCGATCCGCAGACCGAGGGCATCATCATGGTCGGCGAAATCGGCGGCACCGACGAGGAAGCCGCGGCCGACTTCATCAAGCATTACGTCACGAAGCCGGTCGTCGCGTACATCGCGGGCGTTACCGCGCCGCCGGGCAAGCGCATGGGCCATGCGGGCGCCGTCATCGCGGGTGGCAAGGGCACCGCCGCGGACAAGTACCGCGCGCTCGACGCGTCCGGGGCGCGCACGGTGAAATCGCCGGCGGACCTCGGCAAGGCGATGGCGGAAGAGCTCGCGAAGGTGCGGGCGAAGCCGGTCACGAAACCGGTGCTCATCATCGAGCCTAAAGGCTCGTTGTCGAACAAGCGGCCTAAAGGCTCGTTGTCGAACAAGCGGCCGAAAGGCTCATCATTGAAAATGGCGGCCCGGGTCGAGAAGCACGTGAAGCGCAAGCCGGCGAAGAAGAGAAAGACCGTCAAGGCGCGGCGAGCGAAGTGAGCTGACGCGTCCCGGTGAACGCACCCAACAAGCTGCGTATCGCGCTCGGACAGCTCAACATGCTCGTGGGCGACGTCGCGGGCAACGCGAAGAAGATCGTCGCCGCCGCGGAGCACGCCTGCAGCGAGCTCTCGACCGACCTGCTGGTGCTGCCGGAGCTGACGCTCTCCGGCTATCCACCCGAGGACCTGCTCTTCCACCGCGGCTTTCGCGTGGCCGTGGAGCAGGGCATGGAGACGGTGCGCAGCGCGCGCGCGAGTTGCGGCTTCGTGGTGGGCTTCCCGGAATACGCCGGCACCCAGATCTTCAACTCCGCGGCGCTGATCGAGAAGGGCGCCGTCCGCGCGACGCATCGCAAGAGCTGCCTGCCCAACTACAAGGTGTTCGACGAGAAGCGCTACTTCAAGTCGGGCAGCCAGCCGACGGTCGAGGAGTTCCGCGGCTTCCGCATCGGCATCCTCGTCTGCGAGGACATCTGGGAGCCCGAGCCCGCACAGCTCGCGAAGCAGGCGGGCGCCGAGATGTTCGTGGTGCTCAACGCGTCGCCGTTCGAAATTCGCAAACAGGCGAATCGCGAGGACATCGTCGGTCGGTGCGTGCGCGACCTCGGTCTGCCCGTCGTCTACGTGAACATGCTCGGTGGCCAGGACGAGCTGGTGTTCGACGGCAACTCGTTCGTCATGGACGGCGCGGGCCAGGTCGTCATGCGCGCGCCGCCGTTCGAGGAAGGTTTGTACCCGGTGGAGTTCGAGCGCGCGGGCGGTGTGGTGCGGCCGGTCCCGTCGACCGTGAGCCGCGAAGTCACCGGGGCCGAAAGCGTCTATCGCGCGCTCGTGATGGGTGTGCGCGACTACGTCGGCAAGCACGGGTTCCCGGGCGTCGTGATGGGCTTGTCCGGCGGCATCGACTCCGCGTTGACGCTCGCCATCGCGGTGGATGCGCTGGGCGCGGACCGCGTTCACGCAGTGATGATGCCGTCGCCCTACACGTCGCAGATGTCGCTCGACGATGCGCAGGCACAGGCCGAGCAGATGCGCGTCAAGTACAGCGTATTGCCGATCGGCGAAATGATGAAGGCGACGGAGGCCACGCTGCGCGAGGAGTTCGCCGGGCGCAAGCCGGACACCGCCGAGGAGAACATCCAGAGCCGCTGCCGCATGCTGCTGCTCATGGGCATCTCCAACAAGACCGGCAAGATGTTGCTGACCACCGGCAACAAGAGCGAGATGGCGGTGGGTTACGCCACGCTGTACGGCGACATGGCCGGCGGCTTCGCGCCGATCAAGGACTGCTCGAAGCTGCTCGTGTACAAGCTGGCCGAGTACCGCAACGACGTTTCGCCGGTCATCCCCCGGCGCGTGATCGAGCGTCCACCCTCCGCGGAATTGCGACCGGATCAGAAAGACAGCGACTCGCTGCCTCCCTACGAAGTGCTCGATCCGATCCTCGAGGCCTTCATCGAGGACGACCGCTCGGTCGACGAGATCGTGGCGCAGGGCTTCGAGCGCGCGACCGTGGTCCGCGTGCTGGATCTCGTCAAGCGCAACGAGTACAAGCGCCGCCAGGCGCCGCCGGGCGTGCGCGTGAGCCGCCGTGCATTCGGACGCGACTGGCGCTACCCGATCACTTCGGGCTACCGGCGGTGAGAAAGGGGACAGACACGTTTTTCCGGGTGGCGGTGCTTGCGCTGTTCGCGGCGGCGTCGCCGGCCGCGGATATCCATGCCGAAGTCGACGCTATCTACCCGCAGATGCAGATCCTGTATCGCGAGCTGCACCAGAACCCCGAACTCTCTTCGCAGGAGACGAGAACGGCCGCGAAGCTCGCCGCCGGACTGCGCGCGCTCGGCTTCGAGGTGACGACGGGCGTCGGCGGTACGGGTTTCGTCGGCGTGCTGAAGAATGGCGCGGGACCCACGGTGATGCTGCGCACGGAGCTCGATGCACTCCCGGTGACCGAGGGGACCGGCCTGCCGTTCGCCAGCAAGGTGCGCGTGAAGGATTCGACCGGCGCGGAAGTCGGCGTGATGCATGCCTGCGGTCACGACCTGCACATGTCGGCGTGGATGGGCGCGGCCTCGCTGATGGCGCGCGACAAGTCGCGTTGGCGCGGCACGCTGGTGCTGGTCGGGCAGCCGGCGGAAGAACTCGGTGTCGGAGCGAAGGCGATGATGGCGGCCGGCGTGCTCACGAAATTCCCGCGGCCGGATTTCGCCTTGGCGATCCACGACGATTCGCGGCGGCCCGCGGGAGAAATCGGCTACCTGGCCGGCCCGATCATGACGAACGTCGACTACTTGGACATCACGATCCACGGACGCGGCGGCCACGGCGCCCGGCCCGAGACGACGATCGATCCCGTGGTGATCGCGAGCCGCATCGTGGTCACCTTGCAGACGATCGTCGCGCGCGAAAACTCGCCGTTCGATCCCGCGGTGGTCACCGTCGGCTCGATCCACGGTGGCACGAAGCACAACGTGATCCCCGACGACACGAAGCTGCAGCTCACGATCCGCAGCTTCACGAACGAGGTGCGCGAAAAACTCGTCGCGGCCGTCGAGCGCATCGCGAAGGCCGAGGCGCAGGCGGCGAACGCTCCGCGCGAGCCGACGATCACGCGGCAGAAGACGGCGGAGGCGTTGATCAATGATCCGGCGCTGACGGCGCGGGTGTCCGCGGCCCTGCGCCGCGATCTCGGTGCCGATCAGGTGCGCGAGGCGCAGAAGGAAATGATCGGCGAGGACTTCACGGAGTGGCACCTCGCGGGCGTTCCATCGACGACCCTGCGCATCGGCGCGGTGGCGAGAGAGAAGTTCGACGCGGCGGAGAAGGGTGGCGCGCCGTTGCCGTCCCTGCATTCGGCAACGTTCGCGCCTGATCTGGAGCCGGCGCTGAAGGCCGCGATCGCCGCCGAAGTCACGGCCTTACGCGAATTGTTGAAGTAGGCGCACCCTTCCGGCTCTTTCCGCCGCCGAGGACGACGTGCCGCGACATCGAAGCGCCGGCCGGCGCTACGGAGCCGCCGCGAGCCCCGTCACGTCGCAAGCCAGAGCTTGTACCACTTGCGCTTCGGCGCAACCCGGCGTTCGCTCGCTTCACCTTCGTAGTTAGCCTGGTACATCTGCCGCGTCTGCGCCGCGAGCTCCTTCAGCTCCATGCGGTCGTAGCAGAGGATCATGAGCTCGAGCGCCTCGCGTACCGACGGGGAGCCGTCGAATTCCTCGATCGCCACCTTCGCGCGCTGCGCGGCGGCCACGTAGGCGCCGCGGCCTACGTAGTACTTCGCCACGGCGATCTCGTACTGCGCGAGACGGTTGCGCAGGTAGACCATGCGGCGGCGAGCGTCGTGCGCGTATTCGCTGTTGGGGTACTGCTCGACCACCGTGGCGAACGACGCGAAGGAGCGCCGCGCCTGCGTCGGCGGACGCTGATTCAGATCCACGCGAAACCAGCGCTCCATGAAGTTCGGCATGCGCTCGAAATCAGTGAGGCCCTTCAGGTACCAGGCATAGTCGATGCGCGGATGCGTCGGGTTCTCGCGGATGAAGGTGTCGGCCGCGTCGATCGCGGACTCGGACTCGCCCGCGCGGTAGTAGGCGTAGATGACGTCGAGGCGCGACTGGCGCGTCTCGGCCGCGAACGGGTAGCGCGCCATGAGGGCTTCGTAGACGCGGATCGCGAACGGATAGTCCCCGCCGTTCAGCGCCTTCTTCGCGCGCTGATAGACCACCTGCGGGTCCGTCATCGGGCCCTCCGCGCCGTCACGCGACTTGCAGCCCGGGAGGGCCACCATCAGGGACATTAATAAGAGTGCCGGGATTCCGACGCCGCGGAGTGCTCGCATGAAGGGTTTGCCGTGTCCGAAAGGGTGTCCGTTATCGTTTGAAATCGTCGGCGGACGCGTGAAGTATAGCGGCCCCCGCAGCCCTCGGACCACACGGTTGGCACCCAAGTTCCAGACCCATCGCCTCGAGTTCCCGGCCGGATTGGCCGGCAAGCGCCTCGACCAGGCGCTCGCCACTCTCCTGCCGCAATATTCGCGGACGCGGATCCAGCGCTGGATCGAGGAAGGGGCCGTCAAGATCGACGGACTCGTTCCCCGTGCGCGCGACCTGGTCGTGGGTGGCGCGGCGGCGACCGTCGAGGCGCGAATCGAGGCGAACACCGGAATCGCGGCCGAGAAGTTGCCGCTGGACATCGTGCACGAGGACGCCGCGATCATCGTGCTCAACAAGTCCCCGGGCGTGGTCGTGCATCCCGGCGCGGGCAATCGTGAGCACACGCTGCAGAACGCCCTGCTCGCCCACGACAAGTCATTGAAGAAAGTGCCGCGGGCGGGGCTCGTGCACCGCATCGACAAGGACACCAGCGGGTTGTTAGTCGTCGCGCGCACGCTCGCGGCGCACACCGCGCTGACGGCGGCCCTGCAGGCGCACGAGGTGGAGCGCGAGTACCTCGCGGTCTGCGTGGGCGCGATGACTGGCGGCGGAACCGTGAACCTGGCGATCGGCCGGCATCGCACGAACCGGCTCAAGATGACGGTTCGCACGGACGGACGCGAGGCGGTCACTCACTACCGCATCGAGAGGCGCTTCCGCGCGCATACGCTGACCCGCGTACGACTGGAGACGGGACGCACGCACCAGATCCGCGTGCACCTCGCGCACGTGCACTATCCACTCGTCGGCGATCCGGTCTACGGCGGGCGGCGCAAGCTGCCGGCGGGAGCCACGGAGGAATTGCGGACGGCCATCGCCGAGTTTCCGCGACAGGCATTGCACGCGGCCCGCTTGAGCTTCCTGCACCCCACGTCCGGGAAGCCGGTGTCGTACGACGCGCCGCTGCCCGACGACCTGAAGCGGCTGTTGGGAGCGCTCGAGCGCGACGTCGGGCAGGGCGGCCGGTGAACAGGCCGGGCCTGCTGGCGTTCGACTGGCCCGCGCCGCCCGGCGTGCGCGCCGCATTCACGACGCGCACGGGCGGCGTCAGCGTGGCGCCATGGGACTCGCTCAATCTCGGCGCCCACGTGAACGACGCGCCCGACGCCGTGCTGGCCAATCGCGCGCGCGTGCGCGAGATGCTGGCACTGCCGGCGGAGCCGGCCTGGCTGGCCCAGGTCCACGGCACGATCGTCTCCGACCTCGACGCGGACTTGCCGGCGCTCGAGGCGGATGCCGCGGTGACGAGCCGGCGCGGCCGCGTGTGCACGATCATGGTCGCGGATTGCCTGCCGGTGCTGTTCGCGAGCCGTGACGGCGAGCGTGTCGCCGCCGCGCACGCAGGCTGGCGCGGGCTGGCCGCTGGCGTGCTCGAAGCCACCGTGCGCGCGATCGGTGTGCCCGGCGCCCAACTCAGCGCGTGGCTCGGTCCGGCGATTTCGCGCGCGCATTTCGAAGTGGGTGACGAAGTGCGCGAGACCTTCGTGTCGGACGATGCGGGCGCGTCGAGTGCCTTCGTGCGCAACGAGCGCGGACGGTGGCAGGCGGATCTCGTGGCGTTGGCGAGGCGCCGCCTCGCCGGGCTGGGCCTGGCCGACGTCAGTGGCGGCGAATGGTGCACGTTCGCGGACCGCGAGCGCTTCTTCTCGCATCGGCGAGATGCGCAGAAGATGGGCCACAGCGGGCGCATGGCCGCGCTCATCTGGAGAGCTTGACGACTCTGTTAGCATGGAGTCGTCTTGACCACTCTCCTCTGGATCATCCTCGCGACCCTCGTGTCCGGCGTGCTCTCCGTGCTCGCCGCAGGCACGTTTCTCGCGTTGCCGAACAGGCAGCGCGAGGCGGTTCTCCCGCACCTGGTCTCCTTCGCGACCGGCGCCTTGCTAGGTGCCGCGCTGCTCGCGCTGATCCCGCATGCCGTGATCGGCGCGGGCACCGGCAACGTGCACGCAGTCGGCATCGCTCTCATCGCCGGCATCGCGCTGTTCTTCGTGCTGGAGAAGTTCCTGCTCTGGCGACACTGTCACGACGACCACTGCCACGAGCACGCGGTGGACGGCCCCTTGCACGAGCAGGGGCACGAGCAGGGTCAGGCACCCCACGGTCACGCGCGCAAGCACGACGACGCCCGACTGAAGGCCAGCGGCTCGCTCGTCCTCATCGGCGACGCGCTCCACAACGTGCTCGACGGCGTGCTGATCGCGGCCGCTTTCCTGACCGACGTCCACGTGGGTCTCGTCACCGCCATCGCGATCATGGCGCACGAGATCCCGCAGGAAGTCGGCAACTTCGCGGTGCTGCTGCATTCGGGCGTGAAGCGCGGCCGGGCGCTGGCACTCAACCTGCTGACCAGCCTGACGGCTGTCATCGGCGGCATCGTCGGCTACTTCGCACTCGAGACCGCCCAGTCCATCCTGCCGTTCGCGCTGGCGGTTGCGGCGGCCAGCCTGTTGTATGTCGCCGTCGCCGACCTCATCCCGGGCCTGCACCGGAAGGTGGATCCGCGCTCGAGCGCGATGCAGGTTTTGCTCCTTGGCGCCGGAATCGCCATCATTGCGTTCGCCGAGACCCACGCGCACTAGACGCGGGGCTCGCTCTTGGGAGAAAACGATGGAAAATCCGTACGCCCGGACGGCGGGTAGTTCGAACGCGTCGCCCGAACAGCAGCGACTCTCCGACTACGAGCTGGCCATCGGCAAGAACGTCGACTACTACCTGCCGAAGTTCGAAGCCCTGGATGCCGGCGGCGCAAAGCCGGGCTGGCACTGGCCCGCGTTCTTCGTGACGACGCCCTGGTACCTCTACCGCAAGATGTATCTCTGGGGCCTGCTGAACCTGGCCTATCCATTCATCGCGCTCATCGCGTTCAGCATCGTGATCGCGGCCAGCCGTCCGTCGGCCGCCGTGACGACCGTGCTGCTGCTGATCCTCTTCCTCGCGCCGTCGGCGCTGCTCGCGATCTTCGCGAATGCGCTGTACTGGAAGCACGTCAACAAGGTCATCCACGGCATGCCGAAGTCGATTGCGCAGCAGCCCGACAAGCGGGTGCGGCGCATCGAACGTGAAGGCGGAACGAGCCTGGGAGCGATGTTGGGCATCGTGCTGGGCGGCGGCGTGTTCGTCTCCGGCATCCTCGCGGCCATCGCGATCCCGGCGTACATGGATTACACGATCCGGGCGCAGGTGACCGAAGGACTGAACCTGGCGTCCGGGTTGAAAGCCGAGATCGCGGACTACTACAGGCAGCGCAAGAGCTGGCCGGAGCAATCGGATCTCGGCAGCGGCATGCCCGCGGGCAAGTACGTATCGGGCATCGAAGTGCAGGGCGGCAGTATCGTCATCACGTTCGGCAACCAGGCGAACACCCACCTCCAGAACCAGCGCCTCGTTCTGTCTCCCGCGCTCGCGATGGACGACGACATCACCTGGATCTGCGGCAACGGCGACGTCGAGCCCGGGGTGCGCCGGGCCGAGGGGCCGTACGGGGCGGATGTGCCGGACAAATATCTGCCCACCCGGTGCCGGACCCCACGTTGACGGGACCACCAGGGCTTGAACGTCTGTCGCAGAAGCCCCACTTTGCGGTGCTATGCGAATGGCCAAACTCACGACCCGCTTCCAGAGCGCCCTTCAGGACGCACAGTCCCTGGCCGTCGGCAAGGACCACCAGTTCATCGAGCCGGCCCACGTCTTCGCGGCCCTGCTGGATCAGCAGGATGGCTCGACGCGTCCGCTGCTCGTGAAGGCCGGGGCCAATGTGGCCAAGCTGCGCAAGGACCTGGACGGCGCCATCGAGCGGTTCCCCACGGTGACCGGCCACGGCGGCGATGTGCAGGGGTCGCAGGATCTCGGCCGGCTGCTCAATGTCACGGACAAGCTCGCGCAGCAGCGCAAGGACGACTACATCCCGACCGAGCTCTTCGTGCTCGCGTCGTTCGAGGACAAGCACACGCTCGCGCGGCTGCTCAAGGATGCCGGCGCGTCCAAGGCCGCCGTCGAGAAGGCGATCGAACAGGTGCGCGGGGGTGAAGCCGTGAACGATCCTGAGGCCGAAGGCAAACGCGGCGCGCTCGAGAAATACACGATCGACCTCACCGCGCGCGCGACCGGCGGCAAGCTCGATCCCGTGATCGGGCGCGACGATGAGATCCGCCGCACGGTGCAGGTTCTGGCGCGCCGCACGAAGAACAACCCCGTGCTCATCGGCGAACCCGGCGTGGGCAAGACCGCGATCGTCGAAGGTCTCGCGCAGCGCATCATCAACGGCGAAGTGCCCGAGGGCTTGAAGGGCAAACGCATCCTCGCGCTCGACATGGGCGCGCTGATCGCGGGCGCGAAATTCCGCGGCGAGTTCGAGGAGCGCCTCAAGGGCGTGCTCAACGATCTCTCCAAGCAGGAAGGCCAGGTCATCCTGTTCATCGACGAACTGCACACCATGGTCGGCGCCGGCAAGGCCGAAGGCGCCATGGATGCCGGCAACATGCTGAAGCCCGCGCTCGCGCGCGGCGAGCTGCATTGCGTCGGCGCGACCACGCTCGACGAATACCGCAAGTACATCGAGAAGGACGCCGCGCTTGAGCGCCGCTTCCAGAAAGTGCTCGTCGACGAACCCTCCGTCGAGGACACCATTGCGATCCTGCGCGGACTCAAGGAGCGCTACGAAGTGCATCACGGCGTGGACATCACGGACCCCGCGATCGTCGCAGCCGCCACGCTCTCGCACCGATACATCTCCGATCGCCAGCTGCCGGACAAGGCCATCGACCTCATCGACGAGGCGGGTGCGCGCATCCGCATGGAGATCGATTCGAAGCCCGAAGCGCTCGACAAGCTCGAGCGCCGCATCATCCAGCTCAAGATCGAGCAGGAAGCGCTGAAGAAGGAGAAGGACGAGGCCACGAAGAAGCGGCTGGCCGCCCTCCAGGACACGTTGCGCGGACTCGAGAAGGAATACGCCGACCTCGAAGAAATCTGGAAGAGCGAGAAGGCGTCGCTGCAGGGCGCGGCCTCCGTACGCGAGGACATCGAGAAAGCGAAGCTCGAGATGGAACAGGCACGCCGCAAAGGCGACCTCACCGCCGTCGCGCGCTTCCAGTACGAGGTCCTGCCCGGCTTCGAGCGCAAGCTCGCGCAGGCGCAGATCGCCGAGACGAAAGAGACACAGCTCGTCCGCAACAAGGTGACGGAAGAGGAGATCGCGGAAGTCGTTTCGAAGTGGACCGGCATTCCCGTCTCGAAGATGCTCGAAGGCGAGAAGGAAAAGCTCCTGCGCATGGAAGAGGCGTTGAGCAAGCGCGTCGTCGGCCAGGATGAGGCCGTGAAGATCGTGTCGAATGCGATCCGCCGCTCGCGCGCCGGGTTGTCGGACCCGCGCCGGCCGAATGGCTCGTTCCTGTTCCTCGGCCCCACGGGTGTCGGCAAGACCGAGCTCTGCAAGGCGCTCGCGGAATTCCTGTTCGACACGGAAGAGTCGATGGTGCGGATCGACATGTCCGAGTTCATGGAGAAGCATTCCGTGGCCCGGCTCATCGGCGCCCCGCCGGGATACGTGGGTTACGACGAAGGCGGCTATCTCACGGAAGCCGTGCGTCGCCGGCCGTACGCCGTGATCCTGCTGGACGAGGTCGAGAAGGCGCACCCCGATGTCTTCAACGTGCTGCTGCAGGTGCTCGACGACGGCCGGCTCACGGACGGCCAGGGTCGCACCGTCGATTTCCGCAACACCGTGATCATCATGACGTCGAACCTCGGATCGGAGCAGATCCAGGCTTTTACGGAGCGCGGCGATTACGCCGGCATGAAGGCGGCGGTCATGGACGTGGTGAAGGACAGTTTCCGTCCCGAGTTCATCAACCGCATCGACGACATCTGCGTATTCCAGCCGCTCGGTGTGGCGCAGATCCGTTCGATCGTGGACATCCAGCTCGCGCAGCTGCGCAAGCGGTTGCTCGACCGCAGTCTGGAACTCAGCCTCGATGACTCTGCGTTGAACACGCTGAGCGAGGCGGGCTACGACCCGGTGTATGGCGCACGGCCGCTCAAGCGCGCGATCCAGCAGCAGGTGGAGAACCCGCTCGCCCAGGCGATACTCGCCGGCAAGTTCCTGCCTGGAGATCGCATTCGCGCGACGGCGAATGGCCACGGGCTGGAGTTCACGAAAGCCTGAGCTCGATGCGGCGGCAACGTCGCCGCGCTTATAATCGCGCACTCGCTTTTCGAGGACGCCATGCCTTTCTACGAATACGAATGCCGGAAATGCGGATACCACGACGAGGTTCTGCAGATGATCGGCGAGAAGCCGCTCACCAGGTGCCCGAGCTGCGGCAAGGCGGGTCTCAGGAAGCTCATGTCAGCGCCGGTCTTCCGCCTGAAGGGTTCGGGCTGGTACGAGACGGACTTCAAGAGCGACAAGGAAGACAAGCGCAATCTCGCCGGGCCTGACAAGGACGAATCGAAGACCGACGACAAGGACAAGAAAGACGCCAAGCCGGACGCCGTCAAACCGGAGGCAACGCCGGATGCAAAACCGGATGCGAAACCGGATGCGAAACCGGATGCGAAACCGGAGAAGGGCGGAACGAAGCCTGTCGCGTCGGCCCGCAAGCCCGCGCGCGCCAGGCCCAAGGCAAAGGCCCGCCCCGCGAAACGTACGCGCCGTTGAATCGCCGCCGCCATGAACTACGCGCGGCGACCGGGCATCGATAGCGAGTCGCTGCGCAAGGCTCACGCGCGCGAGCGCGAGCGGTTCGTCGAAACGCACCCGGAATGCGCGCGTCTCGCGCAGCAGAGCGCCCGGCACTGGCTGAATGGCGTGCCGATGCACTGGATGCGCGACTGGAGCACTCCGCACCCCCTGTTCATCCGTGCTGCGCGCGGCGTCGACGTCGAGGACGTCGACGGCAATCGCTACATCGACTTCTGCTTCGGCGACACCGGCGCGATGTTCGGCCACTCGCCGCCCGCGATCGCCCGGGCGCTGGCCGAAGCCGGCGGCGCCGGCATCACATCCATGCTGCCGGCGGAGCGCGTTGCGCGGGTCGGCGAGAAGCTGGCGGCGACCTTCGGCCTGCCGTTCTGGCAGATGACGCAAACCGCCACCGATGCGAACCGCAACGTGCTGCGCTGGGCGCGCGCGATCACGGGCCGGCCGCGCATCCTCGTCTTCGATGGTTGCTATCACGGCACGGTGGAAGAAACGCTCGTACGCGCGGCGCCGGAATTCGTGGCGAAAGGCGGATCACGGGCGCGGGCCGGACTCATCGGAATGAACCACGACGTCAGCACGACGACGGACGCCGTGCCCTTCAACGACATCACCGCGCTGGAGAAGGTGCTGGCGCGCGGCCGCACGGCGGCGGTCATCGCGGAGCCGGTGATGACCAACATCGGCATGGTGTTGCCGCAGCCCGGCTTCCTCGCGCAGTTGCGCGAGCTCACGCGGAAGTACAAGACGCTGCTCATCATCGACGAAACGCACACGCTGTCCACCGCGCGCGGTGGATATTCGCGCGCGCAGGACCTTCAGCCCGACATCTGGGTGTGCGGCAAGGCCATCGCGGGCGGCATGCCCTGCGCGGTGTTCGGCTTCACCGCCGACGTGGAGGCCGGCATGCGGCGCGTGCAGGAAGGCCGCGCCGGGGGGCACTCCGGGATGGGGACCACGCTGTCCGCGAATGCGCTGGCGCTGGCGTGCCTCGAGGCGAGCCTCGACGAGCTGATGACCGAGACGAACTACTCGTCGATGCATTCCGTGGCCGCCTACCTGTCGGAAGGGCTCGGCCGGGTGTTCGGCGCGCAGGGACTCGCCTGGCACGTGTCGCGCGTCGGCGCGCGGCTCGAGTTCGCTTTCGGCTCGCCGCCACGCAATGGCGCGGAATCCGAGCGCACCGCCTGGCCCGAACTCGAGCACACGCTGCATCTCCATCTGTTGAATCGCGGTGTGCTGCTCACGCCGTTCCACAACATGATGCTGTGCTCCCCTGTGACCACGAGCGCCCATGCGGACGTCCTCCTCAAACACCTGCACGAAGGCTTGCGGGAAGTAGGTTCGCGTGAGTGAGAAGACCGGGCTCGCGACGCGCGCGGAGCTGGACGCATTCCTCGCCGCGCATCCCGACGTGCAGGCCGTGCAGATCATGATCACCGATCCGTCGGGCGTGCTGCGCGGCAAGGCCGTGCGGCGCTCCGAGCTGGAACGCATCTTCGCCAGCGGCCGGCAGGTTGCCGGATCGATCCTGGGTCTCGACATCACGGGCGAGGACGTCGCCGACACCGGCCTCATCTGGGACACCGGCGACGCGGACATGACCGCGCGCCCCGTCGCGGGCACGCTGGTTCGCGCGCCGTGGCTCGCGGCGCCCACGGGTCAACTCCTGCTCACGATGTTCGACCGCGACGGCGCGCCGGCGCCGGCCGATCCGCGGCACGCGCTCGTGCGGGTGCTCGAACGCTTCGCGCGCGCAGGACAGACGCCCGTCGTCGCCTGCGAGATCGAGTTCTATCTCCTCAAGGCCGACGGCGTGGACAGACTGGTGCCGGCCGGCGGCGGTCGCGCCGGCGAACGGCAGAAGATAGACGCCTACAGTCTGCAGCGGCTCGATGATCTGGCGCCGGTGTTCGACGAGGTGTATCGCGCCGCGAGCGCGCAGGGGCTGCCGGCGGAAACGCTGATGTCCGAATACTCGCCCGGGCAGTTCGAGATCACGCTGCATCATCGCGACGACGCGCTGCGCGCCGTCGACGAGGCGGTGATGTTCAAGCGGGTACTGCGGGGCGCCGCCCAGAAGCACGGGCTCATCGCCTGCTTTATGGCGAAGCCGTTCACGGCGCGCGCGGGCAGCGGCCTGCACGTGCACGTCAGCGTGAACGACGCCACGGGCCGCAACCTGTTCGGCAGCGACGATCCGGCGGGCACCGCGGCGCTACGGCACGCGATCGGCGGAATGAAGGCGCACATGGCCGAGTCGATGGCCATCTTCGCGCCGAATGCGAATTCCTACCGGCGATTCGTGAGCGAGAGCTACGCGCCGACGGCGCCAATCTGGGGCATCAACAACCGCTCGGTGTCGCTGCGCGTTCCGGCCGGGCCGGCGGCTTCGAGGCACATCGAGCACCGCATTTGCGGCGCGGACGCGAACCTGTATCTCGCGGTGTCGGCCGTGCTCGGCGCGGCCGAGCGTGGAATGACCGCGCAAGTCGATCCCGGCCCGCCCGTCGAAGGAAATGGCTATGCGCGGGCTGCCGAGCGATCGCTGCCGCGAACCTGGCGGGAATCGCTGGATCGAGCGGCACGATCCACATTCCTCGCGGATACGCTCGGCCCCGGCTTTCTCGAGATCTTCCTCGCCATCAAGGAGCAGGAGTGCGCACGATTTTCCGCCGAGGTCAGCGAGCTCGACTACAGCTGGTATCTGCGTAGTTAGATGCGCAGGAGCCGCCAGTCGGCGATCAGGATTTCGGCGCCGCGCTTTCCTTCGCCACGAGGAATTTCACCAGCTCGATGATGTCGTTCGTCGAGCTCAGGTTCTCGTTGTTGATGCGGTACTTGCCGTTCACGACGAGCGTCGGCGTGCCCGACACCTTCATCGCGATGATCTGCGCGTCGGCCTGCTTCATTTTCATGTCCACGCCGAACGATTTCGACGCGTTCACGAAATCCGCGGCTTTCACGCCAGTGACTCGCTCGTAGAATTTGGCGGCGTCTTCGATCGACGGCAGCTGCCGCTTGAGGGTGCGGCCATCCCTCTCGATGATGCCGAGTTCGCCGGTGACCCAGATGGCCTTGAACATCTCCTCGTGCGCCTTGTCGGCAACGCCGAGCGACTGCGCGGTGAGGTAGGCGCGCTGGAACAGCGGCCAGTTCTCCGCGGCCTGCCACGACGCGGGCAGATAGACCAACTGCGCATTGGCGGGCAGCGACGACTTGATCCGGTTCATCGCAGGCAGGAAGCGGTTGCAGGCCGGACAGCCGTACGAGAACACTTCCATCACTTCGACCTTGCCGGCCGGGACGTTGGTGCGCTGGGCCTGCGGCAACTGGGTGTAGTGTTTGCCGGCTTCCCAGTTGGCGGCGGGGACTTGTGAGGCGATGAGCGAGGCAGCGAGGGCGAGGAGGGTCTTTTTCATAGGGGTGCGAGTCTGCCTAGGGTCTGAGGGTGTTGCCAACACAGTCAGGCGGCCTTCCTGACGATGTCCCGAACCGTTAACATCGCCGCCCTTTCGTAAGCCAAAAAGTCGGTTTTCCATGCGTTCCCACTACTGCGGCCAGGTTACGGAAAAGCTGGTCGGTCAAGAGGTTACGGTTGCCGGTTGGGTCCATCGCCGTCGCGATCACGGCGGCGTCATCTTCGTGGACGTCCGCGACCGCGAGGGCCTCCTTCAAGTGGTGTTCGACCCGGACAACAAGCCACAGTTCTCGGAAGCCGAGAAACTGAGAAACGAGTTCGTCGTGAAGGTTCGTGGACTGGTGCGCGAGCGTCCGGCCGGCACGGCCAACGCCAACCTCGCATCGGGCAAGGTCGAGCTGCTCGTGCGCGAGCTGGTCACTCTCAACCGTGCCGAGCCGCTGCCGTTCCAGCTGGACGAGCACGTGAGCGAAGAGGTGCGCCTCAAATACCGCTACATCGACCTGCGCCGCGAAGAGATGGCCAGGCGCCTGCGTTTGCGTCACAAGATCACGCGCGCGATGCGCCACTACCTGGACGACGCGGGCTTCGTCGACATCGAGACGCCCGTGCTGACCAAGGCGACGCCGGAAGGGGCGCGCGACTACCTGGTGCCTTCGCGCACGCACGCGGGCAAGTTCTTCGCGCTGCCGCAGTCGCCGCAGATCTTCAAGCAGCTGCTCATGGTCGCGGGCTTCGACCGCTACTACCAGATCGTGAAGTGCTTCCGCGACGAGGACCTGCGCGCCGAGCGCCAGCCCGAGTTCACGCAGCTCGACATCGAGACCTCCTTCCTGTCGCAACAGGAAATCATGGACACGATGGAGAAGCTGACGCGGCACTTCTTCAAGGACGGCATCGGCGTCGAACTGCCCGAGCCGTTTCCGCGGATGACGTTCGCCGAGGCGATGCGCCGCTACGGGTCCGACAAGCCCGACCTGCGCAACCCGCTCGAACTCGTCGACGTCGCCGATCTCGTCGCGAGCTGCGACTTCAAGGTGTTCGCCGCGCCGGCGAAGGACAGACAAGGCCGCGTCGCCGCGCTGCGAGTGCCGGGCGGTGGCGCGATGCCGCGCTCGCAGATCGACGACTGCACGGCGTTCGTGGGACGTTACGGGGCGAAGGGTCTCGCGTACATCAAGGTCAACGAGCGCGCGAAGGGCAAGGAAGGTCTGCAATCGCCCATCGTGAAGTTCCTGAGCGACGACGCCGTGAAGGGCATTCTCGAGCGCACGGGCGCGCAGGACAACGATCTCATCTTCTTCGGCGCGGACAGCGCGAAAGTCGTGAACGACGCGCTCGGCGCGCTGCGTCTGAAGGTGGGGACGGACCTCAAGCTCGCCACAACCGGATGGAAGCCACTGTGGGTCGTGGACTTTCCGATGTTCGACTGGGATCCGGACGAGAAACGCTGGGTCGCAATGCATCACCCGTTCACGTCGCCGGTGAACGACGACGCGGCCGCGCTCAAGGCCGCGCCCGACCAGGCGCTCGCGAAGGCCTACGACCTCGTACTCAATGGCACCGAGATCGCGGGGGGCTCCGTGCGTATCTTCCGGCAGGAGATGCAGTCGACCGTGTTCGAGTTGCTGGGGATCGGCGCGGAGGAAGCGCAGCTCAAGTTCGGCTTCCTGCTGGATGCGCTCAAGTTCGGCGCGCCGCCGCACGGTGGCATCGCGTTCGGTCTCGACCGCATCGTCATGCACATGACCGGCACGGACAGCATCCGCGACGTCATCGCGTTTCCGAAGACGCAGATGGCGGCGTGTCCGCTCACGGATGCGCCGACCGAGGTGTCGGAGAAGCAGTTGCGCGAACTGCACATCCGCGTCAGGACTCCACCGACGGTCGCCTGAAAGGGGACAGACGGAAGTCTTGTCCATGAAGACCGCGACCATCTACGTCCACGGTCTCTGGTTGAACGGCGCGGAGTTCTCGTTCATGCGCCGCCGCATCGAGACGCGCCACGGATACGAGGGCCATCGGTTCAGCTACCGCTCGATCGGCGCGCTCGATGAAACCGTCGAGCGGCTGTCTCACTTCGTCGAGAACATCCAGGCGGATCGCGTCCACTTCGTGGCGCACAGTCTGGGTGGCGTCGTCCTCTCGCGTTTCTTCGAGCGCGAACGCGATGTTCCCGCCGGTCGCGTCGTGTTCCTGGGATCGCCCACCGTCGGCAGCGTGACCGCGCAGCGCGTCGCGCGATTTCCACTGCTCGCGCCGCTGCTCGGCCGCACTGTGGCCGATGAGCTCGTGAAGGACGGCGCCGCGCGTGCCTGGCGCGCGGAGCGGGAGCTCGGCTGCATCGCGGGAACCCGCCCCATGGGTCTGGGCCGGATGTTCTCACGCTTCGGTGAGGAGTCCGACGGCACGGTCGCCGTGAGCGAAACGAAACTCCCGGGCCATACTGCGCATCTGACCTTGCCCGTCAGCCATACCGGCATGTTGCTGTCGACGCGCGTCGCCGACCAGGTGGCATCGTTCCTGCAGACAGGGTCGTTCACGCCGAATCCCTGATGTTCGGTCTACGGCCTGGTGTCCGAACCGGGTTGTGCGCCCCGTCCCGATGAAGTCGCGCCGTACGTCATCAGCGCGATGCAACCGAGCAGCGCCAGCCAGGATAATTCGCCCATCTGCGCGTAGACCGTGCTGCCCGCGCGCGGTTGCACGGCATGCGACAACGCGCCCGTGACGCCGGGCGCCAACGAGGCGAGCACGCGGCCGTGCGCATCGATCACCGCGGTCGGCCCGTCGTTCGCTGCGAGCAGCACGGGCTTTCCCTGCTCGAGCGCTCGCACGCGCGCGATGGTGGTGAACTGCGCGCGTACGCGCGCGCCTGGCAGCGCCGCGAAGTTGGACTGATTGACGATGATGCCCGTGACGGCAGAGGTGGCGGACAGATCGCCGCCAAAAGCCAGGTCGAGGCAGATCGTCGTGCGAACACCAACGCCCCCGACGTCGAATACGACGTGGGCATCGTCGCCGGTGGCCCGCGTCGGGTAGCGCAACGCCAGCGCGTCGCTGAGCCAGCGCAGCCCCGCGGTCGGGTGTTCTGCAACCGGCACGAGGCGCCGCTTGGCGTATCGCTGCGGTGCGGCGCTGCGTGAACCTGCGCGCAGTGCATTCGAAACATTGAGCAGGCCGAGCTGCGGATCGGGCTCGAACATGCCGATCAGCCAGACGCGGTCGCTGGATGAGACGACGGCGAGCAACGAGCCCGCCACGTCGGTCGGCAGCGCCGCCCACGAGTGAGGCAATGCCGTTTCCGGCGCCACCAGCAATTGCGCCGACGGATCCTGCGCGAGCGCAGCCAGTTGGCGGGCGAGCTGCCGCATTCGCGTTCCGTCGAACTTGTCGAGCTGCGTCACCGCAGGTTGTATCAGGCGAACTCGCAGGAACGCGCCTTCCGCCGCGGGATCACGCCTGCCCCAATAGTTAGCAAAGACCGCCACCGAGACCACCATGACAACGAGCGACATCGTCACGACGCTCCGCAATGGTGCGCGCGCATCGACCGATGACGCACTGCGTTCGAGTGCCCGGTGCGCGAGCGCCGTCGCGCCTGCGGCCGCCACGAGACCGACGAGCGACGCGACTCCGTACACGCCTATCCACTCGTACAACTTCGCAAGCGGCGTGTCCAAAGCCGCGTAACCGGCTGAACTCCATGAGAACCCGACGACGTATTGCGTTGCGATCTCGGCGAGAGGTGCGCACGCCGCGAACACGAACGGTGAAAACCTCTCACGCGAAGTTTTCGCGAATGTGACCGCGGCGCCAACGACGGCGACCGTCGGCAGCGTGCACAGCAGCACGACGAGCGCCAGGAACACCAATGTCGCGAGCGGCCATCCGAGCGTCATTTCGTTCGCGAGCGCCGTGAGCAACCACGCATGCGTGACCGCCGCGTCGGCCGAACAAAAAGCCAGCGCGCTCAAGAGGCTTATCGTCACTAGTTTGATTCGCGCGGCAAGAAATACTGCGGCGAGTGACAACGTGATCGTCGCGAGCTGCAGCCACCAGAACTGCGGCGCATTTGCGCCATAGCCGTGCGCTGCTCCGAGTACCAGCGTCATTGCTGGCGCATAGCGGCAAATATTCATCGGCTTATGCATGAAGGATCAATTTGCGCGCGTGACGCGCGCGATCGCCTGTCGTCGAACCCCGACAGCGAAATGCAAGTGTGCAATACGTGACAAAGTTCACGAAACTCATGCTAGCGTATTTGCGAGGTCGAAAAGACCCGATTGTCTAACTACCAACAAGACAGGGAGAGCCAGATGAAGACTCGCAGCATTTCACGGAAGCAGCGCGGCCAGGGCATGACGGAGTACATCATCATCGTCGCGCTCATCGCGGTGGCCGCCATCGGCGTCTACAGCCTCTTCGGCCGCACGGTGCGCGATCAGACTGCGGGCCTGGCGCAGGAAGTCGCGGGTAACGACGCGCAGACGGCGATCGGCAACGCGCAGACCGCATCCCAGCTTGCCGAGACGAACGCGAACGCGACGAAGGGCCTCGCGAACTACAACGAGAACAACGAGCACGGCACAGCGGGTGGTGGCGGGAACTAAACCCGCCGCTCGAACTACTCACTGATCGCGTGATCTTGTGGCGGCCGCGCTTCCGCGGCCTGCCCGCAAGGTCGGGAGAGTCTCATGCCACGCGTGCAGCGCGGACAGGCTCTGGTGCTGGGTTTGTTCGTCCTTTTCATGGGGACGATCTCGATGTTCTTTCTGTTCAGCACCGGCCAGGTCTCCGCCGACAAGCAAAGGGTGACGAACACCGCCGACGCCGCGGCCTACAGCGCGGCGTTGTGGCGGGCGCGGGTGCTCAACTACGACGCGTACTCGAACCGCGCGATGATCGCGAACGAAGTCGCGATCGCGCAGACGTTGACGCTGGCGTCCGAGCTGCAGTTCAACAAGAACCTCGCGGCCTGCTTCGCCCAGGAAGCGGGTGATGGCGGCACGACGTGCAGCGCCGATCTCGCGACGATTGCGCAGATCATCCCGTACTGGACCCAGATCTTCGCCGCCGTGCATTACGCGCTCACCATCGGCGACGAAGTGATGCAAGGCGTGATCAACGCGGAGATTACGTATCGCAGCAATGTCGTCAACCGCACGTTGTCGCTGAGCCAGACGCTCATGCACGCGTCCGCCAACTTCGTGGTGCTGGACGGCATCGTCGACCAGGTGGCGGCGGCGAACGACCGCAACTTCCGCTCGACGATCCTGCCCGACGATTTCGAAGGATTCACCCGGCGCTACACCGGCAACGATCGCAATCGCCTCGCGAACATCGTGCGGCGCCAGCTCGATCCCTACTCGCGGGAAAGGCGCTGGAACCTGCAGCTCGGCATCTGCATCCCGCCGGTGATCGCATTCGGCTACATCTACCGCAAGCGCGGCGCCACCGTGCTGTCGAACTCGCTCGACCGCTGGGAAGCGGTCGACGATCTGTCGGAATGGCGCTACTCGCTGCGCAAGGGCCGCTGTCGCGAGCAGGAGTCGCCGATGTCCTGGGCGGATCGAAATGCGGAAGGGGAGTCGAATCCCGTGCCGACGAACACGCGCGACAACCCGGACGCGTTCGACCTCTCGCGCGACTCGCAGTACACGGTCGACAGCTACATCGGCATCCAGCCGTTCCGCGATCTCGACTACCGCAATCTCACGAATGGCGATCCGAACGTGCGCAATCCCCGCCGCGGAGTTGCGGTCGCGATCTCGCTGCCCGGCAACAACGTGCGCACGGCGAACCAGCTCAATGTGGGCGTCGGGCGGCTGCGCATGACCGAGAACTACGAGCGAAACCGCATCACCAGTGTCGGCGCGGCCGAGGTCTATTTCCGCCGCCCGGCACCGCGTGCGGACGGGCGCGTGGAACTGCCGAGCCTGTTCAATCCGTACTGGCAGGCGCGGCTCATCGAACCGACGCTCTTGCAGCGCACCGCCGCGAGGGCGCTGTGAGGCGCACGCCCCTCATGTTCGGCATCGCGGCGCTGGCCGCGTGCTCGCGCGATCCGGTCACCGCGCAGACGGCGCCCGAAGCCGCGCCCGTGAACGGCTGCCTCGAGCAGTTCGTCCAGGAATTCACCGAGGTGCCGGCGCAGGAACCGCCGCCGCCGCCCGCGGGAATCTGCTTCGACACGCCGGCCGGAGGCCCGCCGAAATATCCCGCGCGCGAGCGCAAGGTGCGGCTCGAATACGACCGTGGCGATTACTTCGCGGTGCAGGAATCCGCCACGTGGACGTTCGGGGAAGAACCCGACCTGGCGCGCAACTGCATCGTCGCGAAACTCGAGCGGCAGAAGGTCGTGCTGATCGTGCAGGACGGCCGCAAGGAGTCGACGCTCACGCGCGACGGCACGACCCAGCGCAGCGCGGACACCGGCGAGAGCTACGGTTCGCGCATCGCGTTCGGTGGTGGCCCGTCGCAACTCCCGACGGTCGCGGCGCCCGCCGCCGACATGATCCGCGAGGATTCGCCGTACGGCACCTGTCTGCGCTCGTCCGGCGTGATGCCCGGCACGTCGCTGTGTTCGGTCGAGCAGCCGCTCGAATGCAACTCGCGTCACCAGATCCTGCCGATCGAGATCCGCTTTCCCGACGCTCAAGGCGGAACGCAGATCGGCCGGACGACCTCGCTCGTGCGCGGCCCGGTCGACCATGCCGGCTGGGTGCTGCCATGAGACGGGGCGAACGTGGCCAGGCGATGGTCGAATTCATGGTCGCGGCGATCGTCATCGTGCCGCTGTTCGTGCTGCTGCCGCTGCTCGGCAAGTACCACGACGTCAAGCAGTCTTCGATCGCCGCGTCGCGCAAGCTCGCGTTCGAGTGCACCGTGCGCTACGAAGATTGCGCGTCGCTCGACCGGAACCCGGCGTTCGCCGACGAGATTCGCACGCGCTTCTTCGCGGGCAACGGCACGCCGGTGCTGTCGAACGACCGGCCGCCGGCCGACGAGCTCGCGAATGCCGACGGCAATCCGCTGTGGACCGATCGGCGCGGCCGTCCGCTGCTCGAACGCTTCAGCGACGTCGGCATCCGGACCGATCCGCGCGACATCAATCCCGGCGCGGCGTCGGCGGCCGACGCGGTACCGGACGTGGGGCCGCAGGGCTTCGGACTCGACCTGCGGCGCGGCATGTACGACGCGCGCGTGCAGGTGGCGCTCTCGCGCCAGACGGGCGGGCAGAGCTTCCTCGAACAACTCGACTCGCTCGCGCTCACGATGCAGTTCCACACGGCGATCCTCACGGATGCGTGGGCGGCGCGCGGTCCGGGCACGCGCGGCGAGAACTGCCGCCCCGAGCGCGCGACCGTCGCCGCGCGAGTGTCGGAAGAGTCGCTTTGCCTGGGTCTCACTCGCGCTCTCGAGCCAGGCTACGACGCGACGATCCTGCTGCTCACGCCGCTCGCGATGTTCGAGAGTGCGTCGATCAACGACTTCGACTTCCACGATTTCGTGGACGGGGAATTCTCCGACGATCTGCCGGTGAGCGATCCGGTCGGCTTCCCGCGGCTGGAGAACCGGCGATGAACGCCACACATCGCCCGTTCCGCCGGTTCGCATCCGCCGTGCCGGTGATCGCCGCGCTCGCGTTCGCGGCCAATTCCTTGCCGGCGTTCGCCGAAGAGTTCGCGTGGCCGCAGCCGTTGCTGCCGGCGCAGGTGGCGCTCGAAAGCCCCGGAGAATCGATGGCCGTGAACGGCATGCCGCTCAAGGTCTACCGCTTCGACACTGCGGCCACTCGCGAGGCGATCACCCGAGCGTTTCGCGCAGGCATCGAGGGTGAACTCGTGCGGGCGCCGGCGCGCGCGGGCGATCCGCGCACCACGCTTGCGGGACGCTCGGGAGGATTCTGGCTCACGCTGCAGCTCGCGCCCGCGCAGGACGGCCGAACCATAGGCACCTGGTCGGCCGCGCCGCGTTTCATCGAGGGTGCGCAGCGCAAGGTGACTTTGCCGCCGGGTTTTCCCGGCAGCGCGCAGCTGCTGCAGCATGTCGATTCGTTCGACGACGACAAGCGCAGCCAGATGGCGATCGGGCTCGCGCAGGCGCCCATCGACGCCGTCGCCGCCGATCTCGAACTGCGCGTGCGCGAGCTCGGCTTCGCCAAACAGCCTTTTCCCGCGCGCAATTGGTCGGACGCCGGCGAGTTCGCCGCCGTCTATTCGAAGAGCCGCGAAGAGCTCGTGGTGTCGTTGCGCCGCGAGTCCAGCGGCACCGCCGTCGTGATCAACCGCATCACCGCATTGGATCGACTGCCATGAGAGCCACCAGGAGAAGACGTCGGGGCCAGTCGACCGTCGAGTACCTGATCATCTCGGTGCTCGTGATCGTGCTGCTCCTGAACGGCAACCCGAGCCCCGTCGAACGCTTCTTCGACGCCATCAAGACCGCGTACGCGCGCTTCAGTCACGCGATGTCCCTTCCGTAGGAGAGAGTTTCATGATCGCCCAAGTCAATCGCAGCTGGGTCATTCTCGTCGGTGCCCTGGTGTTCGGCGGTCTCGCCGTCTTCGCGGCCAGCCGCTACATCTCGCAGACCATTGCGGTCGAGCGGGCCAAGCTGAATCCCAATGTCGAGATGATCGACGTCGTCGTCGCCAAATCCGAGCTCGAACGCGGCGACAACGTCGGCCCCGAGAACATGGCCGTGCGCCAGGTGCCGCGCGACTATGTGCCGGGCACGGCGGTGACGCCCGATCAGTTCGCAAACATCGAAGGCGCGCGGCTCGCCGTCGACATGAGGGGCGGTGAGATCCTGCTGCGCGGCACGCTGGAGGGCGCGGATACCTCGACGTTTGCGCACAAGGTGCGCGATGGCGTGCGGGCGATGACCGTCGCCGTCGACGAAGTGAACTCGATCTCCGGGCTGCTGCAGCCCGGCGACCGCATCGACCTGTTCTTCACCGCGCGTCCGCCACGGCGCGGTGGTGCGGCGGCGCAGTCGCCCGAGACGACGATGGTGCTCATGCAGAACGTGCTGCTGCTGGCCACCGGTCGCCAGGTCCGCCCGCAGCTCGGCGATCCCGGACAGCCGGGCGTCAGCCGCACGTACTCGACCGTCACGATCGAGGCGGCGCCGCGCGACGCGCAGCGCCTGATTCTCGCGCAGAAGGCCGGTAGTTTGACCGCCGTACTGCGCGGACCCGATGACGAGTCGCCGCTCACCGCGGCGTCGATGGACAGCCGCGACCTGTTCGGCCTCGCGACGCCGCGGCGCGTCGCGAACGTCGGACCGCGGGCCGAAGTCATCGTGGGCGGCATGGGTGGACGTCTCGAACGCGATCTCGTCGCCATTCCGAGCGTTCCGCATCTCGTGCCGAGCGTCCCGGCCGCGGCGATCGCGCCGACACCCCCGACCGCGTCGCTCGACCGCGATGCCGCCACCGCCGTGCGCGAACTGCTCAGGGCTGCGGCCGCGCCGATCTCCATGGACGTTCGATGATCACCAGACAGACATCTCATGCACAGAACAAAAACGTATCTCCTGATTCTGCTGTCCTCGTGCGCCGTCCCGCCTGCCTGGACGGCGCAGCTCGAGACCCACGACCTGACGTTGTTCCGGGGCGAAGCACGCGTGCTCAATGAACCTTCCATACGCCGCATGGCCGTGGGCGACGGCAAGACACTCTCGGCGAGTCTGCTCGACGGACGGCAGGTCCTGTTGCTCGCCGAAGAAGAGGGGCAGAGCTCGTTGCACCTGTGGCGGCAGAACGGCTCGGAGGCCAGCTACTCGATCACCGTCGTCCCCGCCGACGCCGGTCGCATGCTCGGCGAGGTGCGTGCACTGCTCGGTAACGCCCGCAACATCGAGGCGCGAATCGTGGGCGACAAGATCGTGCTCGAAGGCAACGACGTGAGCGGCGAGCAGGCGCGCCGGCTCGACGAGGTCTCGAAGCGCTACCCGCAGATCGTGAACCTCATCTCGACGGTCGGCCTCGAGCAGATGATCGCCATAGACGTGAGCATCCTCGAGTTCCGCAAGACCGCGCTGCGCGAGATCGGCATTCTCTGGGATACGACCGGAATCAACGGCCCAAACTACGGCATCGTCGGCGACATACATCGCAGCGATTCGCTCGGCGCGGGCGGCGTCGGCGTCGGGCGTGTGCCCGGCGTGCCGACGGGCGATCTGGTGTCACCGTTCGCGAGCTATTTCGGGATCACGTCGACGATCACTTCCGCGATTTCCGCGGCCGTGAACAAGGGCGACGCGACATTCCTGGCCGAACCGCGTCTCACCGCCAAGAGTGGTGCATCGGCGAAGTTCCTGGCGGGTGGCGAAGTGCCGATTCCGCTCGCGAACGGCTTTGGCAACGTCACCGTCCAGTTCAAGCCCTACGGCGTAAAGCTCGAGGTCAAGCCCGTCGTGTCCTCCTCGGGCGTCATCACGACCTCCGTGCTCACCGAGCTGTCGGCGATCGACTCGAATCTGCTGGTCGACGGAATTCCCGGATTCATCACACGTCGCACGGAGACCGAAGTGAACCTGAAGGCCGGGCAGACGCTCGTGATCTCCGGGTTGTTCGACGGCACCGCGACCAGGGCGCTCGACAAGGTGCCCGGGCTCGGCGACATCCCGGTGCTCGGCGAGCTGTTCCGCAGCCGCCAGTACCGCAAGAACAAGACGGAACTCGTGATCTTCCTGACGCCGCGCGTCGTGACGCCCGACGCTGCGCCGGCCTCGACCGAAATGGAGAAAGCCAACGCCGATCGCGCGCGGGCGCGCGCCGACTTCGACGGCAACCAGAAACGCAAGCAGGGCGAGCAGCGGTGATTTCATGCTGAGACTGACCATCATCGAGCCGGGCAAGCCATCGCGGGAGCAGGCGCTCGACCGCTTTCCGGTCTCGATCGGTCGTGGCCCCGGCAACGCGGTGGTGCTGCCGGGCTGGAAAGTGGCGCGCATGCACGCCGAGATCCATCAGCTCGGCTCCGGGTTCAAGCTCGTGGACAAGGGCAGCCTCGCGGGTACCTGGGTCAACGGCCAGCGCGTCGTCGAGTACGGGCCGCTCGAGGAGACGGATGACGTCGTGATCGGCGGATTCCAGCTGCGCGCGCAAGTGGCACTCGCCGGCGTGCGCGCATTGGCACGTCCGGTGGACCTCGCGCGCCATGCCGCCAACGGCGCAGCGGCGCTGTCGGCGCAACAGGCGGTGCGCGCGGCTCCGACGGGTGGTCTACAGGTCGTCGCGCGCGCCGCAGACGGCGCGCCGGCCGCCGCACCGCGCGCCGTGCCCGCGGGCGAGGTGCGCGCGACGGACCGCGACATCGAGCGCTACCTCGCCGGCTTCGAATGGCGGCGCAAGCTGCACCGCACGCTGCTCGAGACGATCGACTTGCGGCGCAAGGATCTGCGCCAGTTCTCGGACCAGGACCTGCGCGCCGAGACGGAACTGCTGGTGCGCGAAATCCTCGCCAACCAGCTCAAACTACCTCCGGAAATCGACGTCGAGGAGCTCATCACCGACGTCATCGACGAGGTGGTGGGCCTGGGGGCGCTCGAGCGGCTGATCGCCGATCCGAACGTCACCGAGATCATGGTGAACAGCGCCGACGAGATCTTCGTCGAGAGGTCCGGCAAGCTCGAGCGCTGCCGCGCGGCGTTCACCAGCGACGAGGCGATTCGCTCGGTGATCGACCGAATCGTCGCGCCGCTCGGCCGGCGCATCGACGAATCGTCGCCGATGGTCGACGCACGCCTCAAGGACGGGTCGCGCGTCAACGCGATCATCCCGCCGCTGGCGCTGCGGGGACCCACGATCACCATTCGAAAATTCAACAAGCGCCTGTTCGGCGTCGACGACTACATCCATCTCGGCAGCGCGAACCATGCGATGTTCGAGTTCCTCAAGGTCTGCGTCGAGTGCCGCAAGAACATCGTGATCTCCGGCGGAACCGGCTCGGGCAAGACGACGCTGCTCAACATCCTGTCGAACCTCATCCCGAAGGGCGAGCGCATCGTGACGATCGAGGACGCCGCCGAGCTCAAACTCAACGCTCCGCACCTGGTCTCGCTCGAGGCGCGCCCGTCGAACGTAGAGGGCAAGGGCGTGGTCGCGATCCGCGATCTCGTACGCAACAGCCTGCGCATGCGGCCGGACCGCATCGTCGTCGGCGAGTGCCGTGGTGGTGAGGCACTCGACATGCTGCAGGCGATGAACACGGGTCACGACGGTTCGCTGACCACCGCGCACGCGAACAGTCCGCGCGACGTGATCAGTCGTCTCGAAGTCATGACGCTCATGGCCGGCATGGACATCCCGATGAGCGCCGTGCGCGAGCAGATCGCCTCCGCCGTGGACGTGATCGTGCAGCAGACGCGCCTGTCGGACGGCTCGCGTCGCATCACGAGCATCGCGGAAGTGACCGGCGTCGAGAACGGCACCGTACAGCTGCTCGAGCTGTTCCGCTTCGAACGTCGCGGCTTCGGCGCGAACCATGAAGTGATCGGCTACTTCACCGGCTGCGACGCGGTGCCGACATTTTACGAAGACCTGCGCCGCATCGGCATCTCGCTCGACCTCGACGTGTTCACCGCGGTCACGCCGGAGACCGCATGAACCAGCACAGCCTCATCGCCCTGTTGCTCGTCGGCGCGTTCGCGTGCGCCGCGCTCACGTTCTGGGTCGCGGTGCGCGCATTCTCGACGGGTGCCGCGCGCTACCGGGAGGCGTTCGCGGAGCAGGCCAAGATGAACCTGGAACGCATGTTCCTGTTCATCGACACGGGGCAGCTCCTCGCGCTCAACGCGCTGGTCGTGGTCGCGGTGGGCCTGTTCGTATTCGTGCTCACTGGGTCGCTGCTGTTCACGGCAATCGCCTGCGCGCTCGCGGCGCTCGCGCCGCGCGTGATGTTCAAGGTGTTCACGTGGCGCCGGACCAATGGCCTGCGCAAGCAATTGCCGGACGCCGCGATGCTCGTGGCCGGCGCGCTGCGTGCCGGCGCGAGCGTGCCCACCGCGATCGCGCAGATGGCGGCCGAGATCCGTCCGCCGATTTCGCAGGAGTTCGAGCTGTTCATGCGCGAGCAGCGCCTCGGCGTGACGTTCGAGCAGGCGCTCGACAACCTCGAGGTGCGCGTGCCGCTCGAGGACATGTCGCTGTTCAATTCGGCGATGCGCGTGTCGCGCGAGACGGGCGGTAACCTGGCCGAGACGCTCGAGCGCCTCGCGGACACGCTGCGCCAGAAGCTCACGATCGAAGGAAAGATCCGCGCGCTCACCGCGCAGGGAAAACTGCAGGGGATCGTAGTCGGCCTCCTGCCGTTCGCCCTCATGCTCGTGCTGGTCAACATGGAGCCGGCGGCGATGTCGAAGATGTTCACCACCTGGTACGGCCTCGCGGTGATCGGCTTCATCGTCGTCATGGAAGTCATCGGCGGCCTGATCATCAAGAAGATCGTGACGATCGACATCTAGGGAGTCACGCATGTTGTTAGTCCTGAGTCTCGTCAGCATCGGCCTGTGCGTCGCGCTCGCGGTCTGGGGCGTGCGCCGCGCGTTCGTCGAAGTGCCCGCGCAGGATCGTGCGTACATGGACAGTCCGCCGCCGCTGTTCAAGGCGACCTGGCCGCTCGTGGAGCTATTCAGCTTCAGGCTGGGCAGCCTTCTGTCGGTGTCCTACCGCCACAACCTGCAGCTCTCGCTGCGCCACGCCGGCCTCGACTACGCGCTCGCGCCGGAGAACTTTTTCGCGGGCAAGGTGCTGTGCGCGCTCGGTGCCGCGGGCGTGCACACCCTGCTGTGGTGGACGAACGGCGGGCCTTCGCTCGGCGGGCTGGCGGCGGTCGCGGCGCTCGGTTTCGTATTCCCGGACATGTGGCTGCGCGACGAGCGGTTGAAACGGCAGCACAAGATCCTGAAGGCGCTGCCGTTCTATCTCGACGTGATCACGCTTTGCGTGGAGTCGGGCCTGAACCTCACCAGCGCGATCGGCCAGGCGATCTCCAAGGCGCCGGCGAACCCCCTCAAGAACGAGCTGCAGCGCGTGATGCGCGACATCCGCACGGGCCGCCCGCGGCTCGAAGCGTTCCGCAGCCTTTCCGAGCGACTGCAGATGCCCGCGATCTCGAACCTCGTGTCCGCGCTCGTCACCGCGGACCGCCAGGGCGCTGCGCTCGGTCCGATCCTGCGCGCGCAGGCCGAGCAGAGGCGAAACGAACGCTTCATGCGTGCGGAGAAGCTCGCCATGGAAGCGCCCGTCAAGATGCTGTTCCCGCTCATCGCGTTCATCTTCCCGTGCACCTTCGCGGTGATCGGCTTTCCGATCGCCGTGAAGTTCCTCGAGGAAGGGTTTTTCCGGTAGCCCGCGATGTGGCGCTATCCGAACCTCCCGAAGCTGCGCGTGCTCGTCGACGGGCGCGACGCGCAGGTGCAGGCCTTCAAGGCATCGACGGTCACCTCGCGCCTGTTCGGATTGTTGGGGCGCCGCGCGCTCGCCGCGGACGAAGCGCTCTGGCTCACGCCCTGCAACTCCGTGCACACACTCGGCATGTCCTATCCGATCGACGTCGTGTTCATCGACGCCACGAGCCGCGTCGTCGCCACGCGCAGCGCACTCGGGCCGCGCCGGCTCACGGGCGCGCGCCGCGCACGCAGCGTGCTCGAGCTTCCCGCGCGTTCGGCCGAGCGTCTCGGCATCGTTCCCGGCGCGCAACTCACGCTGGAGGTCGCATGAACCTGCGCGCCGTCTGTCTTGCCTTGTCGTTATTCGCGGTGGCTCCGATCCCGGCGACTGCGGCGACTCCGCCGTCGGCGCCCGCGGCGCTGTGGCGCGCCGCAGACGCGGCCTGGCGCAACGGCGACATCGAGCAGGCGCGCGGACTCACGGCCGAACTCGTCGCGCGCTTCCCGAACGACGCCGCGCTGTGGCTGCGGCTCGGCGAGATCGAACATCGGCGCGGTGATTTCGCGGCCGCGCTGCTCGCGTACGACAGCGCGCTCGCGGAGGAACAGCAAGGCCAGGATGAATCCCTGCTGGCGACGACGCGCCTGCGACGCGCGGCGCTGCTGGTCGCTGAAGCCGATCGCGATCTCGCCGCGAGCGGCGAGACCCCGCTGCTCGCGGGCGTCGTCGACACCCGGATGGAATTGCGTCGCTCCCTCGCGTATGCGCGCGGAGCGGCGAATCTCGAACTGCGTCCGAGGGCAGCCAGGCGCGACGCGGCCCGCGCGCAAGGCTACGTAGTGGAGGCGCCGCGGAAGAAGTCACCAGCACAAGGAGCACGCTGATGAGCCCGTTCAACCGCCGTGCACCGCGCAGCCGCGGCGCGAGCATCGTCGAATTCCTGATCGTCGCACCGATCCTGCTGCTCCTCGGCCTGGGCGTGGTGCAGACCGGCATGGTGTTCCACTCCAAGAGTTCTTTGAACTTTGCCCTGCAGGAGGGCGCGCGCATCGGCTCGGTCCGCAATGGCGATGTCGCCGAGATCGGCCGCGGTCTGCGCGAGGGACTTATCCCGTTCATGGGCGGCGGACAGTCCGACGCGGAGGTCACGCAGACCCGCTTGCGCGTCGAGGAAGAATTCATGCGCGGCGCCGCGGGCGGCTGGATCCGCGTACGGCAGCTCTCACCCACGCCGCAGTCTTTTTCCGATTGGGCCGAAGATTCGTTCGACGAGGCGGGCAACGCCGTGCGCGAGATTCCGAATGCGAGCCTCGCGGTCCTGCGCTGCACGCGCCAGCCGAACGGCGGCACCGGCGGCACGCGTGCCACGACGGCCTGTCCGGGCGGTGGCGGCGAACCGATCGGCGCGGATTCGCAGCAGACGCTCGCGGACGCCAACCTGCTCAAGCTCGAGATGACGTACGGCGTGAAGCTCTCGGTGCCGCTGGTGAACCGCATCATCGCAGGCGTCCTGTCGATGTCCGCGGGCTGCCGCGCGAACGAACCGCAGCGCCTGGGCGCGCTCAACCTCGGCGAGGCGGCCGTCGACCCGCAACCGGAGAACTGCGTGTACTACAACGCGGTCAACGAGCGCGGTGAAGCGGAGCCGCGCATTCCGGTGAACCTCGCCGTCACCGTCCGCATGCAGTCGCCGGCGCGCTTCGCCGGCAACCAGGGCTGGTTCGCGCGCGTCGATCGCGAGCGAGAAGCGAACACGAGCGGCTCGCAGCTCGGCAACGGCGACATGATGGCGGCGACGCACTTCGAGCCCGTCCCGGTCGCACAGCTCAACCCGAACGGCGTGACGCACGCGAACGACGCGATGGATGGCATGGGCGACGGAGTCCTTTCGTTCGGCTCCAACACCGACTGGACTGCGCGCTACGCCGCAGGTGGCGGTACGGGTCCAGGCGGCGGCGGCCAACCCAATGAATTGTGCACTCCGGAGACCGAAGAGCAGGCGCCCGGCGCCGATGATGAGGGCAGCGGCGGCATCCTCGGAGACATCTGGGATGCACTCACGGATATCGCCGGTACCGCCTACGATTTCGTGCGCGGATTCTGGGAGGGCATCAAGCAGCAGATCGGCGACATCGTCGACATGGTCACCGATCCGATCGAGACCGCGCGCGGCATCTACGAACTCGCGCGCGCGTTCATCGACGATCCGGTTGGAACGGCTCGAACGATCGGCGAGGCGCTCGGGCGCGACCTTCAGCAGCTCGTGTACTGCGGTGCGTACGACCGGGGTCGTGTACTCGGCAACTACATCAGCCCGGCGTTCATGCTCAAGGTGGCGGGCAAACTCGCGCGGTTCGGCCGCGGGGGATTGCGCCGCGCGGTCAATGACACGCGGCGAGAGCTCGACGTCGAATGCGCGAGCTTCGGTCCGGGCACAAAGATCACCCTGGGCGATGGCATGGCGCCGATCGAGTCGTTGCGCGCCGGCATGCAGGTGTTGTCGCGCAACTCACAGCGCTACGGCGATTCGCTGCAACGGATATCGCAGACGGTGTCGCGCTCGGCGACCGAATACTACGTGCTGCGCACCGAGCGCGGGCATCACCGCCTGACCGCCGAACACCGGCTCTGGGTGCAGGGCCAGGGCTGGACGAAGGTGAAGGAGCTCGAGTCGGGTTCTGCAGTGGCGACGGCCACCGGCGACACGATGGTGTTGGGCAAGTCAATCGTCCAGCAACCGCTCGAGGTCTACAACTTCACTGTCGAGACCAACGCCAACTACTTCGTCGGCGATGAGCAGATCTGGTCGCACAACTGCGACATCAAGCGCTGGAATCGTTTCGGCACCGTCCTGCCGCAGGAGGGCAGTGGCGGCACGTGGTCCGTCTCCCGCGGAAACTCCAACTGGCAACCGACCGCGGGCACCCCGTTGCACCAGGCGACGGGCGGCCGCCCGGTGCGTTTCCAGAATGGCTATCCTATCTTCGAAGATTTCGCATATCGGGCGACTCCGAACGGGCCGCGGGCGATCATGGACGTCCCCGGATTGCGCGGTAACACGACCACCGACTTCACCGCCGCGGATGCGGCTTACCGCCGCGCCATCGGCGATCCGAACTGGCAGCGCCCGCCCGGCACGACGTGGCATCACCACCAGAACTGCCGGACGATGGTCCTGGTGTCGGTGGCCATCAACAATCCGGCGCGGGGTGGCGTGCCGCACAGCGGTGGCGCGTCGAACATCCGCAACGGCACGTGCTCGTAGAGTGCAGACAGGAGGCGAATCATGTTTACTCTCTTCACCACCGCAGCCATCGCACTCGCCATGACCGTATCGATCGTCCCGCACGACAAGAAGGCTTCGCCCGACGACGTCGCGAAGTACGAGAAGCTCATCGGCACGAAGCTGCCGGAGGCGTACCGCGCCTTCCTGCTGAGGTCGAACGGCGGGCATCCGGATTTTTCGGTGGATCGCAACATCCACTTCCCGATCCAGTGGAACGGCCAGCCCTTCGCAGACCAGTACGAAGGCGCGTTCCTCGAATCGTTCGATACGCTCGACGACTCGAGCATGACCTCGCTGTTCAGGACGTTCGACTACACCCGCGGAACGAGCAAGATCATCCCGGCGGACACGATCACGATCGCAGTTGCGAGCGGTGGCGCCGTCCTGCTCGGCGTGGGCGCCCACAACCGCGGCAAGGTGTACTTCTGGGCGCAGGACCAGATGCCGGTCCAGGACGACTACGTCCCCGACTACAATAACGTCGGGCTGGTCGCGCCCGACTTCGAGTCTTTCCTGGCCTTGCTGAAGCCATGGAACGAAGTGGCGCCGGGCAAGAATCCTTGAGAGGAGCACGCGCATGAGTCTCTATGTACTGGGCAACCTGACGGGCCGGTTGGTGCTGTCGTACGTCATCGTGTGGATCGTCCTCCTGCTGGTCGCGCGGTTCGACTGGCGTGGTGCATTCCGCCGGTCGGCCCGCTGGTACAACGTCGTCGCCGTGCTCGCCGTGTTCCTGCTCGGTGTCGGCACGATGTATCGCAATGGCGGGATCGACGCGTGAATGCGCGTGTGGCATTCGCGGCCTGCGCGCTGGTCGCGACGCTCGCGTCCGCAAACGAACCACTGAAGCGCCAGATGGTCGTGCACAAGGTCACGGAGCTCGGGCTCGAGATCTGGACGGAGGCCAACCCGGAATGGGAAGCGCAGCTCGCGCGCGAACCCGGAGCGCCACGGCCCGTCTTCGCGGCCGAAACTCCCGGCCAGACCTATCCGCCCGCCGGCATGAGCTGGGCCGTGCCCGGTTTCAAGACGACGGACACGGAGCTCCAACGGGTTGCGCGCAGCGCCCTGCGACAGGCGGCGCTGAACTATGGCCTCAAGGAAGAGCAGATTCGCGGCATCGACCTCGAACCGGCGAGTTACGGTTCACTGACTGGATACGAGGCCCAGTTCCCCGCGGCGGCGGACGGAGTGCCCGTGGACGTGCGCGTGTTCTTCGGGCATCGCCCTGGAAAGCCGGTGGTTGCGATGCAGGTGTTCACGCTGCGCGGCAAGCTCCCGCACCTGAGCGAGCAGATCCGCCGCTCGTGGAGCCACGTGAACTATCTCGAGTAGATCAGCCCAGCAGCGATCGCAGCTTGTAAACCAGCTCGAGCGCGGCGCGAGGCGTCAGGTCGTCGGCGTTGGTTGCCTTCAAGGCGGCTTCCAGCTCGAGCAGTCGCGGATCTGGTGGCGGCGGCGTCGGAGGCTCGAGCGGTAGCTGGGCTTGCGTTGTGCGTGCCGCGGCCCCGCGGCCCTGCGAACGCCGATCGTGATCGTCGACATGGCGCGAGTTCCCCTTCTCGAGCCTCAGCAGGTACTCGCGCGCGGCCGCGATCACCTCGCGCGGCACGCCGGCGAGCTGCGCCACGCTGAGCCCGTAGCTGCGGCTCGCGGGACCGTCCTTCACCGCGTGCAGGAACACGAGCGCGTCGCGATGCTCCGTCGCATCGAGGTGCACGTTCGCGATCCCGTCGATCTCCGCCGCGAGCGCCGTCAGTTCGAAGTAGTGAGTCGCGAACAGCGTGAAGCTGCGGTTGACCCGCGCGATGTGCCGCGCCACGGCCCACGCGAGCGACAACCCGTCGAACGTGCTCGTCCCGCGGCCGATCTCGTCCATGAGGATGAGGCTGCGATCCGTCGCATTGTTGAGGATGTTCGCGGCCTCGGTCATCTCGACCATGAACGTGGAGCGGCCGCCGGCGAGATCGTCGCCCGCGCCGATGCGCGTGAAGATGCGGTCGAGCGGACCGAGCACGCATTTGTCGGCGGGCACGAAGCTGCCGACGTGCGCGAGCAGTGCGATCAGCGCACCCTGGCGCATGTAGGTGGACTTGCCGCCCATGTTCGGGCCCGTGACGATCAGCATGCGGCGCGAGGCATCCAGCACCAGGTCGTTGGGCACGAACGCACCCTCGATGAAATGCTCGACGACGGGATGACGGCCGCCGCGGATCTCGAGCCGGGTTTCGCAGACGAGCTGCGGTTCGGTCCAGCCGAGGTCGGCCGCACGTTCGGCCAGCGCCGCCAGCGCGTCCAGCGAGGCCAGGGCGTTGGCGGTCGACAGCAGCGCGCCGAGGCGGTCGGTGAGCTGCGTGAGCAATTCGTCGTAGAGCTCGCGCTCGCGCGCCAGCGACTTCTCGCGCGCGCCCAGCACCTTGTCCTCGAATGACTTGAGCTCCGGCGTGATGAAGCGCTCCGCGTTCTTCACGGTCTGCCGGCGGATGTATTCCTTCGGGACGTCGTCCGCCTGCGAGCGGTTGATCTCGATGAAGAAGCCGGACACGCGGTTGTAGGACAGGCGCAGCGAGCTCAGACCCGAGCGCTCACGCTCGCGCTTTTCGAGCTCGAGCAGGAACTCGTCGGTATTCGTCGAAATCCTGCGCAGCTCGTCGAGATCGGCGTCGTAGCCGCTCGCGATGACGTCGCCATCACGCAATACCACGGACGGCTCCTCCATCAGCGCGCGCTGCAGGAGGTCGACGACGTCGCCGTGTTCGTGCACGGCGTTCGTGAGCTCGACGAGCAGCGGTGCCTCGAGACGCACGAGCACGGCGCGCAGTGCCGGCAACACCGCGAGCGAGGCGCGCAGCGCGGTGAGATCTCGCGGCCGCGCGCTGCGCAGCGCGACGCGGCTCAGGATGCGTTCGACGTCGCCGATGGCGCGCAAGGGTTCGCGCAGGCCTTCGAAGCGGCGCGCATCGACGAGCAGGCCGATGGACTGATAGCGCCGCCGCAGCTCCTGCGGGTTCGCGAGCGGCCGGTTGATCCAGCGGCGCAGCGCGCGGGAGCCCATCGGCGTCACCGTGGAATCGAGCAGCGCGAACAGCGTCGCGGAGTCCTGGCCCGAGAGCGAAGCGTCGATCTCGAGGTTGCGGCGGGTCGCGGCGTCGATCTGCAGCGTGTCGCCGCGCTCCTCGACGCTCAGCGCCGTGATGTGCGGCAGGGCGGTTTTCTGCGTTTCTCGCACGTATTGCAGCAGTGCGCCGGCCGCGCATATCGCGAGCGGCAGATCGTCGGCGCCGAAGCCGCGCAGGTCGAGCGTGCCGAGCTGGTCCGTCAACAGGCGCGAGGCGCTCGCCAGCTCGAAGTGCCACGGCGGGCGGATGCGTTGCTCGCCCTGGGCCAGGGAGTTCGCCACGACATCGCCGATCTCGCGCTGCTGATCCTCGGGCACCAGTAGTTCGGCGGGCTTCAGCCGTTCGAGCTCCGCCTCCAGCGCCGGCGCGCCGTCGGCCTCGAGCACGGTGAAGCGGCCCGCGGCCAGATCGAGCCACGCAAGGCCGAAGCGCGTGCCGTCTTTCGTGGCACTGCGGGTCACGGCGGCGAGCAATGTCTCGCGGCGCTGCTCGAGCAGCGCGTCGTCGGTCACGGTGCCGGGCGTCACGACGCGCACGACCTGCCGGTCGACCGGCCCCTTGGATTTGGCCGGGTCGCCGATCTGCTCGCAGATCGCGACCGACTCACCCTTGCGCACGAGCCGCGCCAGATAGTTGTCGAGGGCGTGGAACGGCACGCCCGCCATCGGGATCGGCTCGCCGGCCGAATGCCCGCGCGAAGTCAGCGTGATGTCGATGAGTTTCGCCGCGCGGCGCGCGTCGTCGTAGAACAACTCGTAGAAATCGCCCATGCGATAGAAGACGAGCGAACTCGGATGCTCGGCCTTGATGCGCAGGTATTGCTGCATCATCGGCGTGTGCTGCTGTGCGATCTCCGGCAAAACGCGTCTCGCTGGCAATGAGATTGCGCATTATGCCCCGACACCCGGGCGCCGCGACTACACTCCGGCGATGCAGCTGGAGTTGCGAATGCTGGGCCCGCTCACGGTGTCGTGCGACGGCCGCGTGCGGACATTGCCACCCTCCCGCAAGGTCCGCGCGCTGCTGGCTTACCTCGCGCTGGCGCCCCGCGCAGTCCCGAGGGCGCGGCTCTGCGCGCTCTTCTGGGAGGCGGCTTGCGATTCGCGCGCCGAACTTCGCTGGCACCTGAGCAAGCTGCGGGCCGTTCTCGGCGCCGACCGTCTCATCATCGAAGACGACCTCGTCCGCCTGCGTCTCGAGGATTCGGAGGTCGACGCGCTCGACATTCGGCGTGCCATGCGCGGCGATTTCACCGCGCTGACGATCCAGCGGCTGAATGTCCTGCGCCCGCGGTTTCGCGGCGAATTCCTCGAAGGCCTCGAAGTGGACCGATGCCCGGAATTCACCGCATGGGTCCTGGCCGAGCGTCGCCGGTTCCGTGCCTGGCGCGTGCTGGTGCTGCAGCGCCTCGCGCTCGAAACCCCGGGCGACGAGGCCATCGTCCACGCGGAGCAATGGCTGGCCGTGTCGCCGCTCGACGAGCGCGCGCACGTGTGTCTGCTCGAGCTGCTCGCGCGGCGCGGGCGAATCCGGGACGGTGAGGAGCATCTGGCGGTGACGCAACGGCTGTTCCGCTGCGAGGGACTGGACGGCGCTCCACTCTCGAGTGCGTGGCACAGCGCCACCGGACGTCGCAGGACCTCGGACGCGCATGACTTGCGCGACCGGGAGCAGGCCTGCGAGTACTTCCTGCTGGGGCGCCAGCATCTCGGTCGCATGATGCGGCACGGTCTCGAACAGGGCCGGCGGATGTTCGAACTCGCCTTGCAGGTCGACGCCGGGTATGGACCCGCCTGGGCGGGTCTGGCGATTGCGCATGCGTGCCTGCACGAGTGGTTCGAAACCGGCGGCACGAGTCTCGGATTGGCCGAGCGCGCGAGCCGGCGCGCACTCGACGCGGCTCCACGCCTCGCCGAGTCGCATGTCGCGCGCGCGTTCGTGCGCTCGCAGAGCGGCCACTGGGACGACGCGGTGGCGGGCTTCGAGGCGGCGATCCGCATCAATCCCTATCTATTCGATTCCTATTACTACTTCGCGCGGGCGGCGTTTGCCCGTGGCGACACGCTGCGGGCGGCCGATATGTTCCGGCTCGCGGGCGAAGCACGGCCCGACGATTTCCAGAGCGCGATCCTCCTCGCCTTGCCGCTCAACGCGTTGGGTCAGCAGGACGCCGCGCGCGACGCGGTCCGCCTCGGGATCCGTCGGGCCGAACTCGCGCTGGCGGTCAACGAGTGTGATGGCCGCGCGCTCTCGCTCGGCGCGGGCGCGTTGCTCGACGACGATCAGACCGAGCGCGCCCACGGGTGGTCCAAACGCGCGCTCGACCTCTACCCGGACGACACCAGCGCGTTGGTGAACATCGCGTGCGTTTACGCCAAATCAGAAGCGCCGGCGCGTGCCCTCGATCTGCTGGAGCGCGTGTTCGCGCGCGGCTGTGGCAAGCGGGACTGGGTGTTGAACGACCCCGACTACAATCCACTGCGCCGCGAGCCCCGGTTCCGCGCGCTGGTGGGGAAGTTGAAGTAACGGTCGCCGGCTTCCCACGCTTGTTTCCACGCCGCCGGCGCAGACTTCCCGCCATGACCTTGACGCGGCGTGCATTGTTGTTGGGAAGTGCGGCCGCAATCACGCCAGGGAGCGAGCGAATGCTGGACGTCAAATCGCGATTCATCGAGATCAGCCACGTCATCGAGCCCGGGATGGTGACTTACCCGGGGCTGCCGCCGCCGACGGCGGAAGTCATCGTCGATCACGACAGTTCGCGCGCGCGGTATCAGGACAAGTCCGAATTCCTGATCGCCTCGCTGCACCTGTGCGGCAACACCGGCACCTACGTCGACTCGCCATTGCATCGTTACCGCGGCGCCACGGATCTGGCCGGACTGCCGCTCGATCGCGTCGCCGACGTCCCTGTTTGCTTGATCGATGCGCGCGAATCAGGGCGCGCGATCGGCCCGAGATCATTCGCAGGCCTGGATCTGGGCGGAGCGGCGGTCATCGTGCGCACGGACTTCAGCCGGTATTGGCGTACCGAGCGCTACGGGCGGGACAATCCTTTCCTCACGGCCGAAGCCTGCGAAGCACTCGTGGCTGCCGGCGTCGCCTTCGTCGGCATCGACTCGCTCAATGTCGACGACATGGCGGATCTCGCGCGCCCGGCACACACGATCCTGCTCGGCGCCGGCATACCGGTGTGTGAGCACATGACGAATCTCGCGGCCTTGTCCGGCCATGGAGGGCGGCTGCATGCCGTGCCGATCGCGTGGCGGGGCGGCGCCACGTTCCCGGTGCGCGCGTACGTGCAGTACCCGAAGCGCGGCTAGTCGCCCTGTTCGAAATGCGCGAAGTCGATCAGGAACAGCGCGCCCAGCAGGATCTTCCGCTCGTTCGGGTCGCGCACCTCCTGGAACTGCAGCTGGAAACGATCCGCGTCGGTGAACATCTCCTTGCCGAACCCGCCCCAGCGCTTCGTGACGACGGCGAGATCGCGGCCATCGCGCCGGATCGTGAACGTCCACGGCTTCACGAAGCCGCGCGCGACTTCGAACAGGTGCCGATCGTTCGGATCGTAGACGTCGTAACGCGTGTGCGGGAACGTGAAGCGCTTGCGCACGCGTCCGAGCCGCTGGCGGTTCGCGGTGTCGACGAAGATCTCGCGATGGATGAATCGGAACGGCGCGTGCAATCGCAAAGCCAGCTTGCCGTCCTTATGCAGCACCACGAGCGTGTAGGGCCGCATGCCGCCCAGGAAGAATCGCGTCCAGCCGCTGCCTTCCTCGGCGACGTGCAATGCACCCGGCTTCCCGTCGAAATCGAGACTGAAGCGATTGCGCTGTTCGAAGCCCGTGAAGATCTCGAGCCATTCCCTGGTCTGGCTCACGGACACCGTGCCGCTGCCGTCGAACAGATCGGTTTGCATGGCCCGCGATGGTATCTGGGTCTATCCTCCCGCGGGTGATGACGCCCACCGATTCCGTCCTGGCCGCGCTCGCCCGCGAGGTCGGTTTGCGCCTGCACGAGTCGCGACGCCGGCTCGTCACGGCCGAATCCTGTACCGGTGGCTGGATCGCGAAACTCTGCACCGACATCGCCGGCAGCTCCGAGTGGTTCGATTGCGGATTCGTCTGCTATTCGAATGCCGCGAAGGTGCGCGATCTCGACGTCCCGGCGAGGGTCATCGAGACCGAAGGTGCCGTCAGCGAGCCCGTCGTGCGTGCCATGGCCGAAGGCGCGCTCGAGCGGACGGACGCGAACGTGGCGATTGCGGTCAGCGGCATCGCGGGGCCGGGCGGCGCGGTACCCGGCAAGCCCGTGGGGACAGTGTGGTTCGCGCTCGCGCAGAAAGGCGCCGATCGCATCGAATTCCAGGGCCACCTCATCCAGTTCGAAGGAAATCGCGATGCCGTCCGCCGCCACGCGGTGGAGTACGCGCTGAACCTGTTGCGCGCATTGCCCGCGGTCGTCGAGCCCGTCTGACGGTGTTGCGGCTGTTCTTCGCGTTGCAGCCCCCGTCACCGCAGGCGATGGAATTGTTGGCGCGCACCGCGGCGATGGCCGCGCAGCTGCACGCCCAGCCCGTGGCCGCGGACAATCTCCACGCGACGTTGTGCTTCGTCGGCGCAGTCGCGCCCGAAAGACTCGATGCCTTGAAAGAAGCGGCGGCGACGGTGCGTGGTCGTCCCGTCGATTTGCGGTTCGACGCGCTGGACTACTGGGCCGAGCCGCGGGTGTTGTGCGCCACGGCCGGCGATCGATGCCAGGCCGCGAACGACCTGTCGCGCGGAATCAGCGCGGCCCTCGTGGCGGCGGGCTTCGCGCCGGATCGCAAGCCGTTTCGGCCGCACCTCACGCTGGCGCGCAAGGGGCGTACCGCCGACGCGATGAAGGTCGATTGGCCGTGTCCGTTCGCCTCACCGTTCGACGTGCGCTGCGATCGGTTCATGCTGATGGAGAGTCGGCGTGAGGAATCCGGTTCGATATACAGTGTCCAGGAATCGTGGGCACTGGACGGCGACAAATCCATGCGAAAACGCCCCGATTAATCAGTGTGTTTCACTCGATTTGCTGGTCATTTATCCAGTACTTTGTGCTAAATTTTTTCGCACACCAATTTCAGCCTGAAAGGGGATACGCGAATGGATGACAACCGCAAGAAGGCGCTCTCCGCGGCGCTGGGCCAGATCGAAAAGCAGTTCGGCAAGGGCTCCGTCATGCGTCTGGGCGATGCCCAGGCTTCCTATGACATCGAAGCGGTGTCCACCGGTTCGCTGGGTCTGGATATCGCGCTCGGCATCGGCGGTCTTCCGCGCGGCCGCGTGGTCGAGATCTACGGTCCCGAGTCCTCGGGCAAGACCACCCTCACGCTGCAGGTCATCGCCGAGGTTCAGAAGGCGGGCGGCACGGCAGCCTTCGTGGATGCAGAGCACGCGCTCGATCCCACGTACGCGGAAAAGCTGGGTGTCGATGTGAACGACCTCCTGGTGTCGCAACCCGATACCGGTGAGCAGGCGCTCGAGATCACCGACATGCTCGTCCGCTCCAGCGCGGTCGATGTCGTGGTCATCGACTCCGTCGCGGCGCTCACGCCGAAAGCGGAAATCGAAGGCGAAATGGGCGAGCTGCAGGTCGGCCTGCATGCGCGCCTCATGTCGCAGGCGCTGCGCAAGCTCACCGGCAACATCAAGCGTTCGAACACCATCGTCATCTTCATCAACCAGATCCGCATGAAGATCGGCGTCATGTTCGGCAGCCCGGAAACCACCACCGGTGGCAACGCGCTCAAGTTCTACAGCTCCGTGCGCCTCGACATCCGCCGCATCGGCGCCATCAAGAACGGCGAGGAAGTGGTCGGCAACCAGACCCGCGTGAAGGTCGTGAAGAACAAAGTGGCGCCGCCGTTCCGCGAAGCCGAATTCGAGATCATGTACGGCCAGGGCATCTCCCGCGAGGGCGAGATCGTCGACATGGGTTCCGCGCAGGGCATCATCGAGAAGTCCGGCGCGTGGTACAGCTACAAGGGCGAGCGCATCGGCCAGGGCAAGGACAACGCCCGCGAATTCCTGAAGGCGCGCCCCGAGCTCGCCAAGGAAATCGAGTTGCAGATTCGCGAGAAGCTGGTTCCCGTGAAGCCGCAGCGTCCCGAGCTCAAAAGTGTCGGCGGCAACGACTGATCACCGTCGCCTGATGCGGGTCCGTACCCGGGACTGTCCGTTTTTCCGACTTCGGAAATGGGACAGTCCCCTTTCCCTGCCCACGTCGCAACTCCACATCGAAAGCCGCGTCTCACCTGAACCTGTTCTGCTGAGGTTCACTGCATGCGTCTGATCGCACTGGCCGCGGGCATCTGTCTGGGGACGGCCGCCGCGGCCGCCGTCGCGGAATCGCTGATGATCCGCGCCGACAAGCTCTACTCGACGCCGGACGAAGCCGCCGTCGAGAATCGCACCGTCTCGATTCGCGGCGGGCGCATCGTCGCGGTCGCCGGTCAGCGCGCGACGGATTTTCCCGCCGGCTCCCGTTTGTCCGAATGCCGCGGCGTCGTCGTCGCCGGTTTCCAGAACAGTCACGTCCATTTCCTGGGTGCGCCCTTCGACAAGGCGATGATCAAGCCGTCGGCGGAGCTCGAGCGCGGCGTCGAGGCGATGCTCACGCGATACGGCTTCACCACCGTGGTCGATACGTCGTCGGTGCTCGAGAACACGCTCGCGATTCGCTCGCGCATCGAGAAGGGCGATATCCGCGGGCCGCGCATTTTCACCGTCGGCTGGGGATTGTTCCCGGTGGACGGCATCCCTTACTACCTCCACGATCTGCCGCCGGAGGTGCTGGACGGGTTGCCGCAGCCCAGGGACGCGCGTGAAGCGCGCGCCATCGTCCAGGCCAATCTCGCGGGTGGCGCCGACGGCACGAAGCTCTTCCTGGAAACCGCGCCCACTCCCGGCGCCGCGAAGCTTCTGTCGCCCGACATCGCGAGGGTTGCCGCCAGCGAAACACACGCACGCGGCAAGTTGCTGTTCGCGCATCCGACGAGTCTCGCGGGTATGCGCGCGGGCCTCGATGCCGGCGTCGATGTGTTCGTGCACACCACGCTCGGCGAACGGTCGCCGTGGGACGAGGCGCTCGTCAAACGCATGGTGGCGCAGCAGGTGTCTGTCATCCCGACCTTCAAGCTCTGGTATTCCGAACTCGCGAAACAGGACGTGCCGAAGGACATCACCGAAAAACTGGTCGAGGCGACGATGGCGGAACTGCGCGCATTCAAGGCGGCCGGCGGGCAAATCCTGTTCGGCACCGACGTCGGCTACATGCACGACTTCGACCCCACGGACGAGTACGTGCTCATGCAAAGGGCGGGTCTCAGTCCGCGGGAAATCCTGGCATCGCTCACCACCGCGCCGGCGGATCGGTTCAAGGAATCCGCGGTCCGCGGTCGCGTGCAACCCGGCTACGCCGCGGACCTCGTCGTGCTCGAAGGCGATCCGGCCGACGACGTGAAGAATTTCGCGCGCGTGCGCTGCGCCTTCCGCGCCGGTGAACTCATTTACGACAAGGCGGGATGAGTGCGCCGACTTGGCCGTAAACCCGGGCTCAACGACACGGACGCGGGCGACCCCAACCACGCGCAGACCTACGCCGTCGCGCTGCTCGCGCGCCGCGATTACTCCACGGGCGAGCTGCGGTCGAAGCTCAAGGATCGCGGCTACCTCGAACATGCCATAGAACCAGTGCTGCTGGAACTCGAGGAAACCCGCAAGCTCGACGACCAGCGGTACGGCGCCAATGTGGTGGCGTATCGGGCGCGCCGCGGCCAGGGCCCGGCCCGCATCCGCCAGACCTTGCAGCGCTCCGGACTGTCCCGGGAAGCCATCGATGAGGCGGTCAAGGGTAACGAGGACGCCCCCGACTTCCTGAGCCTCGCCCGGGAGGCGCGCCGCCGGAAGTTTGGCCCGGACCTGCCCACGGAACGCAAAGAACGCGCTCGGCAGGCCAGATTTTTGCAATACCGGGGCTTTTCCATTGATCATATCCGCGCCGTTCTCGAGGGCGACCCCGAGGACGGCGAACCGGATCGTTAACCAACATCAGCCCCGAATGCCCAGCAAACCGCCCTTCATGAGCGCGGCGGATGTCCGTCGCGCCTTCCTCGAATTCTTCCGCGAACGCAGCCACACGATCGTCGCTTCCTCCAGCCTCGTCCCGGGCAACGACCCGACGCTGCTGTTCACCAATGCCGGCATGGTGCAGTTCAAGGACTGCTTCCTCGGCAAGGAGAAGCGCGACTACGTGCGTGCCACCACGAGCCAGAAGTGCGTGCGCGCCGGCGGCAAGCACAACGACCTCGAGAACGTCGGCTACACCGCGC
>CADEED010000020.1:41496-44354 GCA_902826225.1 uncultured Pseudomonadota bacterium | reverse complement strand
GCGCACCTCCGCGCTCAACAAGCTCAACGTCTGGCACCGCTGGAAGGATTACACCGTCGCGGACGCCTACTTCAACACGGCGCTCGAGTACGCGGCGATCCGCAACGCCTGCGCGATGTTCGATCTCACGCCGATGACGAAGCACCTCATCACCGGTCCTGACGCGTTCGCGTTCCTCGACCGGCTCGTGACGCGCGACGTGTCGAAGATCAAGCCGCAACGCGTGGGCTATGCCATCTGGTGCGACGACAACGGCAAGGTGATCGACGACGGCACCATCTTCCACCTCAAGCCCGGCGTGTACCGGTTGTGTTCGCAGGAGCGCCAGCTCGAGTGGCTGGAGCGGTCGGCCTTCGGTCTCGACGTGCAGATGGTCGAGGACACCCATGACGTCGCCTGTCTCGCATTCCAGGGGCCGACGAGCTGCGCGGTTCTCAAGGCGATCGGCTGCGCTGGCGTCGAGAATCTCAAGCCTTTCGATATCGGCTATTGGCCATTCGCGGGAGGCGAGCTGACGGTTTCGCGCACCGGCTTCACCGGCGATCTCGGCTACGAGCTATGGATCGACAACTCGCGCGCGATTGCGCTGTGGGATGCGCTGTTCGACAAGGGCGCCATCCACGGCATTCGCCCGATGGGCACGAACGCGCTCGAGATCTCGCGCATCGAAGCGGGGTTCATCCAGGCGCACGTGGACTTCATGCCCGCCGACCAGGCCATCCATCCGGAGCGCGCGCGTTCGCCGTTCGAGCTCGATCTCGGACGACTGGTGGATTTCAAGAAGCCGAACTTCAACGGCCGCCGCGCGTTGCTGGAGGAGCAGAAGAACGGCTCGCGCTATCGCTTCGTGAAGCTCGACGTCGCCGGCAACAAGGTGGCGAAGGCCGCATACATCTACAACCGCAAGAGCGGCGGCGACATCGTCGGTACCGTGACGACCGCGGCGTGGTCACCCTCCGCGAAGACCAATATCGCGTTCGCGTCGCTGCACATGCCCTGGGGCCGGGCGGGCGACGAGCTGTGGGCCGACATCTATTACCAGCGCGAGCTGCAGTGGTCGCGCGTGATGGCTCCCTGCCGGGTGGTCGAGGGCGCGTTCTGGGATCCGCCACGGCGCCGCGCGACGCCGGCTGGCGATTTCTAGGGTCGCGTTGAACAGGGCTCTCCCGGCGAGAACCTCAAGGAGAGGCGCACAGCGAAAGCGGTGAAGCCGGTGCTCTGACGTTCGCCGCTCGCGTCAGGCGGCGGCCAGGCCCAGCAGGGCGCGCGCCTCGGCGGGAGTCGCGACGGTGCGGCCGTACTCCCGCGTCAGCGAGGCCACGCGAGCAACCAGTTCGGCGTTGCTCGCCGCCAGCCGGTGTTCATCGAAGCGCAGGTTGTCCTCGAGACCCGTACGCGCATGGCCGCCGAGCTCGAGCGCCCAGTGATTGAGGACGAGCTGGTTCCTGGCCATTCCGGCGGCAGTCCACGTCGCGCCGGGAAGAATCGCCGCGAGCTCCTTGATCAGAAACTCGAGCAGTTCACGCCGGGCGGGGAGCGCGTTCTTCAGGCCGAGCACGAACTGCACGTGCGGGGGGGATTTCAGCAGGCCGCGCTTCACGAGCTCCGCCGCGTTGTAGAGCATCGCGACGTCGAACACTTCGACCTCGGCCTTGATACCGCGGCCGATCATGTCGCGCGCGAGGTCTTCGACGAAGTCCGGCGGGTTCTCGTAGATGGACGTCGGAAAATTCACCGAGCCCGTCGCGAGCGATGCCATGTCGGGCTTCAGGTAGAGCATCGAACCGCGTTCCGCGAGCCCGCGACCCCGTCCGCCCGTGGAGAACTGCACGATCATGCCGGGGCAGTGCTTGCGGACGCCTTCCTGGACGCGCGCAAAACGATCGGGGTCGGACGAGGGGCGACCCTCGTCATCCCGCACGTGGATGTGGACGAGCGCCGCGCCGGCCTCGAAGGCCTCGTGCGTCGATTCGATCTGCTCCGCAGGCGTGATCGGGACGGCCGGGTTGTTTGCCTTCTGGGGCAGGGACCCGGTGATGGCGACGCTGATGACGGCGGGGCGTGTCACGCGCGGATCATCCCCCAAGATTCCGAAAGACTACAATCCCGCATGCTTTCCGAACGCGATACCGTACTGCACAGCTGGTGCCGGCAGGCCGACTGGTCGGCACCGACGATCGTTGGCGGCGCAGGCGCGCGGATTCACACGGCCGACGGCCGTGCCATCCTCGACATGAGCAGCCTCGCCGAGTGCAGCAATCTCGGGCACCAGCATCCGAAGGTCGTCGCGGCGATCCGCGAGCAGGCACAGAAGCTGTGCTTCGTCACGAGCAGCTGGGGCGCAGAGCCGCGCGCGCGGCTGGCGGAACTGCTGCTCGATAAATCGGGGTTCACGGGTGGGCGCGTGTTCTTCACGCTCGGCGGCGCCGACGCGAACGAGAACGCGGTGAAGTTCGCGCGGCAGGCGTCGGGCAAGCCGCGCGGCCGCATCATCGCGCGCGACCGGTCCTACCACGGCGCGAGCTACGCGACGATGGCGATGTCCGGCGACAGCCGCACGCGGCACCAGGCGGACCGCGAGGCATTCGGCGTCGTGCACGCGCCGCCGCCCTACGCCTATCGATGCCCCTACGACAGCGCGACCGCCGAGGAATGCGGCAGCCGCGCCGCCGCGCACGTCGGTGAGATCATCGACGAACAGCGGGAAACGGCCGCGGTCATCATGGAACCGAACGCCGGGACCAACGGCATCGTCGCTCCCGCTAACTACTGGCCGGCGCTGCGCGCCGAGACCCGCCGCCGCGGGGTCTGCCTGATCGCCGACGAGGTCATGAGTGGCTTCGGCCGCTGCGGCGAAT
>CADEED010000020.1:16816-41486 GCA_902826225.1 uncultured Pseudomonadota bacterium | reverse complement strand
GGCGAATGGTTCGCGTGGCCGAGGTACGGCGAGCAAGGGCGGCCGGATCTCATGACGCTGGCGAAGGGGCTGACTGGCGCGCACCTGCCGCTGGGCGCGGTCGTGCTGTCGGCGGAGATCGCCCGGCGTCTCGAGAGCGACATGCTGTACACGGGCCTGACGTACTGCGGTCATCCGCTCTCTTGCGCGGCCGGGGTCGCCGCCGTCGAGGCATACGCCGACGAACGGCTGATCGAGCGGTCGCGCGATCTCGGCGCGCGCATGCTCGAGCGTCTGAAAAGTCTCCCGGCGAGGCATGCCATCGTCGGCGACGTGCGCGGCGGCGACGGGCTGTTCGCCGTGGTCGAGCTGGTGCGTGATCGCGCGACGCGCGAATCCCCGTCCGTGTGGCCGGCCTCGCATCCTGCGCTCAGGCGCCTGGTGCGCGACGCGTTGCATCGCGACGTGTCGTTCGCCATCCGCGGCAACCTGATACTGCTCGCGCCGCCGCTGGTGATCAGCGAGAACGAACTCGACGACGGGCTGACCCTGCTCGACGAATTGCTGGCCGCCGTACAATTCTGATGCCCGAGGGGACACATGGCGTACAAGCTCACGTATTCGACGATGTTCGATCCGCCGCCCGAGATGCACACGCGTTTCGACGCGGCGCTGGCCGAAGTGCGCGGCGGCCTCGGGCGCAAGCACGCCCTGCACATCGCGGGCGAGGATTTCGACACCGGGGCGCACAAGGACAAGCACAGCCCCATCGACCGCGATTGGTTGTTAGGCTCGTTCGCGCAGGCGGGCGGTGAGCACGTCGACCAGGCGATGGCCGCCGCGAGCGCTGCCTTCCCGCGCTGGCGCGCGACGCCGCCGGCGCAGAGGATCCGCCTGTTGCGGCGCGTCGCGCAGATCATCGAGGAACGCGTCTATCTCATCGCCGCGGCGGTGAGTCTCGAGGTCGGCAAGAACCGCATGGAAGCGCTCGGCGAAGTCCAGGAGACGGCCGACTTCTTCAACGTCTACTGCGACAGCTTCGAACAGCACGGCGGCTTCGATCACGTGTTGCCGAACGACCCGGTGACGAATGTCGTGTCGCGCAATCGCAGCGTGATGAAGCCGTACGGTGCATGGGTCGTCATCAACCCGTTCAACTTTCCGTTCGCGCTCGCCGGCGGGCCCGTGGCCGCCGCGCTCGTGACCGGCAACACGGTGGTGCTCAAGGGCGCGAGCGAAACGCCATGGTCCGGCCGGCTGCTGGCCGACTGCCTGCGCGACGCCGGTTTGCCACCGGGTGTCTTCAATTACCTGATGGGGCCGGGCGCCGCGATCGGCGACGCGCTCGTGTCGCATCTGCTGACGGCCGGCGTCACGTTCACGGGTTCGTACGACACGGGCATGGGCATCGTGCGCAAGCTCGCCGCGGGACGCTACCCGAAACCCTGCATCGCCGAGATGGGCGGGAAGAATGCCTGTGTCGTCACCGCGAACGCCGATCTCGATGCCGCCTCCGCCGGTATCGTGCGCAGCGCCTTCGGCCTGAGCGGCCAGAAATGCTCGGCGTTGTCGCGCCTCTATGTCGAAGAGTCGGTCGCCGACACTCTCCTGCAAAAACTCCTGCAGCGCATGCAGGCGATCGGTGTGGGTGATCCGACGCGCCTGCAGAACTGGATGGGACCTGTCGCCACGGCGAGTGCGCACGGCAAGTACATCGGCTACGTCGACAGGCTGCGCCGGGACGGAGCGAAAATTCACTTCGGCGGCGCAGCGCTTTCGACGGGCGATCTCGCGCGCGGATTCTTCGCGGCGCCGACGCTCGCCGAGGCGGCGCTCGAGCATCCGCTGTGGCGCGAGGAAATGTTCCTGCCAGTGCTGATGGTTCATCGCGTGAAGAGTCTGGATGAAGGCATCCGCCTGGCGAACGATTCGGATCTCGGCCTCACGGCGGGCGTGTACGGATCGAAAGCCGACGTCGACGAATTCCTCGATCGCATCGAGGCCGGCGTCACGTACTCGAACCGTGCCGCGGGGGCGACGACGGGCGCGTGGCCCGGCTACCAGCCATTCGGCGGCTGGAAAGGCTCGGGCAACACGGGCAAGGCGATCGCATCCTTCTATTACCTGGCGCAGTATCTGCGCGAGCAATCCCAGACGGTGGTCGAATCATGAAGTCTCCGCACATCCGCACGGCGCTGCCCGGCCCCAGGGCCGAAGCCATGTTGAAGCGTTCCGTCGCGGTCGAGTCGCCGTCCTATCCGCGCGACTATCCGTTCGTCATCTCGCATGGCAAGGGCGCCGAGGTGTGGGACGTCGACGGCAATCGTTTCCTCGACTTCATGGCGGGCATCGCCGTGGCCTCGACCGGCCACAGTCATCCGAAGGTCGTCCAGGCCATCAAGGACGCGGCGGACAAGTTCCTGCACATCTCGAGTGACTACTGGCACGAAGGCCAGATCGCGCTCTCCGAAAAGATGAACGCGCTGAGCCCCATGCGCGAGCCGACGCTGAGCTTCTTCTGCCAGAGCGGCACCGAATCGGTCGAAGGCGCGCTCAAGCTCGCGCGCTACGTGACGGGCCGCGGCCGATTCATCGGCTTCCTCGGCGGGTTCCACGGCCGCTCGATGGGTTCATTGGCGTTCACCTCGAGCAAGTACACCCAGCAGAAGGGATTCTTCCCGACGATCCCGGGTGTGACGCACGTTCCGTACCCCAACAACTACCGCCCGCTGCTGGCGGGCGACGAGCAGGGCGCGGCGGTATTGAACTACATCGAAAATGTGCTCTTCCGATCGAACGTCCCGCCGAGCGAAGTCGCGGCCATCCTCATCGAGCCGATCCAGGGCGAGGGCGGCTACCTCGTCCCGCCGGATGGCTTCCTGCAGGGCCTGCGCGCGCTGTGCGATCGCCACGGCATCCTGCTGATCTTCGACGAAGTGCAGTCGGGCATCGGCCGCAGCGGCAGGATGTTCGCGGCGGATCATTCCGGCGTCGCGCCGGACATCATGACGCTCGCGAAGGGGCTGGGGTCGGGTCTGCCGATCGGCATGGTCGTCGCGAAGAAGACGATCATGGAGAAGTGGCAGCGCGGCGCGCACGGCAACACGTTTGGCGGCAATCCCCTGTGCTGCGCCGCCGCGCTCGCGACCGTCGACCTCGTCGAACGCGAATACGCCGCGAACTCGGCGCGCGTCGGCGACTACTTCATCGGCAAGCTGCGCGAGCTCAAGCTGCGCTACGAGTGCATCGGCGACGTGCGCGGCAAGGGCCTGATGCTCGGCATGGAGCTGGTCGAGAATCGCGCCACGAAAGTGCCGGCATCGAAGCTTTGCGATCGGCTGATCACGCGCGCCTACCACAATGGCTTGCTGCTGCTGTCGTGCGGGCAGAGCACGATCCGCTTCATGCCGCCGCTGATGATCACGAATGCGGATGTCGACGAGGCGGTGACGTTGTTGACCGCTTCCCTCGATGAGGTGCTGGCCGATGAGAAAAACGATTCCGGCGCTGCTGGGTCTGCTGACGCTCTGCGTCGCTGACCCCGCGCTCGCTGTCCGCCTCCCGGTACTGCGGCAGGTCGATCTCCCGCACTCGTATTACTTCCGGGAGATGTTCCTGCCGCAGCTCACGAGCGGCCCATCCAGCGTGACGTTCTCGCCGGATGGCCAGAGCGTCGTGTACAGCATGGGCGGTTCGCTGTGGCGCCAGGCCATCGATGGCGAATCCGCCGACGAGCTGACGTACGGGCCGGGGTACGACTATCAACCCGACTGGTCGCCCGATGGACGCTTCATCGTGTTCGCGCGGCACCACGCCGATGCGATCGAGTTGTGGCGACTGGATCTCTCGAGCCGCAAAGCGCAGCAGCTGACGTCGACGAAGGCAGTCCAGGTCCAACCGCGGATATCGCCGGACGGGCGCCGGCTCGCATTCGTGTCGACCGCCGGCACCGGCCACCTGAATCTCTACGTGGCCGACCTCGACGCGGCCGGACTCGGCGCGCCGCGTGCCCTGATCGCACCGCGCGAAAGCGCGATCGCGCGCTATTACTACTCGACGCACGATCACGCGATCAATCCGTCCTGGACGCCGGACGGCAAGGGCCTGGTGTTCGTGTCGAATCGCGAAGTCGCCTACGGCACGGGAAAGCTCTGCCGCGTGGCGCTCGAGGCGGGCAGCGCGCCCGCCTGTTTCCTGGACGAGGAGACGAGCTGGCGCGCGAACCCGGAAGTCGCGCCCGATGGCCGGCGCGTGCTGTACAGCAGCTACCAGGGCCGGCAATGGCATCAGCTCTGGGTGACGACACTCGCCGGGGACGCCACGCTGCCGCTGACTTTCGGAGAATTCGATGCCACGCAGGCGCGCTGGTCGCCGGACGGTCGCCGAGTGGCCTACATCAGCAACGAGTCCGGAAATGTCGCACTGTGGATCCGCGAGTTCACGGGCGGCGCGCGCAGGCCGATCGCACCCCGGACTCGCCACTATGCGCGGCCGATGGCTCCGCTCACCATCAGGCTGACCGACGAGGCCGGCAAGCCGGCATCGGGCAGGGTCGGCGTTCGCGGCATCGATGCGCGTGCGTATGCGCCCGACGATGCGTGGGTGAGTGCCGACGACGGCTTCGATCCTTCGACGCAGATCGAGGAAACGCGCTACTTCCACTGCCACGGCGAATGCGTCGTGTCGGTGCCGATCGGCCCGGCGCGGATCACCGCCTGGCGTGGAATCGAGCACGCGGCTTCGCTGCACACGGCGCAGATCCGTGACGCGGCCGGCGTGACGGCGACACTGGCTTTCAAGCGGCTCTCGCTTCCCTCGTGGGCACCGGCGACCGTGTCGGCCGACCTGCACGTGCACATGAACTACGGCGGCCACTACCGGGCAACCACCAAGACGCTGGCCGCGCAGGCGCGCGCCGAGGACCTGGATGTCGTCTTCAACACCCTCGTGAACAAGGAACAGCGCATTCCGGACATCGTGCATGCGGGCGGTGATGTCACACGCGACGATGGCGTGACGATCTTTCAGGCCCAGGAATACCACACGAGCTACTGGGGGCACCTCGGCTTGTTAGGCCTGCGCGATCACTTCCTGACGCCGGATTTCAGCGCCTATCAGCACAGCGCGCTCACGTCGCCGTATCCGCACAATGGCGCGGTGTCCGACCTCGCTCACGCGCAGGGTGCACTCGTCGGCTACGTGCATCCGTTCGACTGGCCGATCGTGCCGGAGAAGGAAAAGTCGCTGACGAACGCGCTGCCGGTCGACGTCGCGCTCGGCAAGGCGGACTACATCGAAGTGGTCGGCTTCTCGGATCACAAGTCGACCGCCGAGGTGTGGCATCGGCTGTTGAACCTGGGATTCCGGCTTTCTGCCGGCGCCGGCACCGATGCGATGACCAACTACGCGTCCCTGCGCGGGCCGGTCGGCATGAATCGCGTGCTGCTGCTGACCGGCGGCGACGCGCGCGCGGAGGCGCTGCTCGATGCCCTGCGCGCGGGCCACAGCGTCGCGAGCAACGGACCGCTGCTCGCGTTGCAGGTGGACGGCAGGAATCCCGGCGACACGATCGAGCTCGCGGCCGGAAAGGAACTGAACTACCGCGCGGCAATGCGCTCGCTGGCGCCGCTCGATCACTTCGAAGTGCTGTACAACGGCCGGGTGGTCGCGCGTCATGGAAAAAAAGACGCGACGAGCGCCGATCTAAGCGGCAGGATCTCCGTGACCGAGAGCGGCTGGATCCTCGTGCGCGCGTGGAACGACGAGCCCGACCCGTTGATCTTCGATCTCTATCCGTACGCCAGCACCAACCCGGTCTATGTTTCGGTCGAAGGCCGGCCCGCGACGTCACGCGCCGACGCCGAGTATTTCCTGCGCTGGATAGACCGGATCATTGCGTCGGCCGATGCGCGCCAGGATTACAACGACGCACGGGAGAAAAAGGACACGATCGACTACCTGCGCGCCGGGCGCGCGGTATTTGCGGAGAAGGCCGCCCGCTAGCGCACCGTCTTCTTTTCCACGACGGTCCTGTAATCCTTCAGCAGTTTCATCAGCGCCGTTCGATCGATTGCCGCCGCCTTGTTTCCCTTGTAGCCGGTCATCGGCCTGGCGGCGATCATGGCGTTGATGATGCTCTCTTCGACGGCGCGCGCCGTCGCGAGGAACAGCGGGTCCATCCGTTCGTTGCCGAGCGCGCTCATCGACTTCATCGCGAGTTGATTGGCGGACTCGTTCGCGGTCGAGAACGCGATGAAGATATCGCCTGAGCCATTACCCGAATAGCTGCCGTTGCGTGCCAGGCCCATCGAGGCGCGGCGTGCAACACGCTTGAGCTGATGCGGCAGCAATGGCGCATCGGTGGCGACCACGACGATGATCGAGCCCGTGTCCTTCGGATCCGACCAGAGCAGGTCGTTCTGCAGCACCTTGCCGACGGGCACGCCCGCGATGCGCAGCTCGCCGCGGATGCCGTAGTTCGATTGCACCAGGACGCCGACCCGGTATTCGCGGTCTTCGATCTTCACGACGCGAGAGCTCGTGCCGGTGCCGCACTTGAACTCGTGGCAGATCATCCCGGTGCCGCCGCCGACATTGCCCTCCTCGATGGCGCCGCCGTGTGCCGCGTCGAGCGCGGCGAACACGTGCTCCGGTTTCACATGAAAGCCGTTGATGTCGTTCAGGTGGCCGTCGTAAGTCTCGGCGACCACGGGCAGCGACCACCAGTAGCCGGAAGGATCCGCCGCGCCGTGACGGATGCGCCACTGAATCGTCGCGTCGCGCACGACGCCGACGCTGTGCGTGTTGGTGATCATCACCGGGCCTTCGAGGAATCCGGATTCCTCGATCCAGTGCGTGCCGGTCATTTCGCCGTTGCCGTTCAGGCTGAAGACGCCGGCGAAAACCGGCTTGTCGTTGGAGGCCATGCCGCGGGGCAGGATCGCCGTCACGCCGGTGCGCACGGCTTCTTCTCCGTCCCCGGCGATGAGCGTGCTGAAGCCGACTGTCAGTCCCGCGACGTCCGTGATCGCATTGAGCGGGCCCGGTGCGCCGTCGAAAGGAATGCCGAGCGCGCGGGCCCTGGCCCCATCGGCGATCGCCGGCGCACACAGCGAACAACCGAGCAAGGCGGCGACGATCAGCCGGCTAATAAGCATCGATGGGTTCACGGGCATCCTCCGGTTTTGCGCCATCATGATGGCAGTGCTGGCTCGCGCGCTACACTGCGGCATGAGCGTCTCGACACCGTCGCGCGGGCTGGGCTTCCGGATGTGCCTGGCGCTGGTCGTCGGCAACATGATCGGCGCGGGTGTGTACCTCCTGCCGGCGTCGCTCGCGCCCTACGGCGTCAACAGCATCTTTGGCTGGTTGCTCACCGCGGCGGGCAGCGTGCTGCTCGCCATCATCTTTGCGCGGCTGGCGAAATCGTATCCGGATGCGGCCGGGCCCTATGTCTATCCGCGCAAGGCGTTCGGTGAAGCGGCAGGCTTCCTCACGGCCTGGGGTTACTGGATGGCGGTATGGATCGGCAACGCCGCGATCGTGACGGGCACGGTCGCATACCTGGCCGAACTGGTTCCCGCGATCAAACAAACCGTCGGCGGGCCGGCGATCGTTTCGTGCGCGATCATCTGGATTCTCACGTTCATCAACTGGCGCGGCGTGCGGCAGGCAGGCGTGGTGCAGATCGTCACTACGCTGCTCAAGGTGCTGCCGTTGCTCGCACTCGTCGTGCTCGCGGTGGTGCTGCTGGGCAGGGGAGATGCGTCCGTGATTCGCGTAGATCCGCAGCCGCTGAGTCTGGCCGCGGTGACGGCTTCCGCGACGTTGACGTTGTGGGCATTCCTGGGACTCGAGTCCGCGACGGTGCCGGCCGGCAGCGTCATCGATCCGGAGAAAACGATTCCTCGCGCGACGCTGTGGGGCACGGCGATCAGCACGGTGCTCTACATTCTCGCCTGCTCGACGGTCGTTCTGTTGCTGCCCACCGCGGAGCTCGCGCAATCGACCGCGCCGTTCGCCGACGTGGTACGGATGTTCTGGGGCGGCAACGCCGCGACGTTGTTCGCGCTGTTCGCGTTCATCAGCGGCTTCGGCGCGCTCAATGGCTGGATCCTCATCCAGGGCGAGATGCCGGCCACGCTGGCGCGCGCGGGGGTATTCCCGAAGTTCTTCGCGAGGCAGTCGAAACACCAGACACCCGGGACGTCGCTGTTCATCACCGGCGGCCTGCTCACGGTCGTGGTGCTGTTCAACTACACCAACTCGATGGTGGTGGTCTTCACGCGAATGCTGCTCATCGCGACTCTCGCTACGCTCGTCACCTACCTGTTCTGCTCCGTGGCGGCGTTGAAGCTCGCCTGGGCTGGCGATCTCGGCGTCAAGGGAAGGAGTCTCGGCGCACTGTCCGTGGTCGCGATCCTCGGTGCCATCTACTCGATCTGGACGATCTTCGGCGCGGGCCTGGAGGCGTTCTACTGGGGCCTCGGCCTTCTCGTCGCGGGGGTGCCCGTGTACCTGGCGATGAAGAAAGGTCGCGGAGAATCAGCCAGCTGAGCGGCGCGATCGCGGTCTGCGCAGCATCGGAACGAGCGTCGGCGACGAGCCCGACTGGATCTTCCCCAATGCCTGGAAGCCGTGGCGTTCGTAGAAGGGAATGTTCCGCGGGTTGCTGGATTCGAGGTACGCGGGCAATCCGTCGCCATCGCAACGGGCGAGCGCGTGCACCATGAGTTTGTCGCCGAGCCCCTCTCCCTGACGGGAGGGATCGACGCCGATCAACGGCAGATACCAATGCGGCTCGTGCGGGTGGAAAGTTGCCATCTGTTCGAAAACCTTCGACAGATCGGCGAGATTTTCGGCGGGCGCCGTGCGCTCGATCAGGCTCCCGAGCGTCTCTCCATCGGACGATTCGCCGGGCGGCAGCCACAGCGCCACGCCGGAGAAGTTCCCGATTTCGTAGGCGGTGCCCAGCGCGAAGCAGTTTCCGGCGAATGCGCGCGAGGCCAGCGGCATGTTGTGCAGGAAAACATCGGGGCGCGTCCAGCTCCAGCGGGCGGCCGGATCTGTTGAGAACGCTAGAACAATGGTCGCGAACGCGGTGTCGGCGAGCGATTCGTCGATAACGCAGACGGTTCCGTGCGCGGGGATGTGTTTCGGCATGAGGCTGCCGATTTTGTCAGCGCCAGGCTCGAAAAGTTGCACGCCAGCGCATCAGCGGAAGTTGTCCGACGCGGGCGACGGCGCTCGACGCGATCGCCAGGATCGACCGTGTGCATCCAGCCATCGGCGTCGATCGCTTCCGAGGTTCGCTCGGGATCGCCCCCGCTTCGCCGCGCGATCGAATTCTCATAAAGGTGAAGCGCTGCGCGAACCGGGCGCTAAAGTCCGGCTCGCTCGCAGCCGATAACGCCAGATGAACTGGTGGAATACCGATGCAGATTGCATTGGACGACATCTGGCTCGATAGGCTGCAACGCCGCACAGGCCTCGATCGCGACAAGAGTCGGCGCCTGTATCGCGTGATCCTGGTATGCGCGATCGGGGCGAGCTACCTGGTCGACACGATCTTGTACGGCCTGTTCGCCGCGGCCGGTACGATCGACGGCCGCGTCGTCGGAATCTACGGCGCCGCCGGCTTTGGCCATCTCGCGTTGTTTTCGCTCATTCACTGGTTCGGCCACGTCGAGCACAGGAGAGATCCGCAGCTCGTGACCTCGCAGATGGCGTACGCGGTACTCGTTCAGCTGCTGGGGATGTCACTGGCTCCGCAGCTCGCACCGGTGTTCATCGGCACGATGTCGATCGTGTTCGCATTTGGCGGTTTGAGGATCGAGCTCAGGGCGGCGATGCTTTCGTGGTTCATCGCGTTCGTCGGCGTCGGCATCGTGCTGTCTCTCCCGGCAAATGGATCATTGGGCATTGTGGATCCCAGCCGTCTCGAGGTGCTGTTGCTATGCCTGAGCTTCGCGCTGATCGCGCTGCGCACCACGCTGTTGGCCTACTACGGCTCGGCGCTCCGCATGAGGCTGCACGAGGCCAACTCGGCGCTGGGACGAGCGAAGCAGGACGCCGAACTACTGGCCGCGAGCGACGCGTTGACCGGCGCCCTGAGCCGTAGGGCCATACTGCCGCTCATCGAAAGGTCCGTGAAGCGCGCCGCGAAGACCGGAGCTCCCGCGTGCGTCGCCATGATCGACCTCGACTGGTTCAAATCCATCAACGACCGATTCGGCCACCTGGCGGGAGACCAGGTGCTGCGGCGAGTGGTCGAGCGCATGCGCGAGTGCCTGCGCGCATCGGATGTCATCGCCCGCTACGGCGGAGAGGAATTCGTGTTGTTGCTGGAGGGTGCGGATCAGAATGCCGGCACTCGTCTGGTCGAAAGGGTCCGTCTCGCCATTTCCGCTACCGACTGGTCGGCCATCGGGCCCGGGCTGAGAGTCAGCGTGTCATGCGGAGTCGCCAGTGTTGGTCCGGCCGATACCGTCGATGTCCTGTTGGCGCGTGCAGACAAGGCGCTATACGAAGCAAAGCACGGCGGGCGCGACCGGCTGTGCGTCGCCTGAACTTCCTGACGATACGGGCCGCCGTGCGCACGTTGGGAGGGAATTCCGCGAGGGACCGAACCTGCGAATAGATAGGCCGCACGTCCGCAAGCGCTACCACGGCGCAGGCTTGTAGTCCTTCAGGAACTGTCCCCACACATGCTTCCCCGTGAGCTTTCCGGCGAAGATCGGATCCACGATCCGCGCTGCGCCGTCGATGATGTCGAGCGGCGGTGAAAATCCCGCTTCCGCTTTGCGCGCCGCATGGACCGCGGGGTCTTCGTCGGTGATCCACCCGGTGTCGACGGCGTTCATGTGGATGCCGTCCTTCACGAAATCGGGTGCGCTCGTGCGCGTCATCATGTTCAGCGCGGCCTTCGCCATATTGGTGTGCGGGTGCTTGTCGGTCTTCGTGGTGCGGTAGAACTGGCCTTCCATGGCGCTGACGTTGACGATGTGCTTGTGGGCGCCGGGCGTGCTCACCATGAGCGGCTTCAGCTTCGCATTGAGGATGTAAGGCGCAATCGAGTTCACGAGATGCACCTCGAGCAGTTCGGGCGTCTCCACCTCATGCATGCGCAACCGCCAGCTGTTCATCTCGCGCAGGTCGACCTGCTGCAAATCTTCGTCGAAGCGGTTCGCGGGGAAGAGTTCTTCACCGCCGCGATAGTCCTCGTCCAGATAGCGCCGCTGCGAGAGGGCGGCGCTGTGCACCAAGCCTTCGCCCGGGATGCGCTCCGGGTTCGCCAGCACGGCGGTGGCCTGCCCGCGTTTCGCTTCGAGCGACCTCACGAGCTCGTCGTGCCCTGCGAGCACGGAGCGCATGCCCGCCGGCAGTGCGCCGATCGACTCCGCCTCGCGCGTCAGCAGGTGCCGGAAAAATCCCGCCGGCCGGCGCACTGTCTGGCACGCATTGTTGAGGACGTAGTCGAGTCGCGGCAGCCGATCGAGGAGATACTGCGCGAACAATTCGATGCTGGGACTATGGCGCAGATCGAGGCCGTGGATCTGCAGCCGCTCTCGCCACTCGCCGAAATCGGCTTCCGTCGAATACCGATCCGCGGCATCGACCGGGAATCGTGTCGTCACGATGACGTGCGCGCCGGCGCGCAGTAGTTTGAGCGACGCCTGGTAGCCGATCTTCACTCGCGCGCCGGTGATCAACGCGCACTCGCCGCTCAGATCCGCTGTCTGTTCGCGCTTCGCGTAGTTGAGGTCGCCGCAGGGCTCGCACATCGAGTCGTAGTAGCGATGGACCTTCACGAACGCCTGCTTGCAGACGTAGCAGTCGCGTTCACGATTCAGGCGCGGGCGCTCGTCGATGTCCTCCGCCTTCGGCGTCTCCAGGCGCAACGGTGCGTAGACGGGAGAGCGGCGCTGAACTCGCTGGCCCGCCTGCTCGATGGCCTTGCGGTCCTGCGCCTTTGCGGCCTCGCGTTCGGCGCGCCTGAACGCCTTTGCCATCTTCACGAGGTCGTGACGCTCCGGCTTGGCGATGAGTCCGGCCAGCGTCAGCAGCTCGCGTCGCTGCGCCTGCGAGAGACGGGTGAGATGCGAGCGGTCCGACTCGATCGCTTTCAGGACGCGCACGCACGCGCGCAGGTCGTCTTCCGGGATGTCCATGCGGCGATTGTAAAGGGTCCGGGTTTTACCGTAGGAAGAGGGCCGCGACCGCGTATCCGTCGAATGGATCAGGCGGGCCTCTCCAGACGCCTCACGTTTCTCACGGGTTCACCGTGTTAGTTTGCGCGCCCGTCGCCGACCGGCGATTTCGCACGCAGGAGTTTCTCAATGTCTTCGTCGAATCTTGCCGTGCGCATGGAGCACACGGCAACGGACTTGCTGTCCAGTCCGCCGCGCCCGGAGTTCCGGATCGTCAGCACCGAGCAGGTGGCCCCGGCGGGCGAGCAGCCTTCGACCTCACAATAGTTCGCTAGTCGGCATGCGCCCGCAGTCCGCTTGACAACCAGGGCCGTCGCGGTTCAGTATTTAACGAACTAGTTAATTGTTGAATTACACATGACGACCGATCGCATCTTCGAAGCACTCTCGTCCTCCGCGCGGCGCCAGATCCTGGCCTACCTGTCGGCCGGCGAACTCACCGCCGGGCAGATTGCGGAGCGCTTTTCGATGAGCGCGCCCGCGATCTCGCGGCATCTTTCCCTGCTGGAGGTCGCGGGGCTGGTGTTCAGCGAGCGGCGCGGGCAGTTCGTCATGTACCGGCTCAACGGGGACAACCTGGTCAACACGCTGACCGGGTTCGCGTTCGAGCTGTGTCCCAAGGCCGGCCCTCTCAAGCGCGAGTCGCGCAAGCTGGCCAAACGCAAACCGGCGAGGGGCTGACCATGACCGCCACGGCCCGCGCCACCGCCAGCTTCCCGACGGCCCGGATCGCGTCGCGCAGCGGCGGATTGCCCATCGAGGTGACGTTGATCGCGCAGCTCGGCCTCGGCGCCGGCGATGGGATGTGCCGCGAGGCAGAGGCGCGGCAGCGTGGCCATGCGACTTTTGCGGACGCGCTCGACGAGCCGGCCGCGACACTGGCCGCCACCGACATCTCGCGCGGGGAGACCACGGCGCTGCACTCCTTCGCGGTCGGCGCGCAGGGGCATCCCTTCCACCGGCATGCGGGGCATCGGGTATTCACCGCGGTTTCGGGCAGCGGCGGCGTGCAGTTGCGGTTCTCCACGGTGTCCGATTCGCAGCTCCGCGAGTCGCCGCGCGCATTCGTCGAGGCGTTGCACCACGTGAACATCCCGCCGGATTGCGTGTTCACCGTCCGCTTTGGCGGACGTACCTGGCACCAGTTCGCTTCACTTCGGCCGGATGCTGCGCACCCGACGATGTTCGCGCTTTCGTGCCATACGAATGAGCTCGGGGGTCTCGATGATCCCGCGTTGCGGGAACGTGTCGGGAGCGGCGGCGCGACCATTCACGACCTCACCGACCAACTGCCCCAGGCGGTCGCCGACTATCTATCGACGAACCCGCCGGGGCGCCTTGAGATCCCTACGCTGTCCTTGTCGTTGAACGAGCGGCCCGGCAGTCTGCTGAGCGCGATCTGCTCCAGGGTGCGCGGCTTCGCGGGCGCCATGCGCGGATTGACGGCGGCGTGCCGCTGCCGTGTGGCGGGCTTCGTCGCGCGTCGCGGTCATGCGGTCGTCGAATTGCCGGGCCCGCCCGCGGGGTCACTGCTGGAACGGCAGTATCGCGATCGATTCGACCATCAGGACACGTTCCAGCTCGTGTTGCACGGCATGGGCGCCAGCGGCACGACGGCGAGCGCGCTGTTGGCGGACGTCCTGGACGGCTTCCTGTCGAACCGCCCCGTCACCGTCTCCTGGATGATGGGTCTGCGGAACATCCTGGTGCTGCCGCTGCGCCTGCGCACGTCGCCGCTGGGATGCCCCGTGTCTTCGCTCCTGTCCGGCAACCGCGAGCGCCTGTTTGCCGGCAAGTACCCGGTGTTCGAAGAGCTGGTCGACCCTCGCGGGCAACGCGCCGAGGTGCTGCTCGGCGCCGACGACCGGCACCTGCGCTTCCGGTCCAGCGTCGGCGTCCGCTTCGTGGGCAGCGACGCACTCATCACGATGGGTACCCGCGTGCAGTGCCGGAACGTTTTCGGGCGGTTCTACATGGCTGCCATCGACCGCGTTCATCGTGCGTACGTCTCGCCCAGGATGCTCGGCATGGCGGTCGAGCATGCCCAGCGGCGCGCATACGGCGCGGACGGGTCCACGGAGCTGGCGTTTTGAGCGCCGGCAACGCCGCGTAGCGACAAGTCACGCTGAAGTCAGGCCGGGAACATGTCATTGGACGTGCTTCGGGCTTCCACTGGGTCCTCGCCAAAACCAAGGGGAGGAACCCACATGAAACGCACCGCAAGAATATTGACCGCCGTCCTCTGCGCCGCGCTGCCAGGGATGAGCGGAGTCGCGATGGCCGCGGTCTTTACCGTCGCGAGCAGCATCGACATGCCCGACATCGCGATCGGTGACGGCATCTGTAGTGCCGGCCCGCCTTTCGGCTGCACATTGCGGGCGGCGGTTCAGGAATCCAATGCGATCGCGGGCAGCGACATCATCGACGTTCCTTCAGCGACCTTCAATCTCACTCGCACGGGCGCAGGCGAGGATTTCGCTGACAAGGGCGATCTCGATATCCGCGATCACGTGTCAATCGTCGGCACCGGTCCGTTCACGGTCATCGATGGCCAGCGTTCGGACCGCATCTTCGACATTCACTCCACGGGTTCAGTACCGCTGGTCGTGACGATCGGCGAGATGACCATTCGTCGCGGATACTCGGGCGCCGAAGACGGCGGCGCGATCCGCAATGCGTCTCACCTGACCACGCAGTGGCTCGTCGTCACCGGCAGCGCCGCGGATTTCCGTGGCGGCGGAGTCGCCGGCGTCGGTGCCTCGAGTTTCGAGATAAGGAACTCGGCCATCGAGGGCAATCGCGCGGGACCCGCGGATTGCGCGGCTACAGCAAGAGGAGCGGGCGGTGGTGGCCTGTACATCGCCGGCACGGCGAGCCCGCATGTCGTCGTTTCGGATACGAGAATCAACGACAACGTCAGTTGCTGGAATGGTGGCGGCGTCCTGGCGGTTGGCGACATCCGCATGGTCGACGTTGCAGTCCGTGGCAATTCCGCGACGTCCAACAAGGGGCGCGGCGGCGGGCTCCACGCCAACATCATCGAGCTCGATCGCGTGTCGCTCGATTCGAATCGCAGCTGGTCCGGCGGCGGGCTGCATTTCACGGGCGAGGCACGCATCGTCAATTCGACGATCAGCCTCAATGCCGCCACCACCGGCGGCGCCGGCATCAGTTCCTTCGGCTGGCTGAACTTGCGCCACGTCACGATGGCGAACAACAACAGCTCGGATCCCTTGAATCCGTCCGGAGCGCTGGTGCACAACGGCGGATACGGCGGATTTCCGCAGCCAGTGATCGTCTTCTCGGTGATCAGCGGCAACAAGATGTACAACTGCCGGATTCTCGACAGTGGCGGCACCATTGTCTCGGCCGGCGGCAACAGCATGCGGAATGTCGACACCGACGACAGCTGCGGTTTCAGCACCGTCGGCCCCTCCGGATCGATCGTGCTGGTGCCCGCCGGCCTGATGCCGCTCGCAGCGAATTTCGGCAGCCAGGGCAGGACGCATCTGCTGAATGCCGGCAGCGTGGCGCGCGATTCGGCGACAGGCTCCCTGTGCGCGCAAAAGGATCAGCGCTTTCTGGATCGTCCGATCGGAGGCGGTTGCGACATGGGATCGACGGAACAGTAGGAAGCGTGAACAGATAGAACACCCCCGCCCGGTAGCGGGCGGGGGCCTGATTCACGGTTCAGCGCGGCGTGCCGAAAACCTGGACCCAGTACGTCCGGATGCGCTTGCGGCCCGTGGCCATGCCGACGCCGATGTGCTCGAACCGCGGCTCCATGATGTTTGCGCAATGACCGGGGCTGTCGAGCCAGCCGGCAACGACTTCTTCGGCGGACACGGGGCCGAAGGCGATGTTCTCTCCCGACAGTCGCGGCGTGTAACCCGCGCGCAGCACCCGATCTTTCGGCTGGCTGCCGTCGCGCCCGCGATGATCGAAGTAGTTTTTCCTTGCCATGTCGCGCGCGTGACCGGCGGCCGCATCCGCCAGGTCGCGCGAGACCCGCAACGGCGGTGCGGCGGCGAATTTATCCGCGCCGCAGCGACGGGCCCGGCTGCGTGCTTCGTTCACCAGTTCGACCACACGCTCGCGGATGTCTGTCGCCGATTCACGACCGATGACCGCATCACGCCCGTGCGCTACCGTCAGTGCGACGATTAATGACAACATCGCCGCGCCGGTTGTCGGACGATGGCGAGAAGTCTTACGAATCGGGCGTGTCATGGCGGGTAATATCCCAGTGTCGCCCTGAACAGCCGGTGAATCCGTCGGACATGGCCGCCATCACACCAAACAAGTCTTGCATGGTTCGCCCGACCCTCATCGCGGGCGTGCTGGGTTTCTGCCTCGTTCTCCAGTCGTGTGGCGGCGGTGGTGGCGGTTCCAGCGAACCCCCACCACCCGGCGCCGATACCGTCGCGCCGACGGTGCCGGGAGCGCCGACCGCCACGGTGGTCAGCAGCACGCGAGTCGACCTCAGCTGGGCCGCCTCGACGGACGCGGTCGGCGTGACGGGTTACCGCATTTTCCGCGACGGCTCGGCGACCACCCTCGCGACGGTCACGACGACCTCGCATTCCGACACGAGCGTGTCCGCCAACACGGCCTATTCGTACGCGGTGCGAGCCTTCGATGCCGCGGGCAACGTCTCCGCGCTCTCGGCGACTGCCAGCGCGACGACGCCGCCCGTTTCGCCACTCTCCGGACTCGATTCGCGCCCGTCGAATACGACGTGCAACGCCTGGGACCGGCCGACTCCCGGCAGCGCCATCTCGCTCGCGCGTTTCACGAACCTGTCGTTCAACATGCCCGTGAAGCTGCTGCAGGCACCTAACAATGCGCAACATTGGTACGTGCTGGAGCAGCTCGGCCGCGTGCGGCGGTTCACCGGCACGAATCCGTCGGCAATGGCGACGGCGCTCGACATCTCGGGACGCACTTTCAACGTCGCCCAGAGCGAGGCCGGCCTGCTGGGGATGGCATTCCATCCGAACTTCCCGACCGATCCGCGCGTTTTCATCTATTACATCGACCGCAGCACCGTGGGGAAGCTCGCGGAGTTCACCGCGACAGTCGACGCCAGCGGCGCGGCCACGATCGATTCCGCCTCCGAGCGGAATCTCATCACGCTGCCCAAGCCCGCCGACAATCACAACGGCGGCGACGTGGCGTTCGGACCGGACGGCTATCTTTATCTCGGCACCGGTGACGGTGGTGGCGGTGGCGATCCGAACGAATACGGCCAGCGCCTCACCACGCTGCACGGGAAGATGCTGCGCATCCAGATCGGCGCGCCCGGCGCGGCCGGCTACACGATCCCCCCGGACAACCCCTTCGTGGGACAGGCGCAGTGCGCGAACATCGGCGGCGTCCGGGCGAGCGGCAATTGCCCGGAGATCTACGCCTACGGCCTGCGCAACCCCTGGCGCTGGAGCTTCGATCGCGCCACGGGAACGCAGTGGGTCGCCGATGTCGGTCAGGGCGCGTGGGAAGAGGTGAATACGCTCCAGCGCGGCGGCAACTATGGCTGGGATTGCCGCGAAGGCGCGCACGACTTCGAAACCACCGGATGCGCCGGGGGGACTTTCATCGATCCCGTCTCGGAGTACGGACGTACGCTCGGAAGCTCGATCACGGGCGGATTCGCGTATCGCGGCGCGCAGCCGACGACGCTGGTCGGTCGATTCCTGTTCGCCGACTTCAACTCGGGCCGCATCTGGGCCTGGATCCCGGATGCGGCCAATCCTTCCTCGCGCGCGCCGACCCAGTTGCTCCAGACGACGATGAACATCTCCGCGTTCGGCCAGGGAAACGACGGAGAGTTGTACGTCATCAACTACAGCGATGGCACCCTGCATCGGATCAATTTCCAGGGCGGCGGCGGCGGCGGCACGACCCCGACGACGCTGAGCGCGACCGGCTGCGTGAGCGCGGCGAACGCGACGCAGCCGTCCTCCGGCCTGATCCCCTACGCGGTCAACGCGCCGTTCTGGTCCGACGGCGCGACCAAGGAGCGGTGGATGGCATTGCCGAACGGCAGCACCATCACCGTGGGCGCGAATGACGACTGGGATTTCCCGAGCGGCACGGTGCTGATGAAGAGCTTCCGCGTCGGCACCCGGCTCATCGAGACGCGACTCCTGCTGCGACACCCCGACGGCGTTTGGGGCGGGTTCACCTACGAATGGAATGCCCAGCAGACCGATGCGACGCTCGTGCAAGGCGGCGCGGTGCGCGACATCGGCGGCGGCCAGCAATGGATTTTCCCCAGCGAGTCGCAGTGCCTCACCTGCCACACGGCCGCCGCCGGCCGCTCGCTCGGACTCGAGACCGCACAGCTCAACCGTCCGTTGCTCTATCCACAGACGAACCGGACGGCGAACGAACTGCTGACGCTGAATTCGATCGGCATGTTCAACCCGGCCATTCCCGATCCCGCGGCGGAGCCGACCATGCCTGATCCGGCCGACACCAGTGCGCCGCTCGCGAACCGTGCGCGTGCCTGGTTGCACACCAACTGCGCGCAGTGCCATCGCGCGGGCGGACCCACTGCGGTCGGGCTGGATCTGCGCTACACCGTGTCGTTCGCCGCGACGAATACCTGCAATGCCACGCCTCAGGCCGGCGATGTCGGGCTGGGCGCGAGCGCCCGCCTCATCGTGCCGGGCAATGCGGGCTCGTCGGTCCTGATCAATCGCACGAACCGTCGCGACGCGAACGGAATGCCGCCGCTCGGCTCCAACCAGGTCGACGCCGCGGGTGTGGCGCTGCTCACGGCGTGGGTGAACGGCCTGGCGGGTTGTTAGAGCGCGAAGCCTGCGCAGGCGAGACGGAGGATAGACGATGCGCACCCGCGTCATGGTCCTCTGCTCGCTGCTCAGCGGTGCCGCGATCGCCTGCGTCGCGATCCGGCGCGAGTGGATAGCTGTCCCGCCGGCATGGAACCCGTGGTCTCCGCTCGACGTCGCCGCGGCGCCGAATTTCCTGACCCGCTACAAGCTCGCGCGCCTCTCGAACGACCCCGAGGCCTGTCGTTCCACCTTGCGCGCGAGCGGACTCGAGTACGAGTTGCTCACCGACCGGGTCACCGGCGAAAGCTGCGGCCTCCGCGACGCGGTATTGATCCGCCGTACGCCGGCCGATGTCGGCGAGGAGTTCTCGCTGACCTGTCGCACCGCCGTATCCGTCGAACTGTGGCAACGTCATGCCTTGCAACCCGCGGCGCACCGCCACTTCGGTCGGGCGGTGACGGGCATCCAGCACTTCGGCAGTTATTCGTGCCGGAACATCTACGGCCGGCCCGATGCGACGCGGAGCCGGCACGCCACGGCAGAAGCCTGGGACATCGCCGGGTTCGTGCTCGAGGACGGTCGTCGCATTCGCGTCCTCGGCGACTGGCAATCGACCGATGTGTCGGCCGCGTTCCTCCGCGACGTGCGCGACGGCGCCTGCCGTTTCTTCGATGGCGTGCTGAGCCCCGATTACAACGTGGCTCACCGCGACCACCTGCACCTCGACCGGGGGCCGTACCGCGTGTGCCGCTAGGCCCGGCGCCAACCGCGGGTCGTTGCATCGACACCGCAACTCTGGGCGACCACGACCACGCCGCGTGATTGGACCGCCCCGGACACCGGATCCGGGTGACATCGTGTCAAAACCCCTTGAATTCACGTCTCTTTGACACTTTGCATAACGAGGACGAAGATGTCGTCCCACACGAGCACCGGTGAACCGGTGTGAATTCAGCCCACGCATGTTGCGCGGGCGCATCAATTCAAAAGTAAAAGTTCTCCAGGAGGGATGACTCGGATGAACACTCAAACACTGGTCGCAAGAGCCGTGAGGCTCGTCATGACGGGATCGCTGGCGGCAGCGCTGTCCGTTCCCGCGTTCGCGCAACAATCGGACGACGAACCCGCCGAGACGGTCGTCGTCACCGGCTCGCGCATCGCGCGCAGCGGCGATTTCCAGAATTCCTCGCCGGTCGACGTGATCGACCGCGGAGAGATCGAAGGCGCCGGCTTCGCCAATCTGCAGCAGCTCATGGAAAAGATGCCGTCGAACGGCAACGGCGCCTTCTCCACGCGCGGCAACAACCAGGACTCCACGGCCAACGGTGCCGCGTCCATCAGTCTGCGCGGCCTCGGCGCCGATGCCACGCTCGTGCTCGTGAACGGCCGCCGCGTGGCGATCAGCGCGTTCGCGGAAAGCATCACGACCAACTTCGTCGACATCAACTCGATCCCGGTCGCGGCGATCGAGCGCGTCGAAGTCCTGAAGGACGGCGCGTCCGCCCTGTACGGTTCCGACGCGGTCGCGGGCGTGATCAACATCATCCTGCGCAAGGACTACGAAGGACTCGAGCTCTCCGGCGCGTACGGTCAGACGACCGAGAGCGGTTACGACGAGCAGAACTTCTCGGCGGTGTGGGGCTTCGGCGGCGAAGACAGCAACGTCACGTTCATTTTCGATTACTTCAAGAACAGCACGCTCTCGAACACCGAGCGCGGCACGCTCGCGACGGCGAACCAGACGGCCCGCGGCGGTGAAGACTTCCGTTCCTCCCGCGGCTACCCCGGCCGCTTCACCGTCAACGGCACCAACACGCGCGACCCGGCATGTCCGCCGGAGCGCTCCGCCGGTGCGACCTGCGTCTACGACTTCGGTCCCTGGAACCTGCTGATTCCGGAAGCGGAACGCGGCGGCCTGCTCATGCTGGCGCATCAGGACTTCGCGGGCGGCACGCAGCTGTTCGTCGAACTCGCCGCGCAGCACAACAACTCGTTCGCGCAGGGCGCTCCGACGCCGCTCGACGAGGGCGCGGGGCTGACGGTTCCCATCACTCATCCCAACAACCCGTTCCCGACTGCGACGACGCTCGCCATCAGCCGCTACCGCACGGTCGACGCCGGTGCGCGCCAGTGGAACATCGAGACGGACAACCTGCGCGGTGTCGTGGGCTTTCGCGGCAAGTTCAGCGACTGGGACTGGGAAGTCGCGGCGCAGCGCGCGCGCAGCGAATCGGAGCAGAGCGGTGACCGCTCGAACGGCTGGGTGCGCACGGATTTCCTGCAGCAGGAAATCAATGCGGGCAACTACAACCCCTTCGGCGCGACGCAGAATCCGCAGGACGTGATCGACCGCATCACGACGAGCCTCGTGCGTCGTGGCAAGGCCGAACTCACGATGTACGACGCGACCATCTCGGGCGCGCTGTTCGACTTCGGCGACGACGCGGTTCGCATGGCGGCTGGCGTCGAGTATCGCGAAGAGTCGGTGAACGACGTGCCGGACGATCAGTTCCAGCGCGGCCTCATCTTCGGAACGGAGTCCGTGTCGGCTTCGGGTTCGCGTGACATCACGTCCGCGTACGTCGAGTTCGCGGTGCCGCTGTTCCCGGGCTTCGAAGCGTCGGCCGCCGTCCGTTTCGACGACTACAGCGACTTCGGCAACACGACGAATCCGAAACTCGCGTTGCGTTACGCGCCGATCGATTCGCTGGCGTTCCGCGCCTCGTGGGGCACGGGTTTCCGTGCGCCGTCGCTCGCGCAGATCGGCTTGGGCCCGTCCCAGGAATCGCGCTTCTTCAGCGACTCCTTCGGTTGCGCGGACAATCCGAGCTACTGCACGTCGACTGACTTCAACATCGTGTTCACCGGCAATCCGAACCTGGAAGCCGAGGAATCCGAGTCGTTCAATCTCGGCGTGGGCTGGCAGGGTGATGCCTTCTCGGCGAGCGTCGACTACTGGGACATCAAGCAGGAAAACAAGATCGACGAAGCGATCGGCTTCATCTACCAGACCGAGTGCAACAACCAGGCGAGCACGATCTGCGTCCGCGCGGCTCCGCTGCCCGGCGACACGCTCGGCCCCTTGCAGCAGATCAATGCGACGTTCGACAACATCGGCGAGCAGACGGCGACCGGCCTCGACTTCGAAGTCGGCTACCGCCTGAGCCTGGGCGACGGCTCGCTCGCCTTCGGGTTGAACTACAGCCGCCTGCTGAAGTTCGAGCGCGTCGAGCTGGGACCGGTCGGTGACTTCGTCACCCGCGATGCGACGGGCGAATACGAGTATCCGGAAGACCGCGCGACCTTGAGCGCGGACTGGAATGTCTCGAAGTTCGGCCTGCGCGGATCGGTGAACTACATCGGCTCGTTCCAGGATCTGCCGGATTCGAACTTCGACACGGTGCCGGACTACAACGAGTTCGATACCCGTGACGTCGGCGCTTTCACGACGATCAACCTGCAGGGCCGCTTCAACGTCAACGATGACGTCAAACTGCTGCTGAGCGTGGACAACGCGCTCGACGAGGCGCCGCCGTTCGCGGTGGGTGACGGCAACAATGACCTGTACGGCTACGTGCAGGGCGTGCACAACCCGCGCGGCCGCTTCTGGAGCGCCAGGGCGATCTTCACGTTCTGAGTCCCTGACGATGCAGGCCCCGGTGGTTTCCCACCGGGGCCTTTTTTGTGTTCGCGATCAACGCGCGTATGTTCGTCCAGCTGCGGTCGATGTCGTTCTCGTCGTTCCCTCGCGACAACTTTCCGGGCCTAACAACCTGGCGCGGCGAGCCGGGCCGGAATGGTGCGTTGCACCCGTGCCGCGGGCGTCGCTGCGGCGCTGTCAGAAGAGGAGAGTCGCCGGACGTCCGTCGCTCTGACGCCACCTCGTTGGGGTCCGGGTCCGGTGAGATATCGCCTCCGGCCGTATTCTCACGAGGTACGGATCCAGCCACGGGAGAGGCCAGTGCTGACGATTGCTTCCGGAATGAGCGAGCGTGCGCAACGGCTCGCGAACGCCTGCGAGTCCCGCGATGGCGCGATGCCCCTCGATTCGGAGGTCGGCGTCGGAACGGCGCGCAAGGGCGCGCGACAGAGGCTGTGGGCATTCGCGACGGCCGTCGTGCGCAACCGGCCGCGCGTGCGCTCGTTCATCGACGTCGCGCGCTTCCTCGCGCGCTCGACGGGAGGCGACGTCGGCTCCTGCACATTGTGCGGAAAGACGGGCCGGTTCCTGCCGATGGGTTCACCGCCGCGTCCCAATGCCGCATGTTCGCATTGCGGCGGACTCGAACGTCACCGACTGTTCGGTCTCTATCTGCGGCAGCATCCGGGCTTCATCGCGCGCCGTCTCGTGTTGCACTTCGCGCCCGAGCGTCCCGTCGCGAAGGCGGTGCGCGAGGCGGGACCGGAGCTCTATCGCAGCGCCGACATCGAAGTCGGGCGCGCCGACCTGCAACTCTCCCTCGAGAAGATAGATCTGCCGGACGAGAGCGTCGATGTCGTCATCGCGAGCCACATTCTCGAACATGTCGACGACAAGCTCGCGTTGACCGAACTGAGGCGCATCCTCGCGCCGGGCGGTCACGCCGTCATCATGGTGCCCATCGTCGAAGGCTGGGACTCGACCTACGAGAACAGCGCGGTGACCACGAATGCGGAGCGCACCCGCCACTTTGGTCAGCGCGATCACGTACGCATGTATGGACGCGACCTGCGCGAGCGGATCGCCGCCGCCGGACTCGATCTCGTGGAGTTCACCGCGACCGCGCAGGAATGTCTCGCGCACGGACTCCTCCGCGGGGAGAAAATCTTCGTCTCGACGAAACCGGCGTAGACAGTCACCGCTGGCGGTCGGGGCCCGCTAACGGGTAGCCTTCGAGGCCATGACCGCAGCCATTGCGATCCTCATCGCCGGCATCGTCGTCGCCATCGTCGGCGTGGTGATCTGGATTCGGGCCACCCGGCGCAAACCCGCGCCGGTCGATCCGATCTCGGCGACCACCGGTTCCAATCGAACGCTGACCGGCGGTACCCGGCCGACGGGCGGATTGAGCACTCGCAGCTGGAACGACGCGCTGCGGCGACTCGTGGCCTACGGTCTCGACGACGCGCCGCGCGAAGCGCTGAGCAAGGCGCCGGATCCCGCGCATGCGCCCGTGTTCACGGCCGTCGCCGGCATCCTCGAGAAGATCGAGGCGCGCCCCGAGTACATTCCGCGCCGGCCGTCGCTGTTGCCGAAGCTGCTGAACACGGTGAACGACGGCGAAGCGTCGATGCTCGAGATCGCGAAGATCATCGCGCAGGATCCGGCCCTCACCGGCAACCTGCTGCGCATCGCGAACAGCCCCATCTATCGCGTCAATCATCTGCCGATCGAGAGTATCGATCGCGCCGTCACCGTCGTCGGCCTCCAGGGCATCCGTTCGATCATCGCGACCGCGTTGCTGCAGCCGGTCATGGCCGCTGGCGCCGGCGCGTACGCCCGTTTCCCGGAGCTGACCTGGGAGCACACGCTGTACTCCGCGGCCGCGGCCGAGGCCCACGCGACACAGGTCGAGGGATCCGAGCCTTTCCTCGCGCAACTCGTCGGATTGCTCTACGGGCTGTCCGCCATCGTCGTCTTCCGGATCGTTCGAGATCAGTTCGCCAAACATCCACAGCTGACGCCAGACCCCGGCAGCATGGCGC
>CADEED010000020.1:0-16806 GCA_902826225.1 uncultured Pseudomonadota bacterium | reverse complement strand
GCGACGGCTCGAAACCTGGGTGGGTCCGACGGCGAGCCGGATCGCCGCGAGCTGGGAATTGTCGGAGCGCGTCCAGTACGCGCTCGAAAGTCAGACCCTCGCCGCGGAGCTGCAGATGGAGAATCCGCTCGGGCGCTCCCTGCAGTTCGGACGGGTGGCGGGCGCCGTCATCGTCCTGTGCCGGATCAACCGGCTGCCCGAGGACGAGGCGCGCACCATCCTGGTGGCCGGCTCGGACCAGCAGCGCTCCAAGATAGAGCGGCTGTGGGAGCGCTTCGCCACAACCTACCTCCGGCCGGCGGCCTGAATCCGCGTCCCACTCCGCGCAGAAAAGCGCCCCCAAGGGTGGGAGAAAATCCGGACTCGTGACACAGAGTAAAAGGTGGAGCCGCGGAACCCTACCGGACTTCACGACCGAGCTGCGGAACAGAGACCCCCGTTTCCGCGCGACCAGAGCCCCGCCTTGTGCGGGGCTCTTTTTTAGGGCTGACGCCCACGTCGGAAATCGGCGACCAAGGGTCGCCGTCCGTCAGGCGGCGCCGGAGGCGCCGTCGAGAAAGAGCCAGCCTCGGCGCCGATCCGGAAGGGAGATTCCGCTCGTCCGGGGGTCGACTAAGCTTCGGGCGGTGACATCACCCGAACTCGAAACACCCCGGCTCGTGCTGCGCCGCCTTGAATTCACCGACGCGCCCTTCGTCGTCGCGCTGCTCAATGAGCCGTCGTTCCTGGAGAACATCGGGGACCGGGGCGTGCGCAACCTCGACGACGCCCATCGCTACCTGCGCGATGGGCCGATGATGATGTACGAGAAGTTCGGTTTCGGCCTGTGGCATGCCGCGCGCAAGTCCGATGGAATCGCCGTCGGAATGTGCGGGCTGCTGAAGCGGGACATCCTCCCGGACGTCGACATCGGCTACGCGTACTTCCCCGCGCATTGGGGGCAGGGATACGCATTCGAGGCGGCCGACGCGACGGTGCGGCACGCCGCGCGTAAATTCGGGCTGAAACGCATCATCGGCGTCGTCTCGGACCACAATGTCGGGTCGATCCGCGTTCTCGAGAAGCTCGGCATGAAGTTCGAGCGCATGCACTCGATGCGCGCCGACGAGCCCGACGTGCGACTGTACGGCGTAACTCTTCCAATCTAGCGGCGCGTCACTTCCTCGCCGATCACCTTGCCGATCTTGCCGCCGCTGTCGACCTGCAATTCGACCGGACGCTCGAAGCGGAGGTCGCCTTCGACGACGCATGTCGAGCAGACATGCACTTTCACCGGTTCCTTCTTCCTGTTCCAGCCGTTGTTGTTCGGCTTGCGCACGACGATGTCGCCGCGGACGCGCGCGCCGTCCGCGAGATCGATGTCGCCGGCCACGGTCTCGAGGCCCCCGCCGACGGTCGCGCCGGTCAGGCTGATGTCGCCGTTGACGGTGGTCACGGCGCCGCCGACCTGCACGCCCTGCGCGAGACGGATGCGCCCATTGACCGTCGACGCTTCACGCTCGATCGAGCCGCCGGGACCTACTTCGACACCGCCGTTGACGGTGGAGGCGGAGCCGACCCGCGCCTGATCTTCGAGCGTGATGCCGCCGTTCACCGTGCGCGCGCTGTGGGCAGTGACACCGCGTTCGAGATGGACGCTGCCGTTCACCGTGCTGAGCGAGTCGTAGGTCTGGCCTGCCTGCGCGCGCACCGACGAATTGACCTTGGAGATGCTGGAGCCCTCTCCCGCAGTGGACACGGCGGTCGGCGTCCAGGCGATGACGGCGAGGCAGGCAATCGTCGAAAGGGCGGCGGTTTTCATGGGCACTCCAATGAACTCGTTGTGGTCATTGGACGGACCCCGCGCGTTTCGGGTTGCAACGCAGCCCGTCGTCGCAGCGCACGAAAAAAACCCCGCTCGAGGCGGGGTTCATTGGTCGCTTGCTTGCTTGTTTGTGGAGGAGTGTGTGTCGCTCTTCTTGTTGTTGTCCGATGCGGTCTTTGTCGCGCCGCTTGGAACAAGAAGGAGCAAGCGCTGTGCCAGAGGATTCCGGCCGGCACGAAGCGGTCGAAATCGCCGAGGGAGGCCTCGGTGGGGCGCAAAGTTCCACTTTGGGCAATATGTCACGTCGGAGAAGTCGTACCTGCTGTCAAGATCTTCGACAGGGTGCTCCGGTGTGGCAGCGACATTCGTCGCGGTCTGCGGGGGCATTTGCTTCGACACCGAAGGGAATCAAGGGGTTGGACCAGCGTCCGCGAGTGTAAATGAGCCCGACAGTCACCAAACCGACCTTTCTCGCCCTCTGCGCGGCGCTGCTGCTCTGCGCCTCCGCCACCGTTCAGGCGCAGTCGATACCGCGTCCCGTGGGCATCCAGCCTGACGTCGATTTCTGGATCCGCGTCTACACCGAGGTCACGACCAACGGCGGCTTGCTGCATGACGAGCGGAATCTCGCAATCGTCTACGACACGGTGCAGTTCTCGGCGGGCAGTTCGTCGCGTGACCGCCAGCGTCTCGTCGACGACCGTCGCGACCAGCACATCGCGGCCCTGCGCCGGATCATCGATGCCCTGCCGACACAGGCGGGACGCGACGGCCTCTCCGAGGCGGACAAGAAAATCCTCGCGTTGTGGGGGCCGAACACGAGCACGATCCTTCTCAAGGAAGCGATGCAACGCATCCGCTTCCAGCTCGGCCAGGCCGACCGCTTCAAGGAAGGCCTCATCCGCTCGTCGACGTGGGAAACGCACATCGCGGAGACATTCGCGAACCAGGGACTGCCGCCGGAGCTCGCCGTGCTGCCGCACGTCGAGTCGTCGTTCAACGCGGCGGCTTACTCGAAGGTCGGGGCCGCGGGACTCTGGCAGTTCATGCGTTCGACCGGCCGACGCTACATGCGCGTCGACGATGCCGTCGACGAGCGCCTCGATCCGTATCGCTCGACGGAAGCGGCGGCGCAGCTGCTGGCGTACAACTACCGCGTGCTCGGCAGCTGGCCGCTGGCGCTCACGGCGTACAACCACGGGGCGGCCGGCATGCGGCGCGCGAAGGAAAGCGTCGGCACCGATGACTTCGTGAAGATCAACCGCACGTACACCAGCCGCACGTTCGGTTTCGCGTCGCGCAACTTCTTCCCGTCGTTCCTCGCCGCGCTGACCATCGACGAGAACCCGGAAAAGTATTTCGGCCCCCTCGAGCGGCGGCCTGAGCAGAAATTCCGTGAAGTGACGATGCCCGCGTTCGTGCGTCTCGCGACGCTCGAGAAGGCGATCGGCGTGGATCGCGAACAGCTGCGCGTGCTCAACCCCGGCTGGCGCCCGACGATCTTCAACGGCACGCAGATGATCCCGCGCGGCTACCGGCTGCGCCTGCCGGCGGATACCAACGAGCGCTGGACGCCCGAGCTGCTGACGTCGAGATTGCCGTCGAACGAGCTGTTCGCCGGGCAGGTGGTGGCGCGCACGCACCGCGTGCGCAGGGGCGAGTCGCTCGCCACGATCGCGCAACGATACGGCATGACGACCGCGCGCCTCGCCGAGATGAACGGCCTGTCGGCGAAAGCGCAGGTGCGTGCCGGCCGTCACCTGAATCTGCCGGAGCAACTGCCGCGCCTGCTGACCGCCGCCAACGCAGCGCCGCCCACGCCGGTGGCGGCGTCACCGTCGCCCGAGAACGCGACGGCCGCGACCGCGCCCGCCGAGGACTACTACGTCGTCCGTCGCGGCGATTCGCTGCAGGCGATCGCGGCGCGGACGCGCGTGCCGGAATCGAAACTGCTCGCCATGAACTCGCTGAAGGATCCGGACCGTCTCTACGAAGGCCAGCGTCTGCGCATCGCGGGCACGTTGAAGATCGAGATCGCGGCCGCGAGCGAAACGGAGTCGGAAACGAAGGTGGCCGCGATCGATGCCGCGCGCGGCGAAGCGCAGCGCGAAGTCGCGGCGGTCGAGGCAGTGCGGGAGGAGATCACGCGACCGATCGGCACGGGCGAACCCACGCGCGGACGGGCGCGTTCGGCGGCCGCCGTCGCCATGGCCGCGGCGACGACCACCGAGGTCGCGAGTTCCGTGGTGCAGGCCGCCGAGACGGCGCGCGAGCCGGTATCGGCTTCGCAGGCGGAGGCGTTGAGTCCCGCGCTCGGACCCACGGCCGTCACGCAGGGTCTCGCGGACTCGATCGACTACCAGGTGCGCGACGACGGCTCGATCCGTGTCGAGGCGACGGAGACGCTCGGTCATTACGCGGACTGGCTGCAACTGCCGACGCAGCGCCTGCGCAACGTCAACAAGATCAAGCCGCGCCAGACCGTGCAGCTCGGCCAGAAGCTCAGCCTCGACTACTCGAAGGTGTCGCGCGAGGCGTTCGAACAGGCGCGGCGCGACTACCACGCGAAGCTGCAGGGCGAGTACTTCGCGCAGCATCGCATCTCCGGCACGGAGGTCTACATCGTGCGCCGCGGCGATTCGCTGTGGACCATGACCCAGCGCTTCAGCAATCTGCCGATCTGGCTGCTGCGGCAGTACAACCCCGACACGGATCTCTCGGATCTGCGGGCGGGCACGAAGGTCGTGATGCCGCGCGTCGAAGTGCTCGCGGGCAACTAGCTACTCGCGCGCGGCGAAGTCGGCGAGGCGCGTGTCTCCCGCCCCGAGCGTGGCCGCGAACGCCGTCCCCACCGGGCCATCGCGTCCCGGCTCGACGATGCGCAACGTGATCTCCTTCGCGGCCCCGAGCGACTTCGACACCGCCTGATCGATGCGGTAGTAGTACATCGCGCTCCAGGGTGTCGGGATCTTGTAAGGCGAGCGCGCGAGTCCGGCGAAATCCGGTTTGCGACCCGGCGTGCCCAGGGTGAGCGTGTCGCCATTCACTTCGAGGACGGGCGGCGCGTCGGCCTCGGTGAGCGGCATCGGGATTGCGATCCACAGGTAGAGTTCGCGCGAGCCCATCTGGTTCGTCTCGAACGGTCCCAGGTACGCGAGGCGTCCCGCCGGATCCTTGATGATCGTTTCGCGGAAGATCTCGACGGGACGACCGAGCCGCGCGACGGTGAGTCCCGTGTCCGCATCCAGTTTTTCCACGACGGGCGCATCGTCCGGGAGCGACGCGCAGCCCCCGATCGTTGCGGCGGCCGCCAGCAGGGCGCAACGCAAACGCGCCAGCCTTGTCATAATCGAGCCCGATGATCGTACTTGCTGCATTGAACACCCCAAGCTGTGACGCGCTCCGACGTCCGGGCGCGGTGCGCTCTATAAATTCGCCGGCAGTAAGTATTTGTTTTCTATTTAAATGTCGCTAGCCAAACGCTTACTCGTATTTGCCGCTCCGCTCGCTGCCTGCCTGTTCATCGGGACGGCAGCCGGCGATGCGCTTCCCTATCATGCGCGCGCGATGGCGTCGGTGGGCGTGGAATTGCCCTTGGCGGACCGTGTGCTCGTGCGCAAATCCGAACGCCGCCTGTACCTCATGCGCGGCAACGACGTGCTGCGCGCGTACCGCATCGCGCTCGGGCTGAATCCCGGTGGCCACAAGGAACGCGCGGGCGATTTCCGCACGCCCGAGGGCGCTTACCGGCTGACCCGCCGCAACACTCGCAGCGACTTCTTCCTCTCCATCCAGGTCTCGTACCCGAACGAGAGCGACTCGCGCAACGCGCGTCGCAACGGCTGGCAGCCGGGCGGATCCATCATGATCCATGGCCTGCCGAACGATCCGCGTCATGGGCCCGACTACTATGCGACCCAGGACTGGACGGACGGCTGCATCGCCGTGACCAACGCGGACATGGTCGAGATCTGGATGATGACGTCGGAGAACGTCCGGATCGACATCGAGCCGTAAGGCTCCTTTCCCCGGTCGAGTACACTTCGCGTCCTCAAGAAGACGCAAAGAAAGTACCGAGGGGATCTTGGAAACCAGCATCGTCATTCCCGATTTCGTTGACGCCCGCATCGGACCGCGCGGCAGTCTCGAAAACCTGTCCCAGGCCGAAATCGAGAAGCTCCTCGATTCCCGCGCCGGCGGCCTCTACCCGCTGTTCCGCAAGTGCGCGCTCGCCGTCCTGAATTCGGGCAGCGAAACTGACAACGCGAAGGAAATCTTCGATCGATACAAGGACTTCGAGGTCGAGCTCGTGCGCCAGGCCTGGGGCATCAAGCTCGAGATCAAGAACGCGCCGGGGCAGGCGTTCGTCGACGGCGAGATGATCCGCGGCATGAAGGAGCACGTCTTCGCGGTATTGCGCGACGTGATCTTCATCTCCAACGAGATCATGGAGAGCGGCCGGTTCGACCTCGCCAACCCGGCGTCGATCACGAACGCCGTGTTCCACATCCTGCGCAACGCCCGGATCCTCGACTACAAGTCGAAGCCGAATCTCGTCGTCTGCTGGGGCGGCCACTCGATCAGCAGCGAGGAGTACAAGTACACGAAGATCGTGGGTTATGAGCTGGGCCTGCGCGGCATGGACGTGTGCACGGGCTGCGGCCCGGGCGCCATGAAGGGGCCCATGAAGGGGGCCACCATCGGCCATGCCAAGCAGCGCATCGTGGGCGGCCGGTATATCGGCCTCACGGAGCCCGGGATCATCGCGGCCGAGCCGCCGAACCCGATCGTGAACCAGCTGGTGATCATGCCGGACATCGAAAAGCGCCTGGAGGCCTTCGTCCGGCTGTCCCATGGCATCGTGGTATTCCCCGGCGGCGTGGGAACGGCGGAGGAAATCCTGTACCTGCTGGGGGTCCTGCTCGACCCGGCCAATGCCGGGCAACCGCTCAAGGTAGTCCTGACGGGCCCCAAACACACGGCAGATTACTTCGTGCAGATCCGCAACTTCATCGAGAACACGCTCGGCAAGAAGGCCGCGGACCTGCTGCACGTGATCGTCGACGACCCGGCCGAAGTGGCCCGTTTCATGGTCGGCGTGATGGAGGAAGCCCGCGACTACCGCCGCAGCCACAGCGACTCCTACAACTACAACTGGCTGCTCAAGATCCCGCCGGCGTTCCAGCATCCGTTCGAAGTGACCCACGAATCGATGCGCGGACTGCGGCTCTACCGCGACCAGCCGGCGCACGAACTCGCCGCGGACCTGCGGCGCGCATTCTCGGGAATCGTCACCGGCAACGTGAAGGAGAACGGCGTGCGCGCGATCGAGCAACTGGGCCCGTACGAGTTGAAGGGCGACGCTTCGGTGATGAAGCTGCTCGACGATTTGCTGGCTGCCTTCGTCGCGCAGAAGCGCATGAAGCTCCCCGGCAGCGCGTACAAACCGTGTTACCGCCTCGTCGCGTGACGCGCGCGTGGCGGAACTGGCGCAGAACAATAATCGCGCGCGCTGTTAAATCCCCGCCACGCGTGCGCGCGTGCGCCGTACATAACGAATAAATCGATGCGACCTGGCGCGCACTGTCGCCAGGCGCGCCCTCCCTCGTGACTCAGTTCCTGTCGTTTCGGTGCGACGAAAACGTAGGCTTACGTCAACCGAAAGGGAGTAACGCATGAGTTCCTCAGACAGAAGCCGGGGAAATTTGGCGAACGGCGCACCGCCGCCGGTGGGCAGCGATGCCTACGCCGCGTGGTTGGAGCGCATGCAGCGCACGCGCGGACGGCATGCGGCCATCACCAAGAACCTCTACACCTGGTCTAACTACAAGCACTGGGCCGACAAGGTGAAGGGTTCATGGGACGAGGAGCCGGTCACGGTTCCGCCGACGAAGAAATAACGACACCGCGTCCGAGCGCGGGGAAGCAGCGGTGACGACGTCGCCGCGGGAAGAAGGGTTCGCAAGCGTGGGAAGAGGTGAGCTGGATCAGCTCACGATGAACTTGGCGTCATGGGCGCCAGGGTCGGCCGTGGTTTCGGCCACGATCTCCGCCGTGGGCACCGCCGCGGGCGCGGGTTGTTCCGCGAGCGGGGGCGGCTGGTCCATCAGCACGCGCTCGGGCTCGAGCCACGCCAGCAGGGTTTCCCACTGCCCGATGTCCTCCTTGACCAGGTAGGACTTCATTTCATGGATGCCGACGCCCTGTTCGGCCGCGCGGACGTAGTTCTGCGAGTCGCGGATGGTCGCGATAACCGGGATTTCCAGCTTCTCGAGAAAGCGCATCAGCGACTGGAACATCAGCGTGTTCTTGCGCACCCGGTTGGCGATGACGCCGATGCGGTTCTCGACGCGCTTGATCTTGGCCACCAGCAGCAGGTCGGCGATGCAGCGCGAGGCCGCGTGGATGTCGATGTCGGAGGGCAGGACCGGCACGATCACCTTGCTGGCGTCGCGCGTGAATTCCGGCAGCGTGCGCGCGTCGAGCGCCGCCGGCGTGTCCACGACGATCTTCTGCGTGCCGTCCGGGATGCGCATCTGCCAGGCGCGCGTGGTGCGCGAGTCGCGTTCGAACGCGGCGATGGAGTGGATTGCGAGCTGCGGGGGCTTGCGCTTCTTCAGCCAGCGCGTCGACGAGCCCTGCGGGTCGTGATCGATGAGCGCCGTGGCGTCGCCACGCGCCGCGAAATACGCCGCGATGTTGATCGCGAGCGTCGTCTTACCGGAGCCCCCTTTAGGGTTTAGTACGACGATGCGCTGCATGGTTGTTTGTCAGAATCTAGCCCCGGCGTGACGCACTCGAAAGACTAGCGACGCGGTCTGTCAGGTGCAACCGAGCAGCCGGTCGAGTGTGATTCGCAACACAGCGATGCGGCAGTCCCGTTCCTACGATTCACCTCAGGCTGACTCGAGGTATCGCGATGGAACGTTTTCTACTTCTCTGGGATGAGCTCGACGACCTGGTGGGCACCAGCCGGTACTACGTGAAGAACACCGCGATGGCCCTGTGGGCCAGCGTCCGCCGCTGACCTTCGTTCATCGGGCTTGAAATAGCCCCGCCGCGCCCGCACCCTGCGGGCGCCATGACAACCCCCCAATCGAAAGAAGCCCTGGCCAAGGAAACCTTGGGATTCCAGGCCGAGGTCCGTGAGCTGCTGAAGCTCATGATCCATTCGTTGTACAGCCACCGGGAGATCTTCCTGCGTGAGCTGATCTCCAATGCCTCCGACGCCAACGACAAGCTGCGCTTCGAAGCCCTTTCGCGCCCCGAGCTCATGGCGGGCGACGCCGAGCTCGCGGTGTGGATCGAGGCGAATGCCGCCGCGGGCACGCTCACGATCCGCGACAACGGGATCGGCATGAGCCGGGAGGAGGCGGTCTCGAATCTGGGCACGATCGCGCGCTCGGGGACCGCGGAGTTCTTCAAGAAGCTCTCCGGCGACCAGCAAAAGGATTCGCAACTCATCGGCCAGTTCGGCGTCGGCTTCTACTCGGGGTTCATCGTTGCGGACCGCGTGACTGTCGAGACGCGCCGCGCGGGGCTGCCCGCGAACGAGGGCGTGCGGTGGGAGTCGGCGGCGGACGGCGACTTCACCGTCGAAAACATCGACCTCGAACAGCGCGGCACGAAGATCGTCCTGCACCTCAAGGACGATGCGAAGGAATTCGTCGATTCATGGCGTCTGCGCTCGCTCGTGCGCCGCTATTCCGACCACATCGCCTTCCCGGTACGCATGCCCAAGGAGGGCGAGGCGTCGCTCGCCTACGAGGCCGTCAATCGCGGTACGGCGCTGTGGGCGCGCGCCAAATCCGACATCAAGGACGACGAATACAGGGAATTCTTCGAATACCTCTCGCACGGCGCGGGCGAGCCGCTCGCCTGGTCGCACAACCGGGTCGAGGGCAAACGCGATTACACGAGCCTGCTGTACATCCCGTCCGCCGCGCCGTTCGATCTCTGGCAGCGTGACGGCGCGCGCGGCCTGAAGCTGTACGTGCGCCGCGTGTTCATCATGGACGACGCAGAGCAGTTCCTGCCGCTCTACCTGCGCTTCGTGAAGGGCGTCGTCGATTCCGCCGATCTGCCGCTGAACGTGTCGCGCGAATTGCTGCAGGCGGACAGCGAGGTCGAGGCGATGCGCGGCGCGCTCACGCGGCGCGTGCTCGAGATGCTGGGCAAGCTCGCGAAGGACGAGCCGGAGAAGTACCGCGCGTTCTGGCGGGAGTTCGGCGCCGTTCTCAAGGAAGGCCTGGCCGAGGATCACGGCAACCAGGAGAAGCTGCTGCCGCTGCTGCGGTTCGCTTCCACGAACGGCGAAGGCGATGCGGAAGGTGTTTCGCTGGCGGACTACGTCGCCCGCATGCAGACCGGCCAGGACAAGATCTACTACGTCGTCGGCGAGTCGCTCGCGGCCGCGCGCAGCCACCCGGCGATCGAAGGCCTGCGCGCGCGCAACATCGAGGTGCTGTTGTTAGGGCGGCGCATCGACGCATGGGTCATGGACCACCTGCAGGCGTTCGAGGGCAAGAAGCTCAAGGACGCCTCGCGTGGTGACCTCGAACTCGGGGAACTGGCGAGCGCCGCGGACAAGGAGAAGACCGAGGCGCAATTGAGCGAGTCGGCAGCGCTGCTCAAGCGCGTGAAGGAGTCGCTGGGCGAGCGGGTGTCGGAAGTCCGCGTCAGCTCGCGGCTCAAGGACTCTGCCGCTGTGCTCGTCGCCGCTGAGCACGACATGTCCGCGCCCCTGCGGCGGGCGCTCGCGGCGGCCGGGCAGGAGGCGCCCGCCGGCAAGCCGGTGCTGGAACTCAACGTCGACCACCATGTCGTGAAGTACCTCGAGCAGCGTTCGCAGGACGCGGAGTTCGGCGACCTGGCGCTGGTGCTCTACGAGCAGGCGATGCTCGCCGAGGGAGAGCAGCTCCCCGACCCGGGCGCATTCGTGCAGCGGTTGAACAAACTCTGGATGCGTCTGCAATAATGCGGGCCCCGCACACGGGAGTTCCGCGATGACGGCGAAGTCACTGGTGATGGCGTTGAGCGTCCTGCTGCTCATGGCTTGCGCTCCCAAGGACGCTCCCACCACCGAATCGGCGGCCGCGGCGCCCGCCCCCGCGGCGGCCCCCAGCACCCCGACGACAGGAAGCGAACCCATGGCCCTGCAGAAGACCGACCTCACGCCCGGAAGCGGCGCCGAAATCCAGTCCGGACAGAGCGCGCTCGTCCACTACACGGGCTGGCTGTACGACACGGCCGCACCGGAGAACAAGGGCGCAAAGTTCGACAGCTCGGTCGATCGCAACGAGCCATTCGAGTTCGATGTCGGCGCGGGCCATGTCATCCGCGGCTGGGACGAAGGCGTCGTCGGCATGAAGGTCGGCGGCAAGCGCCGCCTCGTGATCCCGCCCGAGATGGGCTACGGCGCGCGCGGCGCGGGCGGCGTGATTCCCCCGGGCGCCACGTTGGTGTTCGACGTCGAGCTGGTGGAGATCCGGTAGTGCGGAACACGGTCGTTGCGCTCGCGCTGTTTCTCTGCGGCGCGGCGCAGGCCGCGACGCTCATTCACGCCGGCCGTGTCGTCGATGGCGTCACCGACACCGTCAGGACCGACCAGACCGTCGTCGTCGACGCGGGAAAGATCACCGCCATCGAGCCCGGTTTCCGCGCCGCGGCGGCCGGTGACCGCGTGATCGACCTGCGCAACGGAACCCTCTTGCCGGGTCTCTTCGACATGCACGTGCACCTCGGCAGCGAGTACAGCCGGAATTCGGAGATCAACGAGTACAAGCAGAATGAAGCCGACTACACGATCGACGCGGTGGTGCACGCGCAGCGCACGCTGCTCGCGGGGTTCACGACGGTGCGCGACCTGGGGGACGAGTACCGCGAGACCCTCTCCCTGCGCAACGCGATCAACGCGCGCAAGGTCCCGGGCCCACGCATCATCGCGGCCGGGAAGTCGATCGCGACCACCGGCGGTCACGCCGATCCCACGAACGGCTGGGCGCGCCGCTTCCAGCACGACCCGGGGCCGGGCGAGGGTGTGGTCAACAGCGTCGAGGACGCGCGCAAGGCGGTGCGCCAGCGCTACAAGGACGGCTCCGACACCATCAAGATCACCGCGACCGGCGGCGTGCTGTCGATCGCGAAGAGCGGGTCCAACCCGCAGTTCACCGAGGAGGAAGTGCGCGCCGTGGTCACGACGGCCCGCGACTACGGGTTCAAGGTGGCCGCGCACGCGCACGGCGCCGAGGGCATCAAGCGCGCAGTGCGCGGCGGCGTGGATACCATCGAGCACGGTACCTTCCTGGACGATGAAGGCATCAAGCTCATGAAAGAGCGCGGGACGTTCTACGTGCCGACGATCTCGGCCGGCAACTGGGTGTACCAGCAGGCGCAGGATCCGACGTTCTTCCCGCTCATCGTCCGCCCGAAGGCGCTCGCCGTCGGACCGCAGATCCAGGCGACGTTCGCGCAGGCGTACAAGGCCGGCGTGCGGATCCTGTTCGGCACGGACACGGGCGTCAGCAAGCACGGCGACAACGCCCGCGAGTTCAAGCTCATGGTCGACAACGGGATGCCGCCGATGGAGGCGATCCGGTCCGCGACCAGCGCGCCGGCGAAGTTCCTCGGCCTCGACGACACCGGCAGCATCGCGGTTGGCAAGCTCGGTGAGCTGGTCGGAGTACCGGGCGACCCGCTTGCGGACATCACCGCGATGGAGCGCGTGTCGTTCGTGATGAAGGACGACACGGTCTACAAGGCGCCGTGATCCGTCGCGAGGTCCTCGTCCTGGCCGGTCCCACGGGCCCGCTGGAGGCGCGCCTGGAGTCCCCCGAGGGAGTGGATAGTCCGCGCGTGTTCGGCGTGTCCTGCCATCCGCATTCGCTCAAGGGCGGCACGATGGACAACAAGGTCACTCACACGCTCGCGCGCGCGATGGTCGAGAGCGGTGCGGCCGCATTCCGGTTCAACTTCCGCGGCGTCGGCGCGAGTGGCGGCAGCTTCGACTCCGGGCGGGGCGAACTGGACGACCTCTCGGCGGTCGTGGCGGAGGGTCGGCGCCGGTTTCCGGGCGCCGCGCTGTGGTTAGGTGGCTTCTCGTTCGGCGCGTTCGTGGCGCTGCGCGGCGCCGGCCGGCTGTCGCCGGATAGGGTCGTGGCGATCGCGCCGCCCGTCGTGGGCTACGATCTCGGCGACGTGGATGCGCCCGCCTGCGAATGGCTGCTCGCGCAAGGCGACGCGGACGAAGTGGTGCCGCCGGACTCGGTGCTGCAGTGGGCGGCCCGGCAGACGAACGCGCCGCGGCTGCACGTACTCGCCGGCGCGGGCCATTTCTTCCACGGGCGGCTGCACGAGCTCAAGCCGCTGCTCCTCGACTTCTTCAAACCTTCTTAAGCACAAAAGCCCGCGCACCGTGCGATGCGAGGGCTTCTGTGTCGCTTCACGCGTCGTGGCACGCGTGAGGCAAGGGGCGATCAATTCACCCTGATCAGTTCACGAAGGCCTTGAGGCTCTTCAGCGGCAGAACGCGGACCTTCTTGGAGGCCGGCTTCGCCTTGAACACCATCTTCTCCTTCGTGAAGGGGTTGATGCCCTCGCGCGCCTTCGTGGCGGGCTTCTTCACGACCTTCATCTTGAGCAAGCCGGGCAGCGTGAACAGGCCACCACCGCGCAGGCTCTTCTTGATCTGGCCGTTGAGCGACTCGAACACCGCGGCAACCTGCTTGCGGGACAGCTCGGCGTCCTTGCAGATCTGGGCCACGATTTCCGACTTCGTCGGTGCGCCACCTTTCTTTGCCATTCTCGAACTCCTCGTTGAAATAATGCGCAGCGGAAAAAATATTCAGCTGCATTCGATTCGGCGCGCAACATATCACAGCATTTCCCGCGTGCAAACGAATATTTCATGCACGGGTATGTCGCAAATGCCTTGTTTTCTAGGGTCCGGCGCACATCGTCGTTCGCGTGCAGCGAGTCGTCGCGAGAAAGTGACGCGTTCGCGCTGTACGAATCTTCGCCATGAGGGCGCGCGGCAGCGCTTCGACGCGGTGTCGCAAGAATCGCTTAAGTGATTGGTGCGGCTTGCCGCGCGCGCTACCGCGCGGCGTTCCTGCGCGTGTGGCTAGAAGCGCAACGGCACGCTGGTGGAGATCAGGATGATCAACGCCTGTATCGCGATGGTCGCCCACAGAAACGACAGATCGAATCCGCCGACGAAAGACGGAATGGTGCGACGAATAGGCCGCAGGATCGGTTCGGTGATCGACTCGAGCAGGCTCGTCACCGGCGTGTAGGCGCCCTGCGAGAGAAATCCGATGAGTGCGCGCAGCACGATGCACCAGAAAAACACCCACAGCACCGACGTCACGAGCTCGAGCGTCAGCAGGATCGCCCAGCCGATCGGCGAGGGCATCGGTGCGTTCGCGAGCAGGCGCAGCACCGCGACCTTGCCGGCGGTGAAGATCAGGATGGCGACGACCGAGGCGGTGTCGATCTTGGCGAGGGGCGGCAGGATACGCCGCAGCGGCAGGATCACGGGATTCGTCAGGGTGACGACGGCCTGCGCGACCTGGTTGCGGAAGTCCGCGCGCACGAGCTGCATCACGAAGCGCACGACGAGCACGCCGACGTAGAGCGACCAGAGCGAATCGACGATGAAGATGAGGGCTGCCATGCGCGACGCCTATTTTCCCGGCTGACCGAATGTCTGTGCCAACTCGCGGCCGCGATCCGTTGCGGCCTGCAGGGCGGCGGCGACGATAACACGCAGATTCGCGGCGTCGAATGCGCGGACAGCCGCCTCGGTTGTCCCGCCCTTCGACGTCACCTCGGCGCGCAGCCGGACGAGATCGCCGTCGCCGTCGCGGGCCATCTTTCCCGCGCCGAAGAGTGTCTGGATGGCGAGCTCGCGCGCGGCGGGGCGCTCCATGCCGAGACCGGCCGCGGCGTCGGCCATGAGTTCGGCGAGCAGGAAGAAGTACGCGGGTCCGCTGCCCGAGAGTGCGGTGACCACGTCGATGAGTTCCTCCGCCGGCACCCACACCGTGGTACCGACGGCGCCGAGCACGTCGGCCGCGAGCTTTCGATGCGGCTCGCTCGTTCCCGGCGGCGCGTACATCCCCGAAGCACCGGCGTTGTTCAACGCGGGACGGTTCGGCATCGCGCGCACCACCGGGACGCCCGGGCCGCACCAGGACTGGATGTCGGCGATGCGGATGCCCGCGGCGATCGACAGCACGACGGGCGTGCGCTGCGCGAAGACGCCGGCCAGCGGTTGCAGGGTGGCGCCCATGACCTGCGGCTTCACCGCGACCACGACGATGTCCGCGCCGGCGACGGCCTCGGCGTTGTCGCCCAGCGCGCGGACGCCGAGTTCTTCGAGTTCGGTGCGCTTCGCGGGGTCCGTTTCGCCCACGCTCAGGTTTCGCGCCGGCCAGCCGCGGGCGATGAGACCGCGCACGAGCGCACCGCCCATGTTGCCGCCGCCGATGAATGCCGCCTTGAGTGCCATGGGAGTCGATTATTGCCGACGTGGACCGAAGATCGCCGTACCGACGCGTACGATCGTGGCGCCCTCGGCGATCGCTGCCTCGAAATCGCTGCTGGTCCCCATCGACAGGGTATCGAGCCGCAGCCCGTTCTCGTTCAGGTAGTCGAACACCTGTCGCGTCTCGTGGAACCACTGGCGCTGCCGCGCGACGTCCGTTTCGGCCGGTGGCATGGACATCAGTCCGCGCAGCTTGATGTTGGGGAGTGCCGCGACGGCGCGCGCGAGCGCGGCCATCTCCGTGGCCTCGACGCCGCCCTTGGACGCCTCTCCACCGACGTGCAGCTGGAGGCAGACGTTGAGGGGCGGGGCGTGGTACGGGCGCTGCGCCGACAGCCGCTCGGCGATCTTGAGACGATCGACGCCGTGCACCCACGCGAAGTTCTCGGCCACCTGCCGCGTCTTGTTAGCCTGCAGCTTGCCGATGAAATGCCACGTCAGTTCGCGCCCCGAGAGCGCGGTGATCTTGGGGAGGCTCTCCTGCAGGAAGTTCTCGCCGAAATGCTCGATTCCGGCGCTCGCGGCGCTGTCAATTGCTGCGCTGCTCTGTCCCTTCGAAACGGCCAGAAGCGTGACGGAATCGACATTCCGTCCGGCGGCGCGGGCGGCGTCGGCAATGCGGCTTTGCACGTCTCGCGCGCTATCCGAGCAATTCTGCGGACGGGGTAACATATTGATCACTGACACCCGGGGCTATACTCAACGGCGTATTCCAAGGGACACCGCATGGCCGTCGACGTCGCCCAGCTCCTCGCTTTCGCCGTAAAGAATAACGCCTCGGACTTGCACCTGTCCGCCGGCGTGCCACCCATGATCCGGGTCGACGGCGACATGAAACGCATCAACATGCCCGCGCTGACCCACAAGGAAGTGCACGGCATGGTGTACGACATCATGAACGACAAGCAGCGGAAGGCCTACGAAGAGTTCTTCGAGACCGACTTTTCGTTCGAGATCCCCAAGCTCGCGCGCTTCCGCGTCAATGCCTTCAACCAGAACCGCGGCGCCGGCGCCGTGTTCAGAAACATCCCGTCGACGATCATCTCGCTCGACGACCTCGCCGCGCCCAAGATCTTCCGCGACCTGTGCATGTTGCCGCGCGGGCTCGTGCTCGTCACCGGCCCCACGGGCTCGGGCAAGTCGACCACGCTCGCGGGCATGGTCAACCACTGCAACGACAATCGTCCCGACCACATCATCACGATCGAGGACCCTATCGAGTTCGTGCACGAGAGCAAGCGCTCGCTGATCAACCAGCGCGAAGTCCATCGTGACACCCTGGGTTTCTCGGAAGCGCTGCGCTCTGCGTTGCGCGAAGATCCGGACGTCGTGCTCGTCGGCGAAATGCGCGACCTCGAGACCATCCGTCTCGCATTGACCGCCGCCGAAACGGGCCACCTCGTGTTCGGCACGCTGCACACGAGCTCGGCCGCCAAGACCATCGACCGCGTGGTCG